>NZ_JBSHNT010000144.1:0-174341 GCF_053601615.1 Pontimicrobium sp. MEBiC06410
TTGAAACTTGGTATAATAGAAAAAGATTACACACGGCTTTAGGCTTAAAATCTATTGAAGAATTTGAAACAGAAATGAACAATCAAAAATTAGCAGCATAATCTCTCTTCTTTTTGTCCAGTTTTTTGTTGCAAGTCCATAGAATATGATGGTTGTTTTAAAGAAGACTTAAAACGAAATGAATTTTTAAAATTAATTAATAATTAAAATTTTCTAATTATGATATCAAAAGAACAAGTGTTAGAGTCACAAAAAAAGTGGGGAGATGGAGTAGTAAAAATAGGGAGCTTAAAAGATAACAGACAAGAATGTCTTAAATATGCAAGAACGTTTCTAGAGGAGCGTTATGCATTTGAAAATGGGGTAGTTTTATTTAAACCAACAAAGTGTGAAATAGAACAATTTAGATCTACAAAACTTAAGGCGTTGTCTTATTTTATAGCAGGTGATGATAGAGCTTGTGCAGAAGATAAAGGTTTTGCTATACAACCTTGGACAAAGGTAAGATTTGAAAATACAGGATTTATTTTAGAGGAAAAAAGAGCTATTGCTATGGGTAATTACTTTTTTACAGATTTAAATGGAGAAGAAGCAAAAGTAGAATATACATTTGGATACAAACTTATAGATGAAGAGTTAAAAATTGATGTGCATCATTCATCATTTCCATTTGTAAATACAAGTCCTGTAGTATAATGCGTAAAGCGCTTTTTCTTTTATGCCCAACAGATTGTTTAGAAACAGTTATAAATACTAAGTTCGCCTCAGAAAACTATTTTTATACTTCTCTTGCAAACTCTTTTGTTTCTAATACTAAAACACTAGATGAATTAAATACATTAATTGTAAAACATAATATCACCAAAATTTATTTTGTCCTTTCTCGTAACAATCAAATTATTTTGGATGCTTTAGGCAAACAAACTTTTTCTAAGTTTTCAAGACTAGAACCGTTGTATAGAAGTATTTATAAATATAAAGGAAATTCGAAAACGATGTGGCTTGCAGAGAAATATCAAGATTCAATTATATCTTATTTTCTTAATCATAAAATAAAAGAATTAGAACAAAAGCTGTCATATTTTCAAAGTGGTGCTATTAAAATAGATGGGAAAATTTATAATAAAAGAGAGAATGTATTTAACAATATTTATTCAGATTTTATTTGTTTAAAAAAGTATCATTTAAATTAAAAAAGAGTATTCCAGTTTTTTAAATGAGTCTGTTTATTTGGATATGTCTATAGCTAGACTCTTAACTTAAAAAAAAATCAAAAGATTGAGTCTTGCGTATGTAATTGAAAGCCCTTTAGGAAATTGAAGGGCTTTTTACATAAACATAATTTATTATGTTACAATAAGGATAAGCTTATAAGCTGTTTTTTAAACCCATATTGTTTTAAAATTTTAATAGCAGCCATACTACGTACCCCCGATTTACAATACACAACTAAGTCTTTATCTTGTAAAACATTATCAATATTATGAGGCAGTTCTCCAAGAGGAATATGTTGGCCACCAATATGGTGTTCTTTACGTTCCCAATGCTCTCTAACATCTAGTAAATTATAAGTGTGTGGTAATGTCTCTAAATGTTCGAATGTAATTTTTGTAATAGCTTTTGGAACTTCACAAAACACATCATAATCAATATCTAGATTTGTAATAGTAGCTGTTATGTTTTTTTTGAATGAAAAAAGCAATTGTTGCATACTAAGTGCATTAAAGGTTAAAAGCCTACCTGTTAGTACCATTCCAATATTGCAAATTATCTTTATAACTTCATTAGCTTGAAAACAGCCTATTATGCCTGGTAAAATACCTAAAACGCCAATTTCAGAACAATTTGGAACGTCATTAGATTTGGGTGGTTTAGGAAATAAACAACGATACGTAGGACCATTTTTATAGTTAAATACACTAACCTGACCTTCAAACTTAAAAATAGAACCAAACACAACAGGTTTATTGGTTATAATTGCTGCATCATTAACTAGATAACGTGTTGGGAAATTATCACTTCCATCAACAATAATATCGTATTCTTTAAAAAGAGGTATTGCATTGTCTTTAGATAGCCGTATCGAGTAGGTTTTAAAATCTACAAAGGGGTTTAAGTGTTGTAAACGCTTAACGGCAGCATCTGTTTTTAAAGTACCAATATCGTTATAAGTATAGAGTATTTGGCGCTGTAAATTACTTTTAGTAACAATATCGTCATCTAAAACACCAATAGTACCAACACCTGCAGCAGTTAAATACTGTAATACAGGACAGCCAAGTCCGCCAGCACCAATAACTAAAACTTTAGCTCTTTTTAGCTTTAATTGCCCGTCTATACTAATCTCATTTAAAATTAAATGACGATCGTAATGCTGTTGTTCTTCTTTAGTTAATTTCATAATTAGTAAAGTGTACTATTTTTTATTGCCAATTATTTGCCCAATCTTTCCAAACAACTTCTAAGCCTTGAGTTTTTAACATAGCTGTTATGGCTTCGGTAGAGCGTTCGTCCGAAATTTCAAATTGTTCTAGCGATTTTGGTTCTACAGCATAACCTCCAGGATTTGTTTTAGATTCTGCGCTTATAGAGGTAATACCTATGTTTACAATGTTATTTCTAAACAGTTCACTTTCTCTAGTGGAAATAGAAAGTTCTACATCTTCATCTAATAATCTGTAAGCACAAATTAACTGTACCAAATCAGAATCTGTCATCTCTACTTTTGGTTCTAAGCCTCCAGAGTGGGGACGTAGCCTAGGGAATGAAATGGAGTATTTTGTTTTCCAATAGGTTTTTTGTAAATATTTTAAGTGTAAAGCTGTAAAAAAACTATCGGCTCTCCAATCTTCTAAACCAAATAAAGCTCCCAGACCTATTTTATGCACACCAGCTTTGCCTAATCGATCAGGAGTGTCTAATCTGTAATCGAAATTAGACTTTCTTCCTTTTGGATGATGCTTTTTATATTCGTCTCTATGATAGGTTTCTTGGTACACTAAAACGGCATACAATCCACTATCAATTAACTGCTCATACTCTTCTTGGTTTAAAGGTTGAACCTCTATTGTAATATTTGAAAAATGTGAACGAATTAATTGTAATACATTATTAATATATTCTACACCAACTGTTCTATTAGCTTCACCAGTAACTAATAAAATATGGTCATATCCTTTAGACTTAATATATTCAACCTCTTTTAAGATTTCGGTATCAGTTAAGGTTCTACGCGGAATTTTATTGGTCATACTAAAACCGCAATACGTACAAATGTTCTGGCACTCGTTACTTAAATACATTGGAGAGTACATCTGTATGGTATTTCCAAAACGTTTTTTAGTTAATTGCCTACTCAACTGGGCCATTTGTTCTAAGTATGGTTTTGCTGCTGGCGAAATAAGTGCTTTAAAATCTTCTAAGTTACGTTTTGAATTGTCTAAAGCTTGTAAAACATCTGTTTCTGTTTTAGAAAAAATACTTTGTAGAATTTCATCCCAATTATAAGTGTCAAATATGTCTTTAAAAGTATTATTCATTTTAACTTAAAAAACGAGTTAAAGGACTACTAGCTTCAGCCTTTTTATGAACTATAGGAGCTAACTTAGCTTCAAAAGCCATTCTACCAGCTTCTACAGCCATTTTAAAAGCTTTAGCCATTTCTACTGGGTGTTGCGAAACCGCAATAGCTGTATTTACTAATACAGCATCTGCACCAAGTTCCATAGCGTGAGCGGCATGACTAGGGCTGCCAATGCCTGCATCTACCACCACAGGGACATTACTTTGATCTATAATAATTTCTAAAAACTCTAATGTTTTTAAGCCTTTATTACTACCAATAGGTGCTCCTAAAGGCATTACGCATTGCGTTCCTACTTCCTCTAATCGCTTGCATAAAACAGGGTCTGCATGAATATAAGGCATTACAATAAACCCTAATTTTACAAGCTCCTCTGCTGCTTTTAAGGTTTCTATTGGGTCTGGTAATAAATATTTAGGATCTGGATGTATTTCTAATTTTATCCAATTTGTTTCTAAAGCTTCTCTGGATAGTTGAGCTGCAAACACCGCTTCTTTAGCATCTCTTACTCCAGAAGTATTGGGTAATAAATTAATTCTTGGGTGTTTTAAATGTGTTAATATATCATCTTGATTATTTTCTATATCAACCCGCTTCAATGCAACTGTTACCAATTCACTCTCTGAGGCTATTAAAGCTTCGTTCATTAATTTAGAAGAACTGAATTTGCCTGTTCCTGTAAACAACCTTGAGTTAAACTCTTTATTTGCTATTTGTAACATTCTTATTTTTTATTTTCTTCTGGTTGCCAACGTTGCTCTTGTGTTGGACCTCCATTTATAATTTCTTTAAACGTTGTTATACTATTAAAATTACGAGTAATTTCTCCAGATACTGCAATACCATATACTCCGGTAATTAATATATCTAATACATCATTCTGTGTAATACCTCCTATGGCAATTACAGGAATATCTGTATTTAATTCTTCTAGTATTGTTAAGTACCCTTTTTCTCCTAAAACCGGACTTAAATTATCTTTTGTTTTCGTGAATCTAAAAGGACCTAAACCTATATAGTCTACTTTTTTATCTATTAATTCCTTACAATCTTCTTGTGTGTTGGCTGTTCCGCCAATTATTTGCCAAGAATATAATTTCTTTCTAACCATAGAAGGGCAAGCATCAGTTTTTCCTAAATGAATACCATCTGCTTTAATTTCAATAGCAACTTTATAATGATCGTTTATAATTAATCTAGTTTGAAAATGAGTCGTTATTTCTCTAGCCTTTCTTGCTGTTTCAAGTATGGTTTTGTCATCTAGACCTTTTAAACGTAACTGAATCCATTCTGCTCCAGAAGTGCAAGCTTTCTGAATATTATCTAGATGTTCTTGAGGCGTGGTTCCTTGCGATATGTATTGTAATTTGCTTATCATAATTATTTCTTTTAATGATATCCTAAAAGACTTCTATTAGAACTTAAAAACTGCTCTGTACACCTTTTGCCTCTATAACATGCTTTTAATAACGGAAAACCTAAAGCTAAATAACTTGCTATGGAAGAAGATAACACACAACCACTACCATGTTTTTCTGAACAATTAAGTAACTTAGGGTTAAATACAAACGTTTTCCCTTCTTTAGTATATAGCTCGTCTTTTCCTAATTTATTTGGTCGATGTCCGCCTTTTAAAAATACGTTGGTTTTAGATGAAATTAATTGGATAGTTTCGTCTAAGCTTTTGTTAGGATATAGCTCTTTGATTTCGTTATAATTAGGTGTTAGTAAGTATATTTTTTCTAAAATATTGTCTAAATCTAAAATTGAATTGAACTGAAAATTAGAACTCGATTTTAAAATAGGGTCCAAAACAATTTTTGTCTTAGAATTATATTTTAAAACTAGATTAATAATTGTATTCAATACTTCAAAACGTTCTACAATTCCAATTTTTACTACATCAACCTGAAAGCGATTAAGTAAAACCTCTATTTGGGCTGTTATTTGCTCTACAGGCATCCAGTGACAAGCTTGAAATGATTGATCATCTTGAACGGTATTAGCTGTACAAACCGACAATCCATAACATTTTAAAGTTTCAAATGTTTTTACATCGGCTGTTAACCCCGCTCCGTTAGAAGGATCGAATCCTGCTATAGTTAATATGTTAGGTCTAACGTTCAATTTTATGGTATTCCTTTTTTAATTCTATAAAGCTTTCAACTGGATTATTAGTATTCCAAACTCCACCTAAAACTCCAACACCTTTAAACCCTAACTCCATTGTTTTTGCTATGGTATTTGCGTTGATTCCACCCATGCCAATTATTAATTTATCTATATAATTAACATTAAAACCTTTGCCTTTATATCCTTGTTTAGATATTGAGGAAAAAACTGGGCTTAGTAAATGATAATCAAACTCAAAATAACAGTCTTCTAATTCTTTTGGTTCGTGAAAAGAAGAGCTAATGGTTTTACCGAATAGATTTAGGTCTTTAAAATAATGACCTGGATTATCTATATGGTCTCTTCTTTTTTGTTCTTGAAAATGAATCCCTTTTAAATTGTATTTATTTATTAATTCATGAAAATAATGTACTACAATCCTATTATGATATTTAGGGTCTATGGCCTCTAAATACTCACAATGTTCTTGATAAGATTTGTTTGGTTTTCTAAAATGATAATATTCTAATCCTGACTCAAAAAGTTGAGTCAGAATTAAAATTTCATTTTCAATATCTTTTTCTGGGGCTATAAGAACAATCATTTTTTATAAATAAACTTCGCTTCCTTTGTCTTTAAACTCTTTAGATTTTTCTTCCATTCCTTTTGCAAAGACTTCATCATCTTTTATTTCATTTTCGGCAGCAAAATCACGTACCTCTTGAGATATTTTCATAGAACAAAATTTAGGGCCACACATGGAACAGAAATGTGCAATTTTAGCACCTTCTGCTGGTAAAGTTTCGTCATGGTATTCGCGAGCTAATTCTGGATCTAGCCCTAGATTAAATTGGTCTTCCCAACGGAATTCAAAACGCGCTTTACTTAAAGCATCATCTCTATGTTGTGCCCCTGGATGTCCTTTTGCTAAATCTGCGGCATGAGCTGCTAACTTATAAGTAATTACACCAGTTCTTACATCGTCTCTATTAGGTAAGCCTAAATGCTCTTTTGGTGTTACGTAACATAACATTGCTGTACCATACCAACCAATCATGGCTGCACCAATACCAGAAGTAATATGGTCGTAACCTGGGGCAATATCTGTAGTTAAAGGACCTAATGTATAAAAAGGCGCTTCACCACATGCTTCTAATTGCTTATCCATGTTGGCTTTTATCATGTGCATAGGTACGTGTCCAGGGCCTTCAATAAAGGTTTGCACATCGTGTTTCCATGCAATTTTTGTTAATTCTCCTAAAGTTTCTAACTCAGCAAATTGCGCTTCATCATTAGCATCTGCAATACAACCAGGGCGAAGTCCATCTCCTAATGAAAAGGCAACATCGTAAGCTTTCATAATTTCACAAATCTCCTCAAAATGAGTATATAAAAAACTTTCTTTATGATGCGCTAAACACCATTTTGCCATAATAGAACCACCACGAGAGACAATACCTGTAATACGTTTTGCAGTCATTGGTACATAGCGTAAACGTACACCAGCATGAATTGTAAAATAATCTACACCTTGTTCAGCTTGCTCAATTAAAGTATCTCTAAAAATCTCCCAAGTTAAATCTTCGGCAACTCCATTTACTTTTTCTAAAGCTTGATAAATAGGCACAGTACCTATTGGGACAGGAGAGTTTCGTATAATCCACTCTCTAGTTTCATGAATGTTTTTTCCTGTAGATAAATCCATAATATTATCTGCACCCCAACGGCAGGCCCAAACAGCTTTTTCTACTTCTTCTTCTATAGAAGATGTTGTTGCCGAATTACCAATGTTAGCATTAATTTTTACAAGAAAATTTCGACCTAAAATCATAGGTTCAGCTTCTGGATGATTAATGTTTGAAGGAATTACAGCACGCCCTCTAGCAATTTCTTCTCTAACAAATTCTGGAGTTATTTTTGAAGGAATATTTGCGCCGAAATCTTGCCCAGGGTGTTGTTTAGATAAACGTGTCATTTCATCTATACGCTGATTTTCGCGAATAGCCACATACTCCATTTCTGGGGTTATAATACCTTGCCTCGCATAATGCATTTGCGAAACGTTTTTTCCTTTTTTAGCTTTTTTAGGCTTGTGTTTTAAATTGAAACGTAAATGATCTAAACTAGAATCGTTTAAGCGTTCATTACAATAATTGGAAGAAAAAGCATGTAATTCCTCAACATCTTCACGATCTAAAATCCATTGATTTCTAATACGTTCTATACCATTATGCACATTTATTTCTTTGTTAGGATCTGTATAAGGTCCAGAGGTGTCGTACACCGTAACGGGTTCATTTGGAGTACGCTTTTTAGTTATAGAGTCTACGGTGTCACTTAATGCTATTTCTCGCATGGCAACGTTAATATTTGGATATATCTTTCCAGGAATATATATTTTTTTTGAGTTAGGAAAGGGTTGTCTTGTAACTCCATCTTGTTTTGGAGCAGTATCTTTTTTCTTCATATTAAAATAGTAGTTTTAGCCGCCTTGAGTTGCTGTTATAATTAAAATAGTATCGTTTTGTTGGAGTTTTTGTATGTCCCAATCGTCTTGACTAATAATAGTATTATTAATTGCTACAGCAATACCTGTACTAGTAATGTCTAATTGTGTTAGCAATGTTTTTAAACTAGTATTCTTAACGACTTGGTGTTGTTTTTGGTTTATGTTTACAGTTATCATTTGTATTAAAAATAGTATCTAATAAATTTAGAAATCAATTTTATAAATAATGTAAACGAGAAGTATTTAGAATAATAAAAAGTGCAGTAATACATACTGTAACTTTTCCCTACGCTGGTATTAACCAAATCAGGTTCTAAGGATATGTCTCAAACTAGATATCTAGCTACTCCTAAAGTTTACAAAACAAATGTAGTAAATATAAATAGGTTTGCTAATTTTTAAATGAATTTATCTTATAGTTAAGGAAAAGCACATAATTATGGTTGTATATAAATTTATCTATCTTAGATTAAAGATACAGTAGGAATAAGAGTAATACTGTATTTATAATATATTTAATTAAAATGGATAATATGCCTTGACTAATTCTTGATTTTCAACAAAGATAAGTTGATATTGAGGAGTTGAATTTAAACGATATGCGTGAGAGTATTCGAGATAAAAATACAACACAAGCATTTTACAGATAAGATATTTGAATGGTTTAATAAAAAAACTCGTTATAATGCATAACGAGTTTTTTTATTAGATAAACGACTTTACTTCTTTTTATACCTTAATTTCCCGGTTTCTATACCAATAGCTGTTTTAGCTAAAACAGTAAACACTAAAGCGCCCATAGCCCATATTCCTAATGTAACTCCTATTTCTATTCCAGTAGGTGTGTACTCGGCTATTTTTCCATAAGGTCCTGGGATGAAACCTGGCACAATTAGCCCGAACCCTTTTTCTATCCATATAGCAATAAACAAGATAAAACAGGCAAAGTATAGTACCTTTAAGTTGTTACGAAGTTTATGGAAAGTTAAAATTACAGTTGCTAAAACATTTAAAGAAATTGCAGTCCATATCCAAGGTAGTAAGGCTGTTTTACCATCTAGTCCAAAAAATAAATAATAAGCACTTTCACTATGGTGTGTAGGCGCATAGAATTCTTTAAACAACTCAGAGACTAACATGATAATGTTTATTTGTGCTGCAACAGTAACTACCATTGCTATTTTTTTTATGGTTTTGTCTTTAATTTTAAAAGCAGTAAAAGATCTAATTATAGCTAGTACTAATATTATTAAAGCTGGTCCTGCAGCAAAAGCAGATGCTAAAAAACGAGGTCCTAATAACGCATTGTTCCAAAATGGTCTTGCTTGTAAGCCTTGATATAAAAAAGCTGTTACTAAGTGAATCCCTACAGCCCAAAAAACAGATAATATTGCTCCTGGAACATAAATACTTTTTTTAGATTCTTTGCCTTGATAATGTCTAAATAAGATGTAAAAAGGAATTGTAATGTTTAAAAATAAATACCCATTAAGTACAATAACATCCCAAGTAAGCATTGAGTTAGGGAAGTTAAAAACACCAAATCCAGGAATCATATGCCATAATACAGAAGGGCCTCCCATATCTGCAACAACAAAAGCTAAACACATAATTAATGCAGCAACAGCTAGTCCCTCTCCAATAAGCACAGCTTGTTTAAAATCGATATCTTTTAAAACATAAGTTGGCATAACGAGCATTACTGCCGCCGCCGCTACACCTACTAAAAATGTGAAATTAGAAATATACAGGCCCCAGCTAACTCTATCGGTCATTCCTGTAACACTTAAACCATGTTCTAGTTGTATAGAATAACAATACATACCTATTAACATTACAAAAGTTAAAAAAGCCATCCATACATGGTATCTTTTGGAACCTTGTGTTATAGTGCTTAAACTATCTTTTACTAAACTTGTAAAAACTTTAAGTTGTTTCATTGTATATATTTTAGTCCATGAAGTACCAGAACTTTGGTTCTGTACCTAAATCTTCTTTTAATCTGAATACTTTTTTGTTTTCTAAGACCCATCTAATTGTACTGTTAGGATCTAAAAGATTCCCAAAAATACGTGCGCCAGTAGGGCAAGCTTCTACACATGCAGGGTTTTTACCAGCTCTTGAGCGTTGTACACAAAAAGTACATTTTTCCATGACTCCTTTTTTACGTAAACGATTTCCTAAGTAGTGTTGGTTTTTATTGACTTCGTTTTCTGGAACTTCTGGTTTACTCCAATTAAAACGTCTGCCATCGTAAGGACAGGCTGCCATACAATACCTACAACCAACGCACCAGTCGTAGTCCACTACAACAAGACCATCTTTTTCTCGCCAAGTTGCTTGTACAGGGCAAACCTCAACACATGGTGGATTATCGCAATGGAAGCATTGTGTACCCATGTAAAAATGACCTTCTGCTGGAACTTCATGATAATAATTATCATCAGCTTCATTAAAATTGAAGCCTTTACCATCTTTCATTTCATGAATTCTAATGTATTGCATTTGTGAATTCCTATCTTGATTATTTTCTTCAACACAGGCACTTACACAGTCCATATAGCCTTGACATTTTGAAATGTTAAAGGCATATCCAAAGAGTACATCTTCTTCAGCATTTTTAGAAGACATATTTAATGTTTTTCCTGTTCTAATTTGGTACGAACGTACCAGTCTGTTTACAGTAGCTTTCTTTTCGTCATCCGTCATCAGTTTATAGTTTCCTTTAAACTGCTCTTCCCAATCTATTTGCGCTTTTTCTTTAGTTTCATCACTAGATACAATACTAGTACATGAAGAGGCTGCACCCGCTCCAATTAACAAACTAGCTGTAAGTTTTTTAAAGGCAGATCTACGATCCATTTTTACGTCGAATACTTGATCAAAACCATCTTTATGTCTCTCTTCTCCAATTGCAGCATTAGAAGCAGCTTCTATAAAATCTTCATTGCTTAGTGATTTTTCCGAAGTACAACTACCAGAGTTTTTTCCACAACCACAAGAGCTTGAAGTTTGTTTATGTTTGCTGTTTAGGTTTAGAGTAAACCATTTTTTTTTGTTTTCGCTCATACCTAATTATTTTCGTTCTTTAATTTTTTGAGTATTAAATCTTGCAGGCCATTTTGTTTCAAATCCAGGAGAGTGTGGATTGTGGCAATTAACACAAGTCATAGATGCTCTTGGAGTAGCCCAGCTTTCTATTCGTTTACCATGAGCACCACCAACCCAATCTTTTTGTTGTTTTTGATGACATTGACCACATAACTTATAACTTTTATTAAAATGGATTGGCGTTCCTGTTAAACTTTTTAAATTATCGGGGTTATTGCCATCGTGGCATGTAACACAATTCATGGTGTTAATATTTGCATGGTTTAATTTTATATTCCAGTGTGCCTTTTTAAGGTCTTTACTTTGCATTTGTGCCAGAGGTTTAGTGTGGCACTCTGTACATTTATAAGATTTTATTTCTCCTGTTCTTTCTGGTATTAAAAATGTTATTCCGTTTTCGGAGACTTCTACCAATTCCATATTTCCTATATATTTTTCAGAAGAAGTAGAAATACCTTGATAGTTTTTGCTTTCGGCTTCAATTTTATCTGTAATGCTATGATATTCATGTTCTTGATGTTTACAAGAAGTAATAAGAAGCATTATGATGCAAAAACCAAAAAGTTGTATATGACGATGATTATTCATTAGTTTCAAATTTTCTTATAAATGTGCCTATATCTTCTGTTACTTTATTATTAGGAACATGACATTGTCGGCAATTAATACGCTCTGGATGTGTAACTCTAATTTCTTTAGGGGCAGCAGGTCCTGCATGACATGCTAAACAGTTTTCGCGTAATTGTAATTGATGAGGTATTACAGGCGGGCTACCATCTAAAGCATTATTTACACCTACTAATGGTATTGTTCCTTTTTTAAAATTAGTGCCTTTAAATAAGCTTGTCGTTTTTTCTGGAACATGGCATTGACGACAATTAATTTTTTCTGGGTGCGGAGTAACGGGAGCATAAGCGTTAAACTTAGCCGAGAATCCGCCATTTTCATGACATTTTAAGCAACTATTTTCTCCCATGTTTCGTTCACTTTCTACTGTGTGAGGAATGCTAGGAGGTGCGCCATAAAAAGCTCTATTGTTATAATAGGTTTTCATGCTGCGTTGATGATTTTCATCAACGGGCATATTTACATAATCTAAAGCGTATTCAGAACGTTCAAAAACTCCAGATTCTGAAGGAATAATAGGAATCGGCCTATTGTTTTCTATAGGAACATAGGCTTCTTCTTGACCTTGGTAATAACTGTAATTCCAAACAACAATAAAAGCTATAAATAGAATTACAAATAATGATATGATACCTAACCGTTTTCTCATAACCTAAGCTTTTTCTACTTTAACAGCACATTTTTTATAATCTGGTTCTTTAGAAATTGGACAAAACGAATCTAAAGTAATGTCGTTAATTAACATATTTTCATCGAAAAAAGGAACAAACACTTGCATAGGTGCTGGTACACCTCTTTCATTTATAGCAGCAGGTAGTGTTATTTCCCCTCGTCTGGTTGTTAATTTTACACGGTCTCCAGTTTTAATTTGCAGACGTTTAGCATCTTCTGGGTTAAGCTCTACATAACTGTGTGGCATTGCTTTATGCAATACAGGAATTCTACGCGTCATAGAGCCAGTATGCCAGTGTTCTACTACACGTCCAGTACATAACCAATAAGGATACTCTGAGTCTGGAGACTCTGCAGCAGGCTCGTAAGGACGTTGCCAAATAATAGCTTTGCCATCTTTTTTTCCATAAAAATGAAAGGCTTCTCCATTGCTACATGCAGGGTCGTACTTAGAGTTAAAACGCCATTGTGTAGATTTTCCTTCTACGTATGGCCACATTGCACCTGGTTGAGATTTTAAAACCTTTAAAGGCGCCATATTATGTTTTTTATTATCGTGATGCTTACGGTATTCATTATATATTTCTTCAATATGGGTGTCCTCGTTATAGTAAAACTGTTTTTCAAACCCCATGCGTTTGGCTACTTCAATTAATTGCCAAGTATCGCTCATGGCTTCTCCTGGTGGCTGTACCATTTGCTCAAAGTACTGTGTTCTACGTTCTGAGTTGCCATACATCCCTTCGCGCTCTACCCACATTGCAGATGGTAAAATAACATCGGCTATATCTGTGGTTGGAGTAGGGTAAATGTCTGACACTACAATAAATCTGCCTTCTTTTTTTGTTGCATCTCTATAGCGTTTTAATTTAGGCATAGTTACCATTGGATTGGTTACTTGTATCCACATAAAACGGATATCGCCTCTATCTAATGCTCTAAACATTTCAACCGTATGGTAGGTTGGTTTTGGATCTATATTTTCAACAGGAACATCCCATATTTTTGCAGCAAATTCTCTATGTTCTTTATTCATAACCACCCCATGAGGTAGTTTATGGGTTAGTGTACCAACTTCTCTAACAGTACCACAGGCAGAAGGCTGCCCTGTTAATGAGAAGGGGCTATTACCAGGTGTAGAGATTTTACCTGTTAATAAGTGAATGTTATAAATTAAGTTATTCATCCAAGTGCCTCTACTGTGCTGGTTAGGGCCCATACACCATAGCGACATTACTTTTTTGTTAGGATCACCATAATAAGCGGCCATGTATTTAATATCTTTAGCAGAAACACCTGATATTTTTTCTACTTTCTCAGGAGCATAATCCTCTAAAAAGGTTTTGTATTCTTCAAAACTTATCCCTTCTGGCTTGTCTTTAAATTTATAGTTGTCTTCTAAGCCGTAGCCCATGTTTGTAATCCCTTTTTTGATATTACAATGTTTTTCAATAAAGGATTTATTTACCCAACCATTTTTTATAATTTCATAACAAATAGCATTAGCAACAGCTAAATCAGTTTGGGGTAAAAATAAAATAGATTTATCGGCTGCCATACTTGTACGTGTTGTACGAGTAGCAAAATCTATAATTTTCACACCTCTTTTAAGTCGTTGGTCTAATAACCTAGAGAATAAAACGGGGTGCATTTCTGCCATGTTATTTCCCCATAGTACAAATACATCTGCATGATCTATATCCTCATAACAACCCATAGGTTCATCTATTCCAAAAGATGTTAAAAACCCCGTTACCGCACTTGCCATACACAAACGAGCATTGGCTTCAACATTGTTAGTACCTATGCAACCTTTAAAAAGTTTAGAAGCAACATAACCATCTGGAATAGTCCATTGACCAGAACCATAAATAGAGACTGCATCTTTACCATGGTCTTTTATGGTGTCTTTCATTTTTGAAGCAATTAAGTCTAATGCTTCTTCCATTGAAGTCTCTACATATTTTCCGTTTTTTTTAACCAAAGGCTTTGTTAAACGGTCTTTTCCATACATAGACATTACAGAATGATAACCTTTTACACAACATAAGCCTTTGTTTACTGTAGATTTAGGATCTCCTTTTACGGCTACTGCTTTACCATTTTCTACACCAATTAAAACGCCACAACCTACCCCGCAAAACCTACATGGAGCCTTTTTCCAATCTAAATTACCGCCTTTTGGTAATCCTTTTTCTTGTTCGCTAGCAAACATAATACCTGGAAACATGGTCGCTGCTGCTGTCATTGCAGAAAGTGTTGCCATTTTTTTAATAAAACTTCGTCTATTAGTTAAAGAAGTATACATATGTTAGTTTGTTTTAGTTGTGTTAAATCCTGAAACCATAGTTAGTAGTTTTAAGCTACTTATGGTTTCTAGTTTTTGTTTTAAAATATCTTCGTCTTCCCTAGTTTCTGTTTCAGTAACTACTATTAGAATGTCTTTGTTTTCTGCAGGGATAACATCACATTCATTAATTTGAGAGAGTGTTTCTATGAGTTCCTTTTTTTTGCCCTCATACGGATGTGCTAAATAACTTTTTACAGACATTGTTTTTTGTTAAAGATTGATACACAAATAACATGAAAGTTACTCTTTTTTAACATGATATTAATCATATATAAGAAAAAACATATCGCTATATTTGTTTGGAAATAACGATAATAGCTCTATTTTAGAGTATAAAATCTTGTAATAATGATTAGCGTAGAAAAAGCTAAGGAACTTGTTTTTAATAAAACGAATGCGACAACGACTCAAGAACGGTTTTTGATAGACTGTATAGGGTATTATCTTTCAGAAGATGTTATTTCTCCCATAGATATGCCGCCTTTTAGACAATCTGCAATGGATGGCTATGCCCTTAATATGCATGACTCTGAAAACTATAAGGTTATTGGTGAAACAAAAGCAGGAGATAGTTGTAACCCAAATTTAAAAATAGGTGAAGCAGTTAGGATTTTTACAGGGGCAGCTGTTCCAGATTCTGCAAATGCAGTAATGATGCAGGAAAAAGTTGTTTCTAACGAGAATAGTATAATACTAACTAATAAAGTCACTGCAGAAGCAAATATTCGCCCAAAAGGAGAACAAGTAAAAAAAGGAGCTGTAGCTTTAAAAAAAGGAACATGTTTAACACCTGCCGCTATAGGTTTTTTAGCAACTTTAGGAATTACAAAGGCTTTAGTGTTTAAGAAGCCTACTATAGCAATTATTGTTACAGGAAATGAGCTTACAGAAGCAGGAGACATTTTAACTTACGGAAAAATATTTGAGAGTAATACGATAATGCTGCAAAGCGCATTACTTAAATCTGGTTTTACAGACATGCAAATATACCGAGTTAATGATGTGTATGAAGAAACTGTGAAAACTCTGGAGTCTGCAATTTCAAAAAGCAATGTTGTTTTAGTTACCGGAGGTATTTCAGTTGGAGATTATGATTTTGTAGGGAAGGCTTTAGGAGAATTAAAAGTAAAAGAGGTGTTTTATAAAGTAAAACAGAAACCTGGTAAACCATTATATTTTGGAGAAAGAAATAATACTTCTGTTTTTGCATTGCCAGGAAACCCAGCTGCTGCATTAAGCTGTTTTTATATTTATGTATACCCAGCATTACAAAATAGATCTGGAGCAAGTAATTTTAAATTGAAACAATCTAAAGAAAAATCAGCATCATCTTTTATAAAAAAAGGAGACCGTAGTCAATTTTTAAAAGCAATTTATAACGCTGGAGAAGTTTCTATTTTAGAAGGACAAAGCTCTGCAATGTTACAAACATTTGCCTTAGCTAATGCATTTGTATATGTACCAGAAAACTTAAATATTATAGCTATAGGTGATACGGTAGAAGTAATACATTTTCCTCATTAAATAATGTCATTATGGAGTATAAAATAAAAAGTAGAATATGGATTGAAGCAGGAGACAAAGTGCTTATAGGAGAAGGACGTGTACGTTTGCTAAAAGCTATTGAAGAAACGGGGTCTTTGTCTAAAGGCGCCAAAGCTATGGGAATGTCTTACAAAAAAGCCTGGACTCTTCTTGATGCTGTTAATAAATCTGCCAAAAAACCAGTAATAATTACAAACGTAGGAGGCAAAGATGGAGGAGGCTCAACGTTAACCCCACATGGGAAAGCGCTAATCGATGCTTTTGATACTATTAATAAAAACTGCTGGGAGTATTTAGATAAACAACTTTTAGAGATAAATATATTTTAATGCCAGACATAACGACATATTTGGTTTTTATAGTTTGCTTACCTATCATTTCGTTTCTATATGCTAGTGTTGGTCATGGAGGAGCAAGTGGTTATTTAGCACTCATGGCATTATTTTCGTTTGCGCCAGAGATTATGAAACCTACAGCACTATTGTTAAATTTATTTGTTGCAGGGATAGCATTTTACCATTACTATAAAGCAGGATATTTTAATAAAAAACTATTTATGTCCTTCGCAATAGCTTCTATTCCCATGGCATTTGTAGGAGGAAGGCTTACAATTGATGCTTCTATTTATAAAAAAATTCTGGCATTACTATTAATATTTGCCATTTTAAAAATAATGAATGTTTTTGGACGTGAGCAATCGACTGTAAAAAACATTAAAATATGGGAAGGCATAATAGTTGGAGCTATCATAGGCTTCTTTTCTGGATTAATAGGAATAGGAGGAGGTATTATTTTAAGCCCAGTTATACTATTATTTCATTGGGGTAAAATGAAAGAAGCAGCTGCTGTTTCAGCTTTATTTATTTGGGTAAATTCAGCTTCAGGATTAGTAGGCCAATTAAGTAGTGGAGCATCTTTACCAAAAGAGACCATTTTATTTGTGCTTTTTGCATTAATAGGAGGGTTTTTAGGAGGCTATTATGGAAGTAAAAAATTTAATAATAAACATTTAAGATATTTACTTGCTTTTGTGTTAGTGCTAGCATCTTTTAAATTATTTATAGTATAAATGAAAGCGGAAAAACAGCATATTACAGGAATTATTCTAGCGGGAGGGAAAAGTACTAGAATGGGGGAAGATAAAGGACTAATAGTATACAATAAACAACCTTTTATACAACATGTTATTAATGCTTTAGAGCCTATAGTATCAGAAATTATTATAGTAAGTAATAATCCTGAACATGATGTGTTTGCGGAAAAACGTGTTGAGGATTTGATTCCTAATAGCGGACCAATAGCAGGGTTGTATACAGGTTTGTATTATTCTAAAACTGAAGAGAATTTAGTATTGAGTTGCGATATTCCATTAATAAGCACCTCTGTTTTAAATGCATTAATAAATGCTTCGGATAAAACTATAAACTGTGTTCAAATAGAAAGTAATAATAAAATAATGCCGCTGATAGCATTGTATAAAAAACAATGTAAAGACACCTGTTTTACACTATTAGAACAAGGTGAGAGACGATTAAAAGTATTAACTAGGCAGTTAAAGACTAAAACAATAGTATTAGATAAAGCTTTAGCAATACATACAACAAATGTAAATACACCAATAGAATTAAAAGAGATAAACCATGCAACTAACAGTTAAATATTTTGGAATGTTGGCTGAGGTCACTAAATGTGAAGAAGAAATTATTAATGAAGAAGGAACTACAGTAGTAGAGTTTTTAGAAACATTATATAATAAATACCCAATATTAAAAGATAAAGATTTTCAAATAGCACAAAACCAAAAGTTAATTACAAAAGAGACCCTTTTATCTTCTGGAGAATTAGCATTGTTACCACCTTTTGCTGGAGGATAAAAAATAGAGAAGCATGACTAGATATAACAGACATATTATATTACCAGGAATAGGAGCTAAAGGACAACAACAACTTTTAGACTCTAAGGTATTGGTAGTCGGTGCAGGAGGTTTAGGATGCCCTATTCTGCAATACTTATGTGCTGCAGGAATTGGTGTTTTAGGTATTATAGATCATGATGTTGTAGATGAGTCTAATTTACAACGTCAAGTATTATATGGAACTTCTTCTTTGGGAAAATATAAAGCGTTGGCAGCAAAAAAACGACTTGAAGATTTAAACGATACCATAACAATCCATGCCTATACAGAAAAGCTAACAACTACTAATGTTATTACTCTGTTTGAAAAATATGATCTTATCATTGACGGAACCGATAATTTCAATACCCGTTACTTAATAAACGATGCCTCTATCATTACTAAAAAACCATTAGTATATGGAGCTATTTATAAGTTTGAAGGGCAAGTTGCTGTTTTTAATTATAAAAACGGACCTAGCTATCGTTGTCTGTTTCCAAATTACCCTAAAGCAAATGCAATCCCTAATTGCTCAGAAATAGGTGTTTTAGGAGTCTTACCAGGAATTATAGGAGCCATGCAAGCAAACGAAGCCTTAAAAATTCTATTAAAAATAGGGCATGTGCTATCTGGAAAAATATTATATTACAATGCATTAACAATGCAATCTCATACCATTAGCATTCAAAAAAGCGAGGAAGCAAACTACGATAAAGTTATTACTCAATTTCAAAAGCAGGCATTAGAATTTAGTTGTAAAACAAAAACAATAGAGATTACTATAGCAGAAGTGCTGCAAAAGAAAAATGTACAATTTATAGATGTACGAGAAGCACACGAATTACCTAAAATTAAAGCTGTTAATTGTATTAATATTCCATTAAGTCAGTTAAAAGAGCATATACATAGCATTAACCCTATAAAAGAAAACATATTATTCTGTCAATCTGGAATGCGAAGTAAAAAAGCCGTAGCATTATTGCAACAATACCATATTACAAATTGTTACAGTTTAACAGAAGGCGCTTCAAGTTTAGAAGAGGCATTAAATATTACAAAAGTTACATAAAAGATGAAAGAACATAAAAAAGCGAAAAACGTATTTATACAAGGGCCTATCTCTGCTGAGTTTATAGGTAATTCTATTGCTAAACACCAATCTAAAACAACAATAGGTGCGCATGATATTTTTTTAGGACAAGTACGAGCAGACGAAGTAGATGGCCGTGTTGTAGCCTCTATAGAATACACTGCTTATGAAGATATGGCAAATAAAAAATTTCACGAAATACGTGAAGCTACTTTCGAAAAATTTAACCTAACATGTATGCATATATACCACAGTTTAGGGCATGTAAAAGCAGGAGAATTGTGTTTGTTTGTATTTGTATCTTCTCCAAGAAGAAAAGAAGTTTTTAAAGCAATAGAATACATTGTAGAAGAAATAAAAACACAAGTGCCAGTTTTTGGAAAAGAGATTTTTGAAGACAATACGCACCAATGGAAAGCAAATTCATAACTTGTTGTTAATTACAAAAGAAGCACATTAAGATAATAGATAATTACAAATGGTAGATATTACACATAAAACCAATACACTCCGCATTGCAACAGCACAAGCAATAGTTCGTGTAAGTAAACAAGAAACAATTACAGCTATCTTAGAAAAAACAGTTCCGAAAGGGGATGTATTTGCTATGAGTAAAGCAGCAGGGTTGTTAGGCGTAAAAAAAACACCAGAATTATTACCAGACTGTCACCCACTACCTATTGAGTATACTGGAATAGACTATAACATTAATGGCTTAGAAATAACTGTGCTATGCACAATAAAAACGATTTATAAAACAGGCGTTGAGGTAGAAGCCATGCATGGCGCAAGTATAGTTGCGCTAAATATGTACGATATGCTAAAACCTATAGATAAAGGCATAGAAATACATCAAATTAAATTATTATCAAAAAAAGGAGGGAAGTCCGATTTTAAAGACCGTTTTAGAAAAGACATCACTGCAGCAGTAATTGTCTGTTCAGATACAATTTCTGCTGGACAAAAAGAAGATAAAGCAGGAAAAGCGATTATAAAAAAGCTAGAAGAAAGTAATGTAGCAATTGCAGATTATATTGTTATTCCAGATGAAAAAGAAAGTATTCAAGACAAAGCAAAACACTATCAAGAACAAGGAGTAGATTTAATTATATATACAGGTGGTACAGGCTTGTCTAAGCGAGATGTTACTCCAGAAGCATTACAACCATTGTTAGATAGAAACATTCCAGGAATAGAAGAAGCCATTAGAAGTTATGGGCAAGATAGAACGCCATATTCTATGCTGTCGCGTAGTGTTGCAGGAACATTTAAAGATACATTAGTACTAGCATTACCAGGCTCTACCAATGGAGCAAAAGAATCCATGGATGCAATATTTCCTTCTTTACTGCATGTTTTCAGAATTTTTAAGGGCGCAAGACACGATTCATGAATAAAGACCAAAACATATTAACCGATACTTTTGGAAGAGCACACCAATATTTGCGCATCTCTCTTACAGAGCGCTGTAATTTAAGATGTACATATTGTATGCCTGCAGAAGGTATTAAACTATCTCCAAAAGCGCATTTAATGACGCCCGAAGAAATTTATACCATTGCAAAAACATTTGTAGCACATGGTGTTACAAAAATAAGGTTAACAGGAGGAGAACCCTTGGTTAGAAAAGATGCCCCTATAATTTTAGAAAAATTAGCAACATTACCCGTAGCACTAGCGATAACCACTAATGCTATAATAGTAGACAAATATATCCAGACGTTTAAAACTTACGGCATTAATAATATTAATGTTAGCTTAGACTCTCTAGATAGAGAAAAATTTAAACAAATTACCCGAAGAGATTACTTTAAAAAAGTATACGATAATATTTTACTTCTTGTTAAAGAAGGATTTAATGTAAAGGTAAATGTAGTATTAATAAAAGATTTTAACGATAATGAAATCATCGACTTTATTAATCTAACAAAAGAGCTTCCTATTGTAGTTCGTTTTATAGAATTTATGCCTTTTGATGGCAATCAATGGAATCTTAAAAAAATGGTGTCTTTAGATGCTATTATGAATACTGTTTTTGCAACATTTCCAGCTTTAAATGTAACGCGTCTTGAAGATGCATTACATGATACCTCTAAAAATTATGGGATTAAAAATTACAAAGGATCTTTTGCAATTATAAGCTCTGTAACAAATCCATTTTGCGATTCTTGTAATAGGCTACGATTAACAGCAAACGGACAACTTAAAAATTGCTTGTTTTCAAACTCAGAGTCCGATTTACTTACAGCATTGCGTTCAGGTAAGGATATAACAGCAATAATTCAAGAATCTATAACAGCAAAATTAAAAGTAAGAGGCGGTATGAATACTTTAGAAAAATTAAAAACACCTCAATTACACTCTAAAAATAGAAGCATGATTACAATAGGAGGGTAAATAAAATAGAAATAATCGAGATAAAAATACTATCTTCAAAAACCAAAAAAACAATACCGATGACAGATTTAGACATTGCCAAAAAAATAGAATTAAAGCACATCAGTGAAATTGCTAAAAAATTAGGATTAAACAGCAACGATATAGATATGTATGGTAAATACAAAGCTAAATTACCACATACTATTATTGATCATGAAAAAGTAAAAAAGAGTAATCTTGTTTTAGTAACGGCAATATCTCCGACTCCAGCAGGAGAAGGAAAAACAACAATGTCTATTGGACTGTCTGAAGGATTAAATCAATTAGGAAAGCAAACAACAGTGGTGTTAAGAGAACCTTCTCTAGGGCCAGTTTTTGGAATAAAAGGAGGAGCAACAGGAGGCGGTTATTCGCAAGTGCTTCCAATGGAAGATATTAATTTACATTTTACAGGAGACTTTTCGGCTATAGAAAAATCACATAACTTATTAGCAGCAGTTATAGACAACAATATTCAAAGTAAAACGAATTCTCTAGGAATTGATGCTAGAACAGTAACATGGAAACGTGTTATGGATATGAATGATAGAGCACTTCGTAATATTGTAATAGGACTTGGTGGAACAACTTCAGGCGTGCCAAGAGAAACAGGTTTCGATATTACTGCAGCCTCAGAAATCATGGCTATTTTATGTTTAGCAGACGATTTAGAAAACTTAAAAGAACGCTTAGGTAATATTTTCATTGGTTATACTTTCGATAAAAAACCAGTATACGCAAGAGATTTAAAAGTAGAAGGCGCAATGGCTGCACTTTTAAAAGACGCAGTAAAACCTAATCTAGTACAAACTATAGAAGGCAATCCAGCAATTATTCATGGAGGACCTTTTGCAAATATTGCGCAAGGCACTAATTCGGTTATAGCAACTAGAATGGGAATGTCTTTATCAGATTATACGGTTACAGAAGCTGGATTTGGAGCAGACCTTGGAGCAGAGAAGTTTTTAGATATAAAATGCCAAAGTGCAGGGATTTCACCAAAAGCAGTAGTGTTAACAACAACTATAAGAGCATTAAAATATCATGGAGGGGCAGATTTAAAAAGCCTAACAGAAGAAAATGTAGACGCTTTAAAAAACGGATTGCCAAACTTAGAAAAGCATATAGAGAATGTAAAGCAATTTGGAATTACACCAGTGATAGCCATTAATAAATTTCTTTCGGATACAGATGCAGAAATAGAGGTAATAAAAACGTATGCCAAAGAGAATAATATTCGTGTAGCATTAGCAGAAGTCTGGGCAAAAGGAGGAAAAGGCGCTTTAGACTTAGCACAACATGTAGTAGACGTAGTAGAAGCATCAACCTCTCAGTTTACACCTATATATAATTGGGAAATGGATGTGAAGTCTAAAATAAAAGCAGTAGCAACAAAAATATATGGAGCAAAACATGTAGAGTACACAGCAAAAGCTAAAAAGGATTTAAGAACAATAGAAAATTTAAAACTAGATAATCTGCCTGTTTGCATAGCAAAAACCCAAAAATCACTATCAGACGATCCAAAGTTATTAGGAAGACCTAAAGACTTTACTATAACAGTTCGAGAAATAGAGATAGCAGCAGGAGCAGGGTTTGTAATACCAATTACAGGTAACATGATGAGAATGCCAGGATTACCAGCACACCCAGCTTCAGAAAATATTACCATAGATAATAATGGGGTAATCTCTGGATTGTTTTAAACAATTGATATTAAGTTAAAAAGTTAAAGAGACCTGTAGAATTTTAACAAATAACTTATAATAATTTCTAGTAACTTTGTGTAAAACGATGTTATTACATACTATTTTATGACAATACGCAACTACAACGGTAAAAAGATTATGGCAGATACGGTAGAAACTACCATAGATGCTCTTACCGTAGAAGAAGCGTTGCAAATAAATATAAATGGTAAACCCTTTACAGTAACCATGAGAACTCCGGGGAATGACGAGAGTTTAATTCGTGGATTGTTACATTCAGAAGACCTTATTACCAATAAACTATTTAACCCAGAAATTGTTCTAAAAAAAGAAAATAAAGCCTCTATAATTACCATAGCCAATATTACTGTTCCCGAAAATGAATTGGGGAATGGTTATGCTAACAGTAGAAGCATGCTATCCGTATCATCTTGCGGTATTTGTGGCCGAACGGAGTTAGCAGAACTTAATTTTAAGTATACTCCTAACAACGCGAATAAAAGAATAGATAGTGATTTAATACCTAGTCTTTTTAATAAAATGAATGTTTTACAACACGACTTTAATAAATCTGGAGGAACACATGCAGCAGCAGCTTTTACTATAGATGGAAGGTTAATATGTGTAATGGAAGATATAGGAAGGCACAATGCCGTAGATAAAGTAATAGGAGAACTTATAGTATCTAAGCAGCTTAAAGAAGCAAAAATATTAACAGTAAGTGGGCGTGTTTCGTACGAAATAATTATGAAATGCTTTAAAGCGAAGCTTCCTTTTTTAGCAGCTGTTTCAGCACCATCATCATTAGCAGTAGACTATGCAAAAGAATTTGGAATTACATTATTTGGGTTTTGTAGAGATGGAAGAGCAACCTGTTATTCGCATGTAAACAGATTAAATGTAGATAAAAAGTCATCAATAACAATTGAATAAAAAAAACTAGCAATCAAAAGTATATGTCAGATAATCTAAGTGAATTATTAGGAAGAAAAGGATTAAAAGATAACCTCTTTCAGCGATTGGGTGAAACTGCCAAAACAGATGGAACGCCAAACGATGAAGAATTAGCTAAACTAGCAGATGAATTTTTGATAGGAAAAGCACATACTTATGGAACAGCAAGTTTTTACGATTTTTTAAAACCCGAAAACAAAGGGAAAAAAGTATACGTATGTAATGGGACAGCCTGTGTTTGTGCAGGAACTCAAGATCAAGTTATAGAAACATTAAAAAATCATTTTCAAGGAGACGAAATTGGACACATGACATGTTTAGGACGTTGCCACGAAAATAATGCATTTCATTACGACAAGAAAAATTATTCAGGAGAGGCTATAAACAAAGTCGATGAAATTATTAAGAATTCACCTAGTTTAAATAAAGATAACTATCATGTAAAAGCCAGTGGAAAAGCAATACTTACGCAGCCTTTTACAAACCTTCAAGATTATTATGCCCCTTTTAAAGACGCATTAAAAAAAGATCCATCTAAAGTCTTAGAAGAAATAAAAACAGCAAATATTAGAGGTCGTGGAGGAGCAGGTTTTCCTATGGGCTTAAAATTGGAGTTCTGTAAAAATCAAGATAATGACACTAAATTTATAATATGTAATGCAGACGAAGGAGACCCAGGAGCATATTCAGATCGTTATTTACTAGAAGAAAGGCCTCATTCTGTTTTATTTGGAATGCTAATTTCTGGATATGTAACCCAAGCAAATTATGGGATTTTATACATTAGAGCAGAATATCCAGAAGCCGTACTTGTTGTTCAAGAAGCAATAGACAAACTAAGAGAAGAAGGAATTATAGGTAATAATATTTTTAATAGCGGTTTCTCTTTCAATCTTAAAATTATTCAAGCACAAGGATCGTATATCTGTGGGGAGGAAACAGCATTAATAAACTCTATAGAAGGCCAACGTCCAGAAGTACGTGTACGACCACCATATCCTGCACAAAAAGGACTTTTTAACAAACCTACAGTGGTAAACAATGTAGAGACTTTGGCGGCAGTACACTATATCATTGTTAATGGAGGAAACGCATGGAAGCAATTAGGTACCGAACGTTCATCTGGAACAAAATTAGTGTCATTAGATAGTTTTTTTAATAAACCAGGATTATACGAAGTAGAAATGGGGACACCATTAACAGTGGTAATAAACGAATTAGGAGGAGGGTTTAAAGAAAAAGTAAAAGCGTTACAAATAGGAGGGCCTTTAGGAGGTTTAGTACCAATATCTAAAATAGCAGATTTAACACTGGATTTTGAATCGTTTTCTAAAGAAGGATTTCTATTAGGGCATGCCTCTGTAGTAAGCATTCCTGAAAGTTTTCCTATGATACAATTTTTAGAACACTTATTTGATTTTGCTGCTTATGAAAGTTGTGGAAAATGTTTCCCTTGTAGATTAGGAACCAAACGAGGTCATGAATTACTAACTAAAGCAACACAAACAGATTATAAAATAGACAGAACTTTATTTAATGACCTTTTAACAACACTAGCAGAAGGATCATTGTGTGCGCATGGCGGCGGAATACCACTTCCAGTTAAAAATGCTATGCAATATTTTGAAGAAGAATTAAAAACATATTTCAACTAAAACCTAAATGAAGATGAAAACGGCATACATAGACAATCAAGAGTTTGAAATAGTTGAAGGAGAAACCATATTATCTTTTGTTAAACGATATAAAGAGAAGGGCTTAATCCCTACTTTGTGCGATGCGCCAAACCTTGACCCTTTTGGATCATGCCGTGTATGTAGTGTTGAAGTAGCATTACAAGAAAATGGACCACTAAAAACAGTAGCATCTTGCCACACAACAGCTTCAGAAGGGCAATACATATACACAAGCACAGAAGCAGTAAAAGCTTTGCGTAAAAATATTATAGAACTTGTATTAACAGACCACCCGTTAGATTGCTTAACCTGCGAAGTAAATGGAAATTGCGAATTGCAAACCGTAGCAGCTCAAGTAGGCATTCGAGAAGTAAGGTATCCAGAAGGAGAAAACCATCTAGATAGAGAAAAAGATACAAGTCACCCGTACATGACTTCAGATTTATCAAAATGTATAAACTGTTATAGATGTGTTCGTGCCTGCGATGAAGTCCAAGGAGAATTTGTATTAAACATGTCTGGCCGTGGTTTTGATACTAAAATAATCAAAGGGTTAGATACGTCGTTTATGGAGTCAGACTGTGTAAGTTGTGGCGCCTGTTCGCAAGCATGCCCTACATCTGCAATCTCAGATGTGTTTCAATCTAAGGCCATAAAAGCAACAGAAACAACACGAACTATATGTACATACTGTGGTGTAGGGTGTAATTTGGAAGTGGCAACAACTAATGGCGAAATTTTAAGTATTCAAGCGCCCTATGATGCAGAAGTTAATCAAGGACACACTTGCCTTAAAGGGCGTTATGCGTTTAAATTCTATGATCATCCAGACCGATTAAACGCTCCTATGATTAAGCGAAATGGTGTGTTTGAAAAAGTAAGTTGGGATGAGGTATATACATATATTGCTTCTAAACTTACGGGATATAAAAAGAACTTTGGAGCAGATTCTATTGCAGGAATATCTTCGTCTAGATGTACTAACGAAGAAAATTATTTAATGCAAAAATTCTTTAGAGCGGTTATACAAACTAATAATATAGATGGTTGTGCAAGAGTATGCCATTCGCCAACAGCTTTAGGTATGCAACGTGTTTTTGGTACTGGAGCAGCTACAAATTCTATAGAAGATTTAAAGCACACTAACTGCATTATGGTTATCGGGGCAAACCCTACAGATGCACACCCAGTAACAGGAGCTAAACTGAAACAGTTTGCTATGAAATCTGGAAACGTATCTATTGTTATAGACCCTAGACGAACAGAGATAGCTAAATATGCAACACACCATTTAGCATTACGTCCTGGAACCAACGTAGCCGTACTAAATATGATGATGTATTATATCATTACAGAAAATCTAGTAGACACTTCATTTATTGAAACTAGAGCAGAAGGTTATGAAGATTATAAGGAAGCATTATTAAAAATAGATATAGATAAGCTAGAACAAGTTTCGGGAGTCGATAGAGAAGACGTTAAAGCAGCTGCCATAGCATACGCAAAAGCTCCAAATGCAATGTCATTTCATGGTTTAGGCGTTACAGAACATTCTCAAGGTACATTTACAGTAATGCAAATAGCAGATTTAGCTATGCTTACAGGAAACATAGGAAGGCAAGGTGTTGGAGTAAATCCATTACGAGGGCAAAATAATGTACAAGGTTCTGCAGATATGGGAGTGCAACCACATCAAGGCGCAGGTTATTTAGACGTCACTAAAGATGAAATAAACAAAAAATATAACGAATTTTATGGTGTAGAAGTACCAAAGCAAATTGGTTATAAAATCCCTGAAATGTTTGATGCGGCTTTAAACGGAGAATTAAAAGCTATTTGGATTATTGGGGAAGATGTGGTACAAACAGACCCAAATACTCAAAAAGTAATAAAAGCGCTAGAAGCTACAGATTTAGTAATAGTCCAAGAGTTATTTATGACAGAAACTGCGAAGCATGCAGATGTTATTTTGCCAGGAGCTTCTTTTCTAGAAAAAAGTGGAACTTTTACTAATGGAGAACGTCGTGTACAAGCAGTACATCAAGTTGTAGAACCAATAAAAGGCTGTAAACCAGATGGGCAAATTATAGTTGATATAATGAACAAAATGGGGTACAAGCAACCCGATTATACTCCAGATGGTATGCTAGAAGAAATCTCTCAAATCGTCCCTTTCTTTGCGGGGATAACATGGGAGCGTCTAGGAGAGAATGGTTTACAATGGCCAGTGGCACCAGATGGAACAGATACACAAATATTACATACAACAGAATTTAAAAGAGGAAAAGGGTATTTTGAATTTAACCCTTGGGAAGAAACTGTAGAACTAACAGAACATGCTAAAGACTATCCGTACATATTAACAACAAATAGAGAGTTAGAACATTACAACTGTGGAGCGATGACGCGTCGTACTGCAAATGAAAAAATTCTTCAAGATGATTACCTTATGATTCATCCAAATGATGCACAGTCTCATTTTATAAACGAAGGCGATTATGTTTGTTTGGAATCACCAAGAGGAAAAGTAGATGTAAAAGCACGTATTACCGATGAGGTTAAACCTGGTGTTTTAAGTACTACATTTCATTTTCCAGAAATCATGATTAATAATATTACGGGAGATGTACATGACTCTGAGGCCATGTGCCCAGAATATAAAGTTGTTGCCGTTAGAATTCGAAAAAGTAAAGGGAAATTTAAACAACAACATTTAGTTAATAATTAATAGACTATATGATTTTTATCATATAATCTACTTGGTTTTCAATAGAACTTTGCACTCTAAATTTAATAGTAATGAGTGCAAATACCATAAAAATTGTAACTGCTGAGAGAGCAGTTTCTATTGTAAAATCTAACGATAAAGTTTTTTTTCAAGGAGCAGCAATGACTCCAAATGTGTTGATAGATACCTTATGCGAACGCTATAATGAAATAAAAGGTGTCGAAATTATTCAAATTCATACCCACGGTAAAGCAAAATATTTAGAGCAACCCTATAGCAACTCCTTTAAACTAGTAAGCTGTTTTGTTGGCGATAATGTTAGAAAAGGAGTAAACTCAAATAATGGAGATTATGTGCCTATTTTTTTGAGCGAAATCCATTGGCTATTCCGAAGACAAATTTACCCTTTAGATGTAGCTTTTATTCAAGTTTCTCCACCAGATAAACATGGTTATTGCTCTTTAGGAACCTCTGTAGATATTACATTACCAGCAATTCAAACCGCAAAAACGGTAATAGCGCAAATTAATCCAAAAGTACCTAGAACGCACGGTGATGGTATTATTCATGTGCGTAATATAGATTACGCTATAGAAGTAGATACACCAATTCATGGCTCTAGTATAGGGACTCCTTCAGAGATAGAAACTAGTATTGGGAAGCATGTTGCAGGTTTAATAGACGACGGGGCAACGTTGCAAATGGGAATAGGAAATATTCCTAATGCGGTATTACATAATTTAACTCACCATAAACGTTTAGGAATTCATACAGAAATGTTTTCTGATGGGATATTGCCATTAATAGAAAAAGGAATCATTACAGGAGAAGAGAAAGAAATTAAAACAGGTAAAATAGTTACTTGTTTTGCTGTTGGATCTCAAAAACTATACGATTTTATTGATGATAACCCTTTAGTACATTTTAAAGAGGCAGGCTATACAAACGATACTTCTATTATAAAATTAAACCCTAAAGTTACAGCAATTAATAGTGCTATAGAAATTGATATTACGGGGCAAGTGTGTGCAGATACTATAGGTAAATATCAATATTCTGGAGTAGGAGGGCAAATGGATTTTATAAGAGGAGCAGCACTTTCACAACAAGGGAAACCTATTTTTGCTATGCCTTCTGTTACAGCAAAGGGAATTTCTAAAATTACACCGTATTTAAAAGAAGGCGCAGGGGTAACGACTACAAGAGCCCATGTGCATTATGTTGCTACAGAGTACGGGGTAGTTAATTTATTTGGCAAAAGTTTAAAACAAAGAGCAAAAGCATTAATATCTATAGCACACCCTAATTTTAGAGAAGAGTTAGAAAGAGAGGCGTTTAAGCGCTTTAATTAATTGAATATTATTCTACAAAATAATAAGGAGCATCTAATTTAGATGCTCCTTATTATCTAACCAAAAAATATAAATTTTAGCCCAATAATTCGGTTTCTAATAGAATCGCTTTTGGGTGTAAAATATTATTCTCTAAATGTATATGCTTATGTAAATCCTCTTCAAACTCTTGTAATTTAGCATACAGAGCTTTAAAAGTATTGCATGCCCCTTCTGGCGGCATATAATTATTTGTTAATACTGCAATTTCTTTAAAAATACCTCCTGCATTTTCATGTTCGTGTTCCATCATTTTTATTGGGTTATTAACACTTCCAAAAGGAGAGGAGCTAGAGGTGTTATTAGCTTCCATTTGTTTAATATATGGAAATAGTACTCGTTCTTCTTTTTGTAAATGAGCTAATAACTCGTTAGCCACTTCATGAAACAATTTGTTTACGGTAACCAATTTTGGGTAGTGACTTCCGTGTACTTTGGCAACTTTGTTTGCGTATTGCGAAAGTATAGGTAGGCTCTCTTTAACATAAGTATGATGTACGTTTATAATATGGTCTATTAAAAATGTTAAACTCCATGAGTCATAATCGTATGCACGATCTATAATTTTAGTAACATCTAAAAGTTCTTGTTCTAAAAGAGATTGGTCTACATTATTTTTAGCACAAGCTTTCTCTATGGTAATACCGCCTCCACAGCAAAAATCAATACCATGTTTTTTAAAAACATCGGCTGTTTTTATATTCTCTGTCACAAAATCTGCAACTGTTTTTTTATTAGCTATTTTCATGATTTCTGTAGTTCGTTTTTAAATAAAGTAGGTTTTATAACTAGCATTACCCAACCCCAATTGTTAGTGTTTCCATCAATATTTCCTTTTAAAGCTTCCATTCCATCTGAAGCAAATAGGTGAGAATAACCAGCTTTTAATATTACATATTGCTGAAGTTTTTTAGAGTACACTAAATCCAATTCGTTTCCTAATTGTTTGTCGTTAAACTCTGCAGCAGCAGAAAAGTTATGGAATGCAACATTTAAATTAGAAGTCTCATTAAATTTAAAATTGGCTTTTACATGTAGATCTAGTAAACCAACATTATTAATATGGTTTCCAACATAGAAATAGTCCATTAACCCGTTAAATTTATGATTAGTACCATAAAAAGGAGTAAAGGCATTATTGTCCCCATTAGTAATAACACCATTATCATTACCACTTTGTAATTCTACCCCTAAGCCAAGTTTTGTTTTACTTGAAGCCATGTAGGACGTTTCTAAACCTAATAAATAAGCACTAAGAGAATTATCTGCAACATCATTACCAAATTGGTAGTATAGGTTACCTGCAAACCCAAATTTTCCTTTTTTGTATTTTAAATGCGATCCAATCGTTTGGCTATATCTTGTATCGTTATTATCTGCATTTGTAGCATCAATAAATTGTAAACCATTATTTAGTAGTAAAAGACTTCCAGAGAAATGCTCCCAGTCTTTATGTAACCAAGCATATTGAAAGCTTTTATAAGTATTGGTGTTTAATGTTGTTTCTGTTAATGTTTCACCATCTTGATTAAAGGCCACACCAACATCTAATTTAAATTTTTCTTTTTTGTATTTAAACATAGCAACATCATGACTTCTTGCTTGTTGTGCCCAATTTACATTTCCAAAAAATCTACTGTCATCGTAAACTATTTCTTGTCTACCTAGTTTTAAGGCAGTGTGTTCGGTTAACCCTATCTTTGCCCAAGCTTCATGTAAAGAAAAACCATTATTGTCTGCGGTGTTTAATTGAGGAACATCTCCCCATACTCTAATATCTTGTATACTTATATAAAAATCTAGTTTTTCCATTTTGTACCCCGTATTTAATCTTGTACGTTGCGATACAAATGCTGCTGGATCTGTATTATCTGGAAAGAGTGTTTTAAAACCATGCCTGTATTCAAATCGTGGACGTATTTCTGCGTCTACTGTAAGCTGCGCATAGCTATTTGTTATAAATAATGTAAATAGTAAAATTGAAATTCTTTTGAGTAGTTTCATGGTAATATAGTTTAAGAATTAAAAGATAAATCCATCTTTTATCTAACAAAGATAGAACCATGAAACACTTGAAAATATGACTTTTGTCAGCTTATTAGATAATTTTTTCTACAACATTTTCGCACAATTCTAATGTTTCTTTTATATCGCTTAACGTTGTTCTAGGGTTAATTAAACACATACGTAAAACTATCTGGTTTTGTAGCACTGTAGTAACCAATAAAGCTTCTCTAGAGTCAACAACTTGTTTAGAAATAATTTGATTTAAAGCATCTAACTCTTTTTCTGAATACGACTTACCTATTGGGTTGTATCTAAAATTAATTACGGCAAGTGTGGCAGGAGAAACCACTTCCCAATTTGGGCTTTTTCGAAGTAAATTTTCGGTGTTTTCTGCTAGCTCTATATTATAAGATACAGCTTTTCTAAAGGCTTCTAAACCAAAAGTTTTAAGAGACATATAAAATTTTAAGGCTCTAAAGCGTCTAGTAAGTTGAATACCATGATCGTAAAAATTAATTTCGGAGGTATTACCTTCAATATCTCTAAGGTATTCTGGTTTTTCACTAAATGTTTGACTTAGCCATTTATGATTGCGTACAAGTAGGCATCCCATTTCATACGGTTGGAAAAGCCATTTATGTGGATCTATGGTTAAAGAATCGGCTTTTTCTATACCTTTTAACAGGCTACTTCCTTTTTTTGATAGGATAGCTGCAGCACCGTATGCTCCATCAATATGAAACCATAACTTTTCTTTTTTACAGATTTTCGCTATTTCATTTAAAGGGTCTACTGTTCCTGTATTTGTTGTGCCAGCAGACGCTATAATACAAAAGGGTTGCAAACCTTCTAACCTATCTTTTGCAATAGCATTTTTAAGTTTGTTAATGGCCATTTTAAATTCTATATCGGTAGGGATAATACGAACTTGTTCTTTTTTAAAGCCTAATACGCGAATAGCTTTAATGTTAGATGAATGGGCTTGATCTGACATGTATATTATAGCTTTAGAAAAATCATCGCCACAACGTTGTCTTCTAGCAGTTACTAATGCGGTTAAATTGGCCATAGAACCACCACTAGTAAAAATGCCTCCACCTTTTTTAGCAGGAAATTTAAAAAGTTTTAATAACCAATTCATTGTTACAATCTCAAGCTCTGCTGCTGCAGGAGAAGCGGCCCAGCCTCCTGAAAAAATATTAAAACCTGTTGCTAGCGTATCGGCCATAACGCTTACATAATTACTTGGCCCAGGAACAAAAGAAAAAGATTTTGGATGAGATACAATATTACTATTAGGGAGTACCTTATTTACAACCAAATCCAATACATCATTATACGGCATTGGCTCTACTGGAACTTCCATATTAAACATAGAATCCATCTCTTCTCGAGAGGCCTGAGTTACTGGTTTTTTATTATGTTCATTTGCAAAATGCTCAACAATGGTATCTATTACTTGATAACCAAATTGTTTCATATCTTCTTTGCTTAATTGCAACTTATGGGATGTGCTCATTTATATAATACTTTTTTGTAAAAATATTAATTACAAAGGCACGAATCACAATTTTTAATGCATTTGTCTAGAGGGATTTCACTTTTTAATATTTCTGCAAATCCACCATTAATATTAATAAGTTTAGTAAAGCCCTTTTGCATTAAAATTGAAGTCGCTATTACTGAACGATATCCACCCGCGCAGTATATAAAGTAAAATTTATTTTTATCTAGTGTATTAAGTTGGTTATAGATGGTGTTTAATGGTAAGTTAATGGCGTTTTTAACATGGTTAGTGTCGTATTCATTTGGTCTTCTAACATCAATAAAAGGAGCTTTTAGTAAAAGAGATTTATCATTAGCATTTAAAGATTTAATTATACTTGTATCATAATTATTAGCTTGCCATGCGTCTACACCGCCATCTAAAAAGCCTAATACATTATCATAACCAATTCTAGATAACCTAGTAATAGCTTCTTTTTCCTGTCCTTTTGTGGCTACTAAAATTATAGGCTGATTTATATTTTCTATTAAAGCTCCTACCCAAGGAGCAAAATCTCCTTTTAGTCCTATAAAAATGGAGTTTGTAATGTGTCTTTCACAGAATTCTTGAGCCGTTCTAACATCTAAGATTAATGCTTTTTTAGATGTTATATAGTTATTAGTTTCTAGAGCAGATAACGGAGATAATCCATCTGTAATGACCAGATTTACATTTTTATTTATTTGTTTGTTTAATTGTGCATTCTTTGGAAAATATTGAGGCGGCATTGTTAGTCCATCTAAAACAAGCTGTACAAAATCGTCTTTAGATAAGTTGGGGTTTAAAGCATAATTTACTTGTTTTTGGTGGCCTAATGTGTCAAACGTTTTATTACTCATGTTTTTACCACAAGCAGAACCCTTACCATGATTTGGGTAAATAATAATATCGTTAGGAAGTGGCATGATTTTTTTGTGTAGAGATTCAAACAAATTCCCTGCTAAATCTTCTTTTGTAACTGTAGAGGTAACAGCAAGATCTGGCCTGCCTACATCTCCAATAAATAAGGTGTCTCCAGAAAATAAACAATGCTCTTTGCCCAATTTATCAATTAATAAATAAGATGAAGACTCTAGCGTATGCCCAGGTGTGTGCAATAATTTTAAAATTATATCTCCAATTTTAAAATGCTCATTGTCTTTACCAACATAAAATTCAAAATCAGCTTTTGCGGTAGGTCCATAAATAATAGTAGCACCTGTTGCTTCTGCCAAGTCTACGTGACCAGAAACAAAATCGGCATGAAAGTGTGTTAAAAATATATACTTAAGTTTTGCTTTGTCTAATCTAAGTAAATCTAAATAAGGTTCAGTTTCTCTTAAAGGATCTATAATTGCAGCTTCATTATTAGACATTATGTAATAAGTAGCTTCTGCTAAACATTTGGTGTATAATTGTTGGACTTTCATTTTTTACAAAAATTAATCTCAAAGTAACAATCCTTGTTGTTTGTATAACATGATAAAAATCATGTTTTTATTTCAACGTATAAAAATGCTTTTAATCGATATTTTTATCTTTCCGTAATATTATTTTCTTTAGCAACGCGCAATAATTTTTTATTTGTAGTAATATACTTATAACTAACTTTTAGGTTAATCTGCTGTTTGTTAGTTGTTTATGTTAGTCTTGAATTTATAGCGCCAAAAATATGAATGATGTCATTAAAGTTTCCGATTTGAAAAAAATAATACACAATCTTATTTTGTTTATAGTTGTAGACGCAAAAAAATACATAGCAGAAGATAAGTTAAATGAGTACGTTATTCATTATACCAAATGCTTTATAGAAGTCATGAATAATGCTACAACGGCTTCTAAAGACGATCATATGATAATAGATGTCATGAAAGTAATAGAAAAAGATATTCGCGATAACATATAAATTATTCTATAGTATTAAAGAAATTCAATGTTTATAAGTGTAAATTGAATGTACTCACTTCGTATTACTTAATCTCTTTTTGGCGAAAAAAGTATCAGTTTAAGATTAAAAATGAGTAATGAGCTAGTGTGAAATTATGTACTTTTAAATCATGGATAGAATAGTACAAATAAGTAATTCTTTTATTGAGGAAAATACTAATTTCTTAGCGCTAACATCAGAATTAAGAAGCGTGTTTTCTTCAAAAAGTATAATAGCTCCAATGCGTCATCATCACGATTTTCCTAACCCTAAAGCGGGAGAAGATACTACATTATTATTAATGCCAGCATGGCAACCAAGTGAAAATGCAGGCGTTAAAATTGTAACAGTTAGTCCAGAAAATACAAAATTTAATTTACCATCTATACAAGGCACTTATATTTATTTAGACGCTGTAAAAGGAACTATAAAAGCCATTTTAGAAGCCAAAAGTTTAACCGCTAAACGTACGGCTGCAGCTTCTGCATTGGCATCGTCCTATTTATCTAGAAAAGAGTCTTCATCATTACTTATGATTGGTACAGGCGCTTTGTCTATAAACTTAATAAAAGCACATGCTGCTGTTAGGCCTATTACCGATGTTTATATTTGGGGACGAAACTTTGATAAGGCAAAACGGTTAGCAGCAATATTAAAACAAGAAGAATTTAAAGTAACAGCAATAAAAACAATAGAAGAGCAAGTAGAGGACGTTGCTATTATATCTTGTGCAACTTTATCTAAAACGCCTTTAGTTCTTGGAGCGCATTTAAAAGCAGGACAACATGTAGATTTGGTTGGAGCATATAAAAAAGACATGCGTGAAGCCGATAACGACGTTATTAGGAAATCTTCTATTTATGTAGATACTTACCAAGGTGGATTAAAAGAGAGTGGAGATATAGTAATTCCTTTAAAGCAAGGAATTATAAATGAAAAGGATATAAAAGCCGACTTGTTTGAATTGTGTACCAGTATAAAGCAAGGAAGAAAAACTGAAGAAGAAATTACAGTGTTTAAATCTGTTGGGCATGCTATAGAAGATCTTGCTGCTGCTAATTATTACTATAAACAATATAAAAATGCCTAAAAATACTTACCAAAATATTTTAAATAACCCAGTATTTACTCCGCCAACAAACTGGTTGCAGATAAAAACGATAGATATGCACACAGGAGGAGAGCCTTTACGTGTAATACTAGAAGGTTTTCCAGAGTTAAAAGGGAACTCCGTTTTAGAGTATAGAAGATATTGTAAAGAAAATTATGACGTATTGAGAACGGCATTAATGTTTGAACCTCGTGGACATGCAGATATGTACGGATGCCTTTTAACACCTCCAAATGATGATGATGGCGATTTTGGAATTATTTTTTTACATAACGAAGGGTATTCTACAATGTGTGGTCATGCTATTATTGCTATTTCAACTTTGGCAGTACAAATGCATTGGATACAGGTTGTAGAAGGAGATAATTTATTAAAGATTGATGCGCCTTGTGGCCGTATAACATCGTACGCTAAAGTAGAAAAAGGGAAAGTAATTAGTGTAAGATTTTATTGTGTGCCTAGTTTTGTTGTTGGCTTAGATCGCGTAGTTGATGTTGCAGGATTAGGAAAAGTAACATACGATTTAGCTTATGGAGGGGCATTTTATGCTTATGTAGATATGGCAAAGAACAATTTTGAATTTGATTTAACAAATAAATCATACAGGGCATTAATAAAAACAGGTATGAATATTAAAGAAGCTGTAATGAAGACAGATAAATCTATTTTACACCCATTTGAAGACGATTTAAGTTTTTTGTATGGCACCATTTTTATAGACAACACAAAACAATTTTCTGGAAACGATAGTAGAAATGTTTGCATTTTTGCAGAGGGCGAAGTGGACCGATCACCTACAGGTTCTGGCGTTTCTGGTAGAATGGCAATACATAAAAAGCGAAACGAAATTAGCTATGGAGATGTTATGACGATTGAGAGCATTACTAATTCTGTTTTTAAAGGGTCTGTGATTTCTGAAGAAGAGTACGGCCCATTTTTAGCAGTAATACCACAAGTAGAAGGTGCAGCACATGTTACAGGAATGCAAACCTTTGTTATAGATCCTGATGACCCTATGAAAAAGGGCTTTATTTTAAGGTAAACAAACAAGTCTGCTTTTTAAGCTTATAAAAATGAATTATTATATATTTAAAGTCTCGGTTATAAAAAAACGAATAAGATTATGAAAATTTCTGGTTACTTTTATTTAGTTCTATTGGTAATATTATTTACTAGCTGTTCTACAAAAAAAGAAGAGGTCAATACTTCTAATTTTGAAAAATTAGCACATATAGAAAATGTTGTAAAAATCGAAAAAAGAGATACAATAAGTCATTTCGATGAAAATTACGAGATATGGTTTGAACAACCGGTAGATTATTCTGATGCATCTAAAGGAACCTTTAAACAGAAAGTTTATTTAGGATTTGAAAACGATTCGCTTCCTGTATTTGTTGAGTTACAAGGTTATGGTATTTATACAGAGAAATCTGGAGAACTTGCAAACCATTATAAAGCCAATCAACTCACAATAGAGCATCGTTACTTTAATAACTCGAGACCAGAAACCATAGATTGGAATACATTAACCATAGAAAATGCAGCCAAAGATCAAGCAAATATTATAAATGCTATAAGAGCAGCCATATACCCAAAGTCTAAATTTATAACAACAGGAATATCTAAAGGTTGCCAAACAACTATGGCACATAGAAAGTTTTTTCCAAAAAATGTAGATGCATGTGTATGTTATGTAGGGCCTTTAAATTACGAAAGAGAAGACCCTAGAGTCTATGCTTTTTTAGAAACAGTGGGGACAGAGGAAGAAAGAGACAAAATTAAGGCATTTCAAGATTTATGTTTTGAGAATAGAGCAGCGCTTAAAAAAATATTAGAAGAGACTGCTAAAGAGAAAAATATGTCTTGGGAGTTTGGAATAGAAAAAGCAATGGATTATACTATTCTAGAATACTCCTTTGCTTATTGGCAATGGGGTACAAAAAGTGAACAAATACCTTCTCAAGAAGCAACGCCTCAAGAGATATACAAACATTTAATAGATGTAGTAGGTTACGGTTTTTTTGAAACAAAGGCTGTAGATAATTTACAACCCTATTTCTGGGCAGCATTAACACAACAAGGTATTTATGGTTATGAAACTGCGCCATTTAAAAAATATTTGGGAACCGATGAGGTTTATAAATTTGATTGGGCATTTCCAGAGGATGTTTCTAAAGCGTATGATACTAAACCAATGCAGGAAATAAAAACATTTTTAGATGACTCAGCAGAACGTATGCTTTTTATTTATGGAGAATACGATGCTTGGAGTTCTACGGCAGTAGAGTTGTCTAGTACTGCTAAAGATAGAGAGCTCTATAAATTTGTTAAACCAAAAGGAGATCACAGGACTAGAATAAAAAGCTTTGAGCCAGAAAAGCAAGACACAATTTACAGTATAATAGATAGTTGGGTAAAATAACACAATTATTAATTAGCCATTAAAGCTTCTATATCCTCTATTTCTATAGGCATAGCCTCTGTTAAATTACAATTACCATCTTTAGTTATTAAATAATTGTTCTCTAAACGGCAACCTATACCTTCTTCAGGAATGTATATTCCAGGTTCGCAGGTTACAACCATGTTTTCTTTTAAAGGGATAGAATATAAGCCTACATCATGCACATCTAAACCTATATGATGTGCAGTGCCATGCATAAAGTATTTTTTATATAATGGTTTTTCAGGGTCTTGATTTGCAACTTCTGTTTCATTTAATAAACCTAATTGTATCAGTTGGTTTTCAACTATGCGAGCCATTTTTGCTTCATATTCTAATGGTATTACGCCTGGTTTTAATAATTTGCTACCTTCTTTTAAACAGTACAATACAGAAGAATAAACCTCTTTTTGTCTTTTTGAAAACTTCCCATTTACTGGGAAGCATCTGGTAGTATCACTATTATAATTGGCATAACTAACACCAAAATCTAACAACACCATATCTCCATCATTACAAATAGAATCATTAGTATTATAATGCAAAGCACAAGCATTTTTGCCTGAAGCAATAATAGGTTTAAAAGCATGACGAGAGGCTCCAGATTTTATTAAGTTGTAAATTAATTCGGCTTCTAACTCGTATTCGTAAATATTAATGTTGCAGTTTTTTAATACTCTTTTAAAAGAAGTGATACTAATAGCTATTGCTTTTTGTATAAGTTTAATCTCAATATTAGATTTTACTGTACGTAATGCTCTAGTTATTTTTGAAACTCTATAATATTGATGTAAAGGATATTTTTCTTTGCACCATAAAATCATTCGGTCCTGTTGTGTTTGTTGGTTGTACGTTAGGCGCTTAATATGTTCATTATGTCCTAGGTAAAACCCATCAGCTTCAAAAGCTATTAATTGTAATATTTTTTCAAAATCTTGTAGCCATTCTACTCTTTTAATTCCTGAAATCTCCGAAGCCTTTTCCTTTGTAAGTTTTTCACCATCCCATATTTTAATATGTTCGTTAGTTTCTTTTACAAATAAGAGTTCTCTATATACATTACTATAGGCGTCTGGGTAAAGCACTAAAATAGTTTCCTCTTGGTCTATTCCAGAGAGGTAAAATAAATCTGAGTTTTGAGCAAAGCCCATAACATCATCTGTATTGGTATGTTTTACATCGTTAGAGGTTAAAATAGCAATAGTGTTTTGATGCATTTTTGCAGTAAAATGTTGTCTGTTTTCTATAAATAAACGACTGTTAATTTGTTTATAACGCATGTTTAATGTCTTGTATTTAATACGGTAGAATATATCTTAAACTTTAGTTAAGATATAAGTCTATATAGTGACTCTATTTATGTTCTGGTTAAATATATAATAAGTTCATAAATTAATTATACCAAAAGTATTATTAGAATGCCTTTTTCTAATAAATCACTTTAAAGACGTTATTTATATGTTAACTAGGAGTGTTAACTTTGTAAATATAAAGACATAGAAGATATGTACAATTATAATTTAGTAATTAACGATAAATCAACAGTAATTCCTTTAGAAAATATTCATTTTAGTGAGGAGAATAAAAGGGCATTAAACCAACTACTAAAAGAGTTTAAATATATTGAAGCTTTAAAAGAATATAATTTGCCTGTAGATAATAAACTATTGTTATTTGGGCACACAGGTTGCGGAAAAACTACAACGGCAAAAGCTATTGCAAAAGCATTAAGTAAACCTATTGTTATTTTAAATTTAGGAGAAATAGTCTCTTCAAAATTAGGTGAAACAGCCAAAAATATAGCTAGCATTTTTAAAAAGGCTGAAAGAGAAAGAGCAGTATTATTTATAGATGAGTTTGATTATATAGGTAGAATAAGAGATTATGACGAAAAAGATTCTAGCGAGATGAAACGGTTAGTAAATGCCATTATTCAGTTAATAGATTATTTGCCAGATACCAGTTTGTTAATAGCAGCTACTAATCATTCTAGAGTTATAGACACCGCTTTATTAAGACGTTTTCAATTAAAGCTGAAGTTTGAATTGCCTAGTAATAATGAATTAGATCATTTTTATGATACTTTATTAGCACAATATCCTAAAGAGTTTAGAAACCTAAATAGAATTTACAAGACGTCTTATGCAGAGGCAAAAGATGTCGTTTATAGATTTGTTAAACAGCATATTATTAGTGCAGAAGAAGCCAAAGCATTAATTGTAAAATAGTAACTAAGCAGAAGCTAAAAAATAAAAAGTAGTTTTTAATGATAACTAAAAAAATAAGTGTTTTGGGTTGTGGATGGTTGGGGTTGCCTTTAGCTATTAATTTTGTGTCGAAAGGTATAAAAGTTAAAGGGTCTACAACTACAGATGAAAAAATTAAGATATTAAAGTCCGTAGAAATACAGCCATACCTATTAACCTTAGATGAGGTAAACGATACAGTATATTCTCAATTTACTCTAGGAAGTGACGTTGTTATCATTAATATTCCACCAAAACGAGCTTCTAATAATGCAGATAGTTATTTAGATCAAATAGAACGTATTTTACCATTTATAGAAAAACATCAAAAAGTTATTTTTATAAGTTCTACTTCCGTGTATCAAAATACTAACAGTGAGGTGTTAGAAGATTCAAAACTTTCACCAGAAAAAGCTTCAGGTTTAGCAATTTTAAAAGTAGAACAAAAGCTTCAAGATGTTTTAAAAAATCGCGTAACTATTCTACGATTTTCAGGATTAGTTGGCTACGACCGTCAACCCGGGAGATTTCTAGCAAATAAAAAAGAGCTTAAAAATGCAGAAGCTCCTGTTAATATCATTCACAGAGACGATTGTATTGGTTTAATGCAATCTGTAATAGAACAAAATGTATGGGGAGAAATTATTAACGGGTGTGCAGACCAGCATCCAACACGTAAGGAATATTACACATTAGCCGCTAAAAAACTAGAATTAACACCTCCTGAGTTTATACAAGAAGATACTATTAGTTATAAAATAGTATCTAATACAAAGAGTAAAGTGCTACTAAACTACACTTACCAGTTTCCAGATCCTTTAGCATTATTGATGTAATTAAGCTACATGATAATACATGTTAGAAAAAGAAGTTGTAAGAAACGTTTTTTTAAAACTCCTAACTAAATATTAAATACCATTAACAGGCTCGGAAACCCCTAAAGCATTATATAAACTAGCAGTTGCTTTTAATTGTTTTATAATTAATTTATTATTTTTTAATTGAGAATCTATTAATTTTTGTTCACGCGAATTAATAAGAAACAATGAGCTTTCTCCTAAGAAAAACTTACGTTCCTCGGCATTTAATAACGTTGTGTAGTCTTTTACTATGCCATCTATTAGATTATTTTGTGTCTCTAATGATTTTATTTCTGCTTGCACCGCTTCAATTTTGTTTTTAAGATTTAAAGACGTCGATATGCGTTCAAAATTAGCATCCTGTAACTTCAAATTTGCTAATTTTACATCGCCTCTCGCTTTGCGTAAAAATAAAGGAACGCTAAAATTAACAAAGGCTTTATAATTAGCCGTATTAAAGCTATTTAACTGATCGAAATCTGTAGTTAAAAAGTTATATTGAAGGTTTAATTTAGGTAATAGTTTATTTCGTTTTAAAGAACGATCTACGGTTAACTCATTTATTTTAGCATCTAAACTTAATAGTTTAGGGTGTGTATTTACTAAAGCATTTGTGTTAGTAATACCTTCTAACAACAGTACGGTTTTAAGAGTATCTATTTCTGGTTCTGTAGGGACTACATTGTCTTTAACTTCTATAGGCACATCGTTTAACCATAAATAATTACTAATTACTAAGGCAGCCTTTCTACGTTTTAAAGTTGCAGCTTCAAGATTTAATAGCCTGTTTTGTAAAGCAATTCGTGCCTCTGTTATATCTATCTCGGCTTTATCTCCTAAAGTAACACTACGCTCTATAGCATTTAAACGTGTTTTTGCATTATCTAAAAAAGCGGTATAAATACGTTGTGCGTTTACAGTTTCTAGCCAATCGAAATAAGCTTTACTAGCTTCAAATAACAAATTATTAACTAATAAATCTCTATTGGCTTTAGTTTGCTCTCTAAAAAAACGCGCTTTTTTTAGTGCAGCCATACGCTCATTTATTAAAAACCCTTGCGCAAGAGAAAAGGAAACGCCAGCACTGTATAAACCATCTTCTGGAACTGTTAAGTTCGGGTTTAAAAAAGCTCCTGTATTTTCTTCAAAATTGGCTTTAAATTCTATGCCATACCAAGTCGGGATTTTAAAAGTAGCATTTAACTGATCAAAATACTCTGTGCCTTTAAATGATTTTCTATCGTAGTCTACTTCAATTTTTGGGTCGAATCCACCTCTTGCTTTTAATACATTAGCTTCACCAATACTTAATACTATATTAGCTTGCTTCATTAATGGATGGTGTTTTTTTACATAACCTAGATACTCTTCAAAAGACAAGTATTCTTCAAGTTTTTCTTGAGACGATACTATATTTGAGAGTATAAAAGCAAAAGAGAGTATACTATACTTTAATATGGTATTCATTATTTTTTAGTTTTTTTAGAATCCTTACTGTTTCCATCTTTAGGTTTGTAATAATTAGGAGGGAAGCCATTTAACTGCCTCCATATTTCGTACCAAATAGGCACATCTTCTAGTAGGGCTATTGTGTAAGCCCCAGAGCCAACTCTTACATTTTTTGGCCAATCTTCTCCACTTGGATCTGGTGCAATTAAAATTCTGAATTTACCATTATCACTAATAAATGTTTCTATAGCTACAACTTTACCTGCATATGTACCATAAGAAGCATTAGGCCATCCACTAAAGAAAATAGCTGGCCATCCATCGAATTGAATACGCACTTCCTCTCCAATATGCATTAATGGTAAATCTATAGGTTCTACAAAAGTTTCTACAGCTAAGTCATAATTTGTAGGCATAATACCTACTAGTTTTTCTCCTTCTTTAAAAGTCTCACCTAGACCACCTCGTAGTGCTTTATTAATGTAGCCATTCTGTGGAGCTGTAATATAATACAGGGAATTCCTTATTTTATAATTTGTAGATTGGTTGTCTAGTTTAGTTACTTCGGCTTCAGCTTCAAATTGACTTGATTCTGCTGTAAAACGATCACTACGAGATTTAGCAATTTTGTCTGCATATTCTGCAGAAATTCTACCAATTTCAATATTAGCATTGAGTACTTTATTTTGACTTGCCAATAATTTGTTTTCTTGAGAGATAAGCTTCGCTTGTGTTTCCTGTAGTTTTAAACGTTTGTCTTCTACATCGGCAACAGCTTTTATGCCTTCTTCCTGTAAGGTTTTAGTACGGTCATATTGCTTCTGTGCAATGTTTAAATTTGTTTTAGCAGCCGTAAAATCTATACTGTCGCTTTTTACTTTTAATCGGGCTTGTTTTAACTTGTTTTCTGCTTGTGTTAATTTTAATTGGCGTTCGTTGACTAGGGCATTAACTTGGTTTTCTAAAGTTTTTATTTTTTCCTTGTACGATACTACCGATCTACTTTTTGCGTCACGTTGTTGATTTGTTCGCTCTACAAGATTTGGATCTTGATATTCGGTTTTTATTTCAGATATAAATAAGATTGTATCTCCTTTTTTTACAAAGTCGCCTTCTCTTACATACCATTTTTCAATACGTCCTGGTATAGGAGATTGTATGGTTTGTGGGCGTTGATCTGGTGTTAATGTTGTAATAAAGCCATTGCCACTTACATTTTGCGTCCATGGTAAAAACAGCACAATTAGTACTATTATAGCAAATGCACCTAAAAAACGATTAAATAGCTTATTGTGCTTAGAGGTAAATGCTTTAGAAAAAGCAGTGTATCCCTCAAGCGACACTTTTTTATTTAATTGATTGTGAGAGATATTAAGCATTGTTTTTTTGTTTAGAGTTTATATTTCCGTCTACAATAGTTAATTTTTGATTACAGTGATTCTTCCATAGTGTATTTCTACTAGATATTATTAGAGTCCATGGACGTTCTGCGGCTGTTAGGTATTTAATAATTTCTAAAGCTTCATCATTTTCAAAATGCTCTAAAGGATCTTTTAGTAATAGTAATTTGGGTTTATGTATTATGGCTCTAGCCAATACAATACGTTTAGATACTGTAAATGGAATTTGCTGGCCTTCTGGGTATAGAATAGTATTAATACCATTTGGTAAGCTTTTTACAAATGGTAATAAACCAGTAAGTTTTAAAATGTATCGTAACTCATCTTGTGAGATATCTTCACGGCCAAAAGTTATATTGTCTGTAATAGTGCCTTCAAAAGGAAATTGCTCTGGGAGTACTTGTCCAATATGTGCTCTATATTGGTTTAACTTAATACCTTTTATAGGCGCATCGTTTATATATAATACACCACTAGATGGTAAAATAAGCCCAGATAAAATTTTAAGTAAAGTGGTTTTTCCAGAGCCAGATGGCCCTGTTAATAAAATGCGATCCGATTGTTCTATCTTAAAATTAAGACTATTAAAAATAACCTTGTTTTCTGGAGTTGTATAACTTAGGTTATCTAATTCAATATTTAAATTGTTATAATTAATAAAAGGGTCTTCTCCAGATTGAGGCTCTAGTTCTTTATCTACAACTTGACCTATTTTTTCTAATGAAGTTAAAACGTCGTAAAAAGATTCTAACCCTTTAATTAACTTTTCTACTGAACTAATAACTAATAAAATAATAATTTCTGCCGCTACAAATTGCCCTATATTCATTTGCTGATTTAAAACCAATAAACCACCAATAATTAAAAGTCCAGCAGTAACCAGTACCTTAAAAGTAATAAGTTGTATAAATTGAGAGACTAACACTTTAAAGTGGCTTTCTCTAGCTTCTAAATAACTCGTTGTTAAAAGATCATTTTGCTGCATAGCTAGGTCAGTGGAACCAGACAATTTAAAACTTATTAAAGAACGAGCTATTTCTTGTATCCAATGGGCCACTCTATACTTGCTTTTAGATTCTTTTAAACTTGTTTCTAATCCCTTTTTTGCAGTAAATTTAAATACTACATATATAAGTAGTACTAAAAGAAAACCATATATAATAAAAAAGGAATGGTAGAAGGATAAAAGAATTAAGCCAAAAATGATTTGTAGCGCAGACGCTGGAAAGTCTATTAAAATTTTAGAAAGTCCTTTTTGTATTGTAAGTATATCAAAAAAACGATTAGCTAGTTCTGGAGGATAGTAATTGCGTAATTCCTCCATTTTAATTTTCGGAAAACGATAAGCAAACTCAAACGATGCTCTAGTAAAAATTTTTTGTTGCATATTTTCTAGAATACGTATTTGCATGAGTTGAAGTACGCCTTGGAAAGCAACACCTAAAGTTACTAGAACAACAAGAACAATCCAGGAGGTGGATACTTGTGCGCCTTGAATTAAGTTAATTATGGCTTGTATTCCTAAAGGTAAGGTAAGGGCAACTAAACCTGCAAAAATGGCATAATAAAAAATTTGGCGGATGTCTCTTTTGTCTAATTGTAGAAGACTAATAAAGCGTTTCCATGGAGACATTATTTGTTTCATTGGTTAAGTTTTAAGTATAATTAAGCTGAAATTTACATAATTATTAGCTCTATTTTTATGTAGAGGTTTTTAAACTACGCGTTTTTCATTTAATAGGTATTAAATTTTTAATTAAATAGTTGGAGTACAGTTCTAATCTTGATTGTATTATTCTCATTATCCCAAGATTAAATATAGTATTTAAATACTGTCGGGAGGAGGGATATGCACTTCTTTTAATACAGGTTTTAATGCATTTTCTGCTAAACCAAAAGCCTTATTGTTAGTTGTGGTATTAAAGGAGTGTTTAGAATGAATAATAACTATTTTAATTTTTTCGGTTTTTAAATCCTCTTTTTCTTCTTCCACATTATCTTCACAGTCTAGTAATACCAATTCACTATCTAAATTGCTAATTAAGGGAAATGTTTTAAAAAAAGGCTGAGTAAACACTAATAGAAATAAGGCTATTACAAAGAATTGCTTAAAAAATATTCTATAATGTATAGTGTTTGGGTTCATTTAGCAAGTAACTAATTTGTTATTTTTTAAATTGCTTTTGCAAATATATAATAGTATTACTATTAAAAATAGAAGTTTAACTATTTTTTGTGAAGATTTGGGTATATCTGTTTGGTTTTGAACTGTAAAATAGCAAGAGATGTTAAGGTAAGTTTTTTTTCAGTATTAATACTTTACAAGCACCTATACTGGTAGTGTTATAAGGTTATTTATTTTTTGCAAAAAAAAGCTATTGTAGAAGTTTATTTAAGTTATAACATGTTTTGGAAGTTGAAAAAGCATTTTCGGAAATTTATTACCTGTTTGTAAACTAGCCTATAATATATTAGCTTAATTAATATAATTAAGCATGACCAGAAAATATACTTTAGTTATCGTTTTAATAGCATTGTTACAGTGTACTTATGCACAAATCACATTTAGAGGGTGTGTTGGTGTTATGGGGGCTCAAGATTTTATACTTACGGCTACAGGAACAAATACAGATGATGGTATTACTCGCAACATTTACGAGAGTACACCTTTAAATTTTGCACAAAGTTGCCCTTCTGGAGTATGCGAGATGCAAATTATATGGAATACAACAGCAGATAGATGGGAAATGAAATTTGATAATGATGGTCCAATAAATACACCAGATTATACAACAGCCAATTTATATTACAGTACGGCTGCGACCTATCCTAACCCTCCAGATATAAGTTTCGGAAACTGGCAAAACGCTGGATTTTGTCCAGATGGGATAACAACTATGAGTGGAGATGTAAATGATGGCGCTACACTTGGAGTAGATGTTTTTGAAACCGAACCCCAAATACGTATTTACCCTAATCCAGCTAATAAAGTATTAAAAATACAAACAAAAAAAGAATTAAAAGACATTACAATTTATTCGGTTTTAGGGAAAAGTGTTTTTAAAACAAAAACAAAAACAATAGATGTTTCTAAATTAGCTATGGGAATGTACCTTATTAAAATTACAGATATAGATGGGCGTATTATTGCTAGACGTTTTATTAAAGAGTAATGTTAAGTAAATTAATGAGTTAAATATTTTATTAAGGCATTTTACAAAACTGATAAATATCATATTATACATAAGAGCTATATAATAATTTTGAAGTGTAAACTAAAAATACTTTAAAATTATGAGCACTTTATATGCAAAAATTAGCACAGATTGGAATAATCATTTTGTAGGTTATTCAGCATTAGCAATAATCCTTTCTACTTGTCTAGGTTCTATTGCAGTAATGTTAACAATGATGGATGGTAATGGCTTTCCGCAGATGTTTCAAGTATTTCTTGTTGTAGCTGCATGTAATGCACATAATGCTTCAATTTTAACAGTACAGAAGCCAAAAACAGTATTAAACTTATTAATTGTAAGCATAGTAGTTAGCGTGTTAGTCATGTTTGCTAGTTTATTATACTAAAAACATGTGTACTTTAACATCTAAGTATAACGTGGCAGGGCCGCGTTATACTAGTTACCCCACAGTACCATATTGGCAAAACGATACATTTTCTTTAAGTCATTGGGAAGATACATTGTATAAAAGCTTTAAAGAGAGTAATAGTAATGAAGGTATAAGCTTATATATCCATTTACCATTTTGCGAAAGCATGTGTACATTTTGTGGCTGTAATAAACGTATAACAAAAAACCATAGTGTTGAAATTCCATATATAGAAGCTGTAATAAAAGAATTTACATTATATCGTGAATTATTTAATGAAATTCCACTAATTAAACAGCTACATTTAGGTGGTGGAACACCTACTTTTTTTTCACCAAAACACCTGAGTAGATTATTAGATGGTATTTTTAGTATAGCTAATAAAGCAGAAGACTATGAGTTTAGTTTTGAAGGCCACCCTAATAATACAACCAAAGAACATCTTAAAACACTAATAAAACATGGGTTTAAAAGAGTGTGTTATGGTGTACAAGATTATAATTTAACGGTACAGAAAGCCATAAACAGAGTGCAACCTTTTGAAAATGTTGAAAAAGCAACGTTACAAGCAAGAGCATTAGGATATACTTCTGTAGGTCATGATATTATATATGGTTTACCATTTCAAACCAAAACAGATGTTATTAACACTATTGAAAAAACAATAACACTACGTCCAGACCGTATAGCTTTTTATAGTTATGCTCATGTACCTTGGATAAAAGGAAATGGACAACGTGGTTTTAAAGACTCAGATCTACCAACAGCAAATCAAAAAAACGAACAGTATAAAATAGGAAAACAGAAACTTACAGAAGCTGGGTATGTAGAAATAGGGATGGATCATTTTGCGCTTAAAACTGATAGTTTATACAACGCACAAGAGACAGGGCAGATTCATCGAAATTTTATGGGCTATAATTCTAGTAAAACTCAAGTAATGGTTGGTTTAGGTGTATCGTCTATAAGTGACAGTTGGTATAGTTTTGCTCAAAATGTGAAAAATATAGAAGACTATTATAATAAACTAAACAATAACTTATTGCCAGTTTATAGAGGACATATATTAACAGAAGAAGACGTAATAATACGCCAGCATATTCTTAACCTTATGTGTCAATTTGAAACTAGTTGGGAAGATCAATCTCAGTTTTTTAAAGAGCTTCCAGATGTGTTAATTAAGTTAAAACCTTTAGAAGAGGATAAACTGATAACAATTAACAGTAAAACAATAAAAGTCACAGAAAAAGGACGTGCTTTTGTGAGAAATGTTTGTTTACCCTTCGATTTACGATTACAGCGTAAAAAGCCAGATACACAGTTGTTTTCTATGACGATTTAATAAAAAATCTATTTGTATTTAAATAGTTAGTTTAGAGAGAAGAAAGGATAGTATTATGTTATACTATCCTTTTTTAATGCCTAGTTTTCTTTTTCTGAGCCTTCTTCTTTCTTATTTGCATTAGCCATATTATAAATTACAAGAGCCATAACAATACAAACAAGAGCGAAAACGCCAATAATAATGCTGCCCATTCCCCAATTAACAAGCGGTAGATTATAAAGAGTCATAAGTTATATATATTAAATTAAAAATTAGTAGATTGTTTTTCTAGTGACAACTATGCTTAGCTGTAGCTTTTTCTACGGTTACCATTTCAGAAGGTGATACGTAAGGAATTCCTAATCCTAAACCTCTTAAAATAAAGAGCATTCCAATGACTACTACAAAAACTGGTATTGCCTTTAAAATGTATTGTTTTACTGATGTTGTTAAAAAATTACCTAAATATATAGCTGTTGTCATTAATGGTATAGTACCTAAACCAAAAATAATCATGTATAAACTACCTTCCCAAGCATTTCCTGTACCTAAAGCACCAAATATGGCCATATATACTAAACCACACGGTAATAAACCGTTTAAGTAACCAATAGTGAAAAAAGTGCCAGGCGATTTCTTTTTTAACTCGCTTCCCATAGCTTTTTTAACTTTTCCAACTAGTTTATATAGTGGTTTAGAAAAGTTGTAGCGATTAAATACACGTGTAGGTATTACTATAACAGTTATCATTAAAATTCCAATAATTATAGATAATTGTTGTTGGAATCCAAAGAGGTTTAAACTCTTGCCAATAATTCCAAAAATTAAGCCTAATACAGAGTAAGTAAGTAGACGGCCTAAATGGTAGCTTAATAGTTGCATTACTCGTTTCGTATTATTTTTACGGTCTAGAGGTAGTAAAAAAGCAATAGGGCCACACATGCCTACGCAGTGGAAACTGCCTAATAAACCAAAAATAAACGCAGAAAGTAACATTTAATAGACTATTTGTTTTTTGTATAGATAATCGGTTCCTTTATATTCCCAATCTATAGTAATGTTCCACCGACCATCTACCAGATTTTTTTCAGGTATGAGCAAATTAAAACTAGATAGAACTATTGGTAAACTAAAATCTAGCTTCTGGTTAGATGGTCTGTATAGGAACACTTTTCCTTTTATTTTAGATGGTTCTAGTTCTTTAGGAAAGGTTATAAGCCAACCTTCAGGAACACGTTTACCTTTTATGTTTTCTTTTAAATTATTGTTGTTTGTTTCAGCATCAATCTCTGTTTGATAGGCCATTTCTTTGGCGTAATAATCTTCTGTAACCAAATCATGACTATATTTTTTGTCGGTACTCATAGTAACCACGAAATACATGATAAAGCCTATAAAACCTATTATTGCAACTACAATGCCTGTTCCCCAATTCCATTTCATAATCTTACTATTTTAATTAAATTTTTGTTTTATTGGTTTTTATAGAATACTATTTATAACTACGTGGCCCTAAAAAAGTAGTTCTTGTAGTTTCAATAAGGTCATCGTTACTATAAATCCCAATTTTTAATCGTTCTTTATCATCCTTTAAGGCACTTGCATTAATTTCAATAAATAGAGTGCCTTCTGCTAGTCCTTGTCCTTTTACTGTAAAGTTATGATTAGAAACGAGTTTAACAGTTCCTTTGTGCGATAGTAATTTAAAGTTAACACTATCTATATCTTTTATCGTTTTGTTTACTAACTTAAATGTAAATACATTACTAATTATATTATCTGCTTTATGTTCGTACAATTGCCCTGGCAATCTTAAAATTCTTGCCTCTATATCATTGCGTAAAAACAACATACCAATAAGTACAGCTGTTAAAATACCTAGAACTGCTGTATAACCTTTAAGGCGAGGTGTAAACTTAAAAGGTTCTTTTTTCTCAATATTATCTTCGCTGGCGTAACGTATTAATCCTTTTTGTAGGTTAACAGATTCCATCATGCTATCGCAGACATCTATACATGCAGTACAGTTAACACATTCTAGCTGTGTCCCATTTCTAATATCTATGCCAGTAGGGCATACATTAACACATTGAAAACAGTCTATACAATCTCCTTTTCCTGTTGTTTCCCTATCTTCATTTTTTCTAAATTTAGCACGACCTTTTTCTTTCTCACCTCGTTTATGATCGTAAGCAACAACAATAGATTTATTGTCTAATAGCACACCTTGTAATCGACCATAAGGGCAAGCTATAATACATACTTGCTCTCTAAACCATGCAAAGATAAAATAGAATACTCCTGTAAAAATTAGTAAAGAAATAAGTGTGCTGGCGTGGTTAAAAGGTCCATCTTTTATATATCGTATTAGTTCATCGCTACCTATTAAATAGGCTAGGAAAACATTTGCAATTAAAAATGAAATTATAAAAAAGATACTCCATTTAAGAAGGCGTTTTCTAATTTTTACCGCATTCCAGGGCATTTTTTTTAAACGAATTTGCTTTCCTCTATCTCCATCAATCCAATATTCAATACGTCTAAAAACCATTTCCATAAAAATGGTTTGTGGGCAAATCCATCCACAAAATATACGACCAAAAGCAACTGTGAATAAAATAATAAAGACAACACCAATAATCATCATAATAACAAATAGATGAAAATCTTGAGGCCAAAATGGAAATCCGAAAATGTTAAAACGGCGTTCTAAAACATTAAACATTAAAAATTGATTCCCATTAATTTTGATAAAGGGTGCCGAAAATAAAAAAGCTAATAAAATATAACTTACATATTTACGGTATTGATACCATTTACCAGATGGTTTTTTAGGAAATACCCAAGCACGCTTGCCTTCTTCGTTAAGCGTGCCTATAGTATCTCTAAAATTATGTTGACCTTGTTCTGCCATGTATATTTTAATTCGTCATTGAGACGTTTACTGCAGTAGAATCTTTTACAGTTTCGATAGTTTCTTCTACTTTTATATCTTGTGCTTTAGTGTCTTCTGAAGCATTTGGGTCTATCCAAATATCGCCTTCGGCTTCTTTTGGTTCTGCCGGCGTAGTACCTTGAAAGCTTAAAACGTAACTCGCTACTTGAGCAATTTCAGATGGTTTTAAATCAGACTTCCACGAAATCATTCCTTTTCCATCTCTACCACCTTCAGAAATTGTATTGAATACATTTTTTATACCACCTCCTAAAATCCAGTTTTTATCTGTTAAATTAGGACCAATACCTCCACCACCATCAGCTTTATGGCAAGCAACACAATTGGCATTAAAAATGGTTTGCCCTGCTTTTAAATCGGAAGCATCGGTTAGTAATGTTACAGTATTTGCATCTACTAAATCTTTAGCTGTTTTTTTCCATTCAGCAATTTTAATATTAGCTTCTGCAACAGCAATTTCGTATTCTTCTGCTTGGTTATAATCGTTAAATACTTCAAAACGTACCAAATATATTACAGCGAATAGGATGGTTCCATAAAATCCCCACACCCACCAAGGTGGTAAATTGTTGTCTAGCTCTTTTATACCATCGTAGTTATGGTCTAATATAATTTCGTGTTCCTCTTCTAATGCTTTACTTCCTAAAGCTTTTTTATAATTATCTTTTAACCATTTAAAGCGGTTTTGTTTTTCTAAATTACGTTTTGCTTTATAACTCTCCTGTTGCTCTGGGGTTAATGTTTTAAATAGTACATTTTCTAGGGCAGCGATACATATTTCAAAAGCAAAAGCAAATAACATCAATCCAGAAACTATGGCCCACAATATTGGCTCTGTTAACATGGCCCATTGCTCTCCTGGATATACCCATTCTATTATAATGACTGCGCAGACAAAGAATAGTAATAATCTTAAAAATGATGCTGATGTTCTCATAGTAAAGGTTCGTTTGTGTTAATAGTATCGTCTGCTAGCGGAATATTGCTAACCTCATTAATGTGTGCTTTTTTTGCTGTAAATACCCACCAAAATAATATGGTGAAAAAGATGAAGAATATGAGTAATGAAATAATTGGATAAATCTCTACTCCATCTATGTTTTCTAAGTTTCCTTTAATAAATTTCAACATAGCTATATTATTTTAACTCGGCAGTTGTGCCATCAGTATTTTTTATTTTTATATCTGTTCCTAAACGTTGTAAATAGGCAATCATGGCAACTATTTCACGGTTTCTCATTTCTATAAATGGTTCCCCATTTTCTTCCGCATACTTTTTATCTGCTTCATAAGTTTTTACAAAATCGGGGTCGTTATATAAGTTTTTTTCTATTTGTAAACTTTGTGCTTTCATAGACGCTTCTGCGTTAGCAATGTCCTCATCGCTGTAAGGGACACCTAGACTTACCATAGCTTTCATTTTTGCTGTAGTTTGGCTTTTATCTAATTCGTTTCTAACTAACCATTTGTATGAAGGCATAATAGAGCCATCTGAAGTACTTTGTGGATCGTACATGTGATTTAAATGCCAGTTGTCTGAATATTTCCCACCAATACGCATTAAATCTGGACCTGTACGTTTACTTCCCCATAAAAATGGATGATCGTAAACATATTCTCCGGCTTTAGAGTATTCTCCATAACGTTCTACTTCACTTCTAAAAGGTCTTATCATTTGCGAGTGACAAGAGACACAACTTTCTCTTATATACAAATCACGACCTTCTAATTCTAGAGGAGTATATGGCTTTACACTTGTAATAACTGGAACATAATCGTCTACCATTAATGATGGAATAATCTGTACCATACCACCAATTAAAATAGCAATAGTAGCAAATATGGTTAATTTTACTGGGCGTCTTTCTAACCAAGTATGGTAACCTTCTTTTGCAGTTCGTTTTTTAGTAACACGTTGTAATGGTAACGCTTCAGCAAGTTCGTCTGTAACTTTTTTACCAGCACGAGCAGTCATAATTACATTATAAACACCTATTAAAGCTCCAACAATAAACATGGTACCACCAATAGCACGCATCCAATACATTGGTATAATTTCACTTACTGTTTCTAGGAAGTTACCATAAGTAAGTGTACCATCTGGATTAAATTGTTTCCACATAGATGCTTGTACAAAACCAGCAACATACATTGGCAATGCATATAGTATAATACCTAATGTACCAATCCAGAAGTGTGCATTGGCCAGTTTATTAGACCATAATTTAGTTTTAAATAGTTTAGGAATTAACCAGTAAATCATACCAAAAGTTAAAAACCCATTCCAAGCCAATGCTCCCACGTGTACGTGTGCAATAACCCAGTCGCTAAAATGGGCGATTGCGTTAACGTTTTTAAGAGATAACATTGGGCCTTCAAAAGTCGCCATACCATAACCAGTAATGGCAACAACCATGAATTTTAAAACAGGGTCGGTACGCACCTTATCCCATGCACCGCGCAGAGTTAAGAGACCGTTAATCATTCCACCCCAAGAAGGCGCGATTAGCATTATAGAAAAGGCAACACCTAAATTTTGTGCCCAATCTGGTAATGCAGAGTATAATAAATGGTGCGGACCAGCCCATATGTATATAAATATTAGAGACCAAAAGTGAACAATAGATAATCTGTAAGAATATACAGGTCTATTTGCAGCTTTAGGTACGAAATAGTACATTAAACCTAAAAATGGAGTTGTTAAGAAAAATGCTACTGCATTATGACCATACCACCATTGCACTAAGGCATCTTGTACACCAGCGTACATCGAGTAACTTTTTAATCCATTTACAGGAATTGCCATACTATTTACAATATGAAGCACGGCTACAGTAACAAAAGTTCCTAAGTAAAACCAAATTGCAACATATAAATGACGTTGTCTTCTTTTTAGGATAGTACCAATAAGGTTTGCTCCAAAAGCAACCCAAATAAGTGCAATAGCAATATCGAAAGGCCATTCTAGCTCTGCATATTCTTTAGAAGAAGTGTAGCCTAAAGGGAGCGTTATTGCTGCTCCTACAATAATAAGTTGCCAGCCCCAAAAATTTAAATTGCTTAACCAATCTTTCCACATACGTGCTTTTAAAAGACGTTGGGTAGAGTAGTATACTCCTGCAAAAATAGCATTTCCTACAAATGCAAAAATAACGGCATTGGTGTGTAGCGGTCTTAGTCTACCAAAACTTAGCCAAGAGATACCGTCGGTTAAATTAGGGAATAGAAACATAAAGGCGAGTAGTAAACCTACACTCATTCCTATTATCCCCCAAAATAATGTTGCGACAATAAATTTACGAACGATTTTATTATCGTAATAGAATTGTTGTACTTCCATAGTTAATTAGATTGATCATTTAAAATGATTGATTTTCTTTTTGATTTTTGATTAGTTTTAGTATCTGTTTTTTTTATGGTTTCTTCTTCAAAAAGCATACGAACAGATGGTGTATACGTATCGTCGTACTGCCCTTTTTTAACAGAAATAATAAATGCGGCAAAAAAGAGAAGCGCTACTATAACGCTAATTGCCAGAAGCATATAAATAATACTCATACCTTACCTGAATTATGCTGTAAAATTACTGTTGACACCTTTTAAAAAGAATGACTTTTATCAGCTTTCGTTATTTTTTATGTTTAATTTTTGTCCTAAAATATATGTTGCTATTGTTGTAAAAATGACAATACTAATAGAGCTTAAAGGCATTAAAATTGCTGCTACTATAGGCGATAGGTTACCCGTTATAGCAAAACTTAAGCCTATTAAGTTGTAAAACAATGAGAATATAAAAGCGTACTTTATAATTTGCATTCCTTTTTTAGAGAGGGCTAAAAATGTTGCAATATCTTTAAATCGTGAGGCATCCATAATACCATCGCAAGCAGGTGAAAATACATTTACGTTTTCAGAAATAGAGAGGCCAACATTACTTTGGGCCAATGCTCCTGCATCATTTAAACCATCGCCAATCATTAATACATTTTTACCCTTATTTTGTAATCCTTTAATATAATTGAGTTTGTCTTCTGGTTTTTGATTAAATAATAATGTGCTATTTTTTGGTAGTAGTGTTTTTAAATAAGCTTGTTCTCCATCATTATCTCCAGAGAGTATAACAATTTCAGAATGTGGTTTTAATGCGTCAAAAAGGGCTTTTACACCTTCTCTGTAGTCATTGTAAAAGACATAACATCCTTTATAAGTGTTGTTTGTACTTATATGAATTGCTGTGCGTTTATGTGAATTTTCTGTTACTTGATCTTCTGTAACAAACATATAAGAACCAATTTTTATATGATTGTTATTTATAGAACCTGTGATTCCTTTTCCTAGTGTTTCAGAAAAACAATCAAGTGTTTTAATGTCATGCTTTTCAAGAATATTATAAAGGGCTCGGCTTAATGGATGGTTAGATGCGCGAAGCGTATTAGTTAATAAAGTTTCTTCGCTTTTTGATAGATGTATCCCTTCATATGTAATAACACTTTTACTTGTTGTTGTTAAGGTTCCAGTTTTATCAAAAACCACAGTATCTATATGAGATAGTTTCTCTAATACATTAGTATTTTTTAGGTAGTATTTATGTTTCCCGTAGATGCGTAATAAATTGCCTAATGTAAAAGGTGCTGCCAAGGCTATAGCGCACGGGCAGGCTACTATAAGTACAGCAGTAAATACATTTAATGCTTTAGAACTGTCGTAAAATAACCAGAATGTCGTAGCTATTACTGCTATAATTAATAAGCTTATTGTAAAACGTTTGCTAATACTATTTGTAATTGTTTCTATTGTACTTGTCTTTGTTTTACTAAAGACTTCATTACTCCATAATTGTGTTAGGTAACTTTGCTCTACAGGTTTTAAAACTTCTAGTTCTATAACTCCAGCTTGTTGTTTGCCTCCAGCAAATATTTTGTCTCCAGATTGTTTACTAACGGGTTCTGCTTCACCAGTTACAAAGCTATAATCTATAAGAGCACTTCCTTTTATTAAAATACTATCTACAGGAATTAATTCGGAGTTTCTAATTATAATACGATCTCCTTTTTTTAAATCGTAAACTTGTATTTGTGTTTCACTTTTTTTATTGGTAGAAGTGTTCGTTAATTTAGTTACTGCAATAGGGAAATAAGATTTGTAGTCTCTTTCGAAAGAAAGAAAAGCATAGGTTTTTTGTTGAAAAAACTTACCTAGTAATAAAAAAAAGACAAGACCAGCCATGCTATCAAAAAAACCGGTTCCCCAGTCCATAATAATTTCAATAGATGAGCGTATAAATAACACAAGGATACCTATGGCTATAGGGACATCTATATTTAACAACTTAGATCGTAGTCCTTTGTAAGCTGAAATTAAATAATCTATACCAGAATATGCAACGACAGGAATTGCAAATGCAAAAGTTAACCAACGAAAAACATGTTTAAAACGTTCTAACCAAAATTCGTTAACTTCAAAATATTCTGGAAAAGACAAAAACATGATATTTCCAAAAGCAAAACCTGCTACGCCTAATTTATAGATAAGACTTCTGTCTGTTTTTGATTGTTTTTTAGTGGCATCTTCTAACGATATGTAGGGTTCGTACCCAATTCTTGATAATAAAATAACAAGTTTTTGTAGTGTTATATCCTCTGAAGAGAATGTAATACGCACAGTTTTCTTTGGGAAATTAACTTGAGAGGCTTTAATAGCTGGATTTAATTTACTTAAATGTTCTAAAATCCAAATACAAGAACTACAGTGAATAGAAGGAATAAGTAAGGATACAATTTGTGTGTTTTGCTCATTGAACTCTAATAGCTTTTCTGCTATTGTTTTGTTTTCTAAAAAATCGAACTTACCTTCAATTTGTAAGGGCGTATTACCAGGCGTGTGCTCTAAATCGTAATAATAAGATAAATCATTATCATTTAAAATATCGAATACCGTTTTACAACCATGACAACAAAAATACTTGTCTTGATGTTGAATAGTATCCGATTTACATAAATCGCCACAGTGGAAACAATTTTCCATACTATTTAAAATTTGCTCAGATTAAAAAAATCTATTATACCTACTGCAAATTTGGTGAAGATTTTTACCTTAAATAATGATATTAGTCACTCTTTAAAACCTTATTAAGTATTATGTTATTTCTTTTTACATTGAAAGCAAAAACTGTAAGGCTTTGTTGTGTAAATATGATGGGAATTAAAAAAAGACAAAAACTAATAAAAGTAAAAAGCCTTCTATTTTATTAGAAGGCTTTCTTTGTTAACTAACTACTTGTTACCCTTATATCTTTACCGTTAAAACTGGTAATTTAGAATGGTTAACAATATCTTCACTTATACTACCAGAAAAGAAGTGTGCTAAACCTCTACGTCCATGAGTAGGAATACCTATAATATCTGCTTTGATTTTTTGAGCGTAATTAAAGACTCCTTTTTCTACAGTATAATCAGAGTAAATAGTAATGTCTTCTGGTAAAACTTTATCTTGTGCGTCTAAATTAATTAAGAAATCTACAATACGTTGGTCTATTGCTGCAGTGCTTAAGTAAGCTTCACCTGGGAGGTTAATAAATACTAAGTTTACTTCCATACCTAGGGCTTTGAATAAACCGGTTGCTTTTTTAAACACCTCAGTACTTTCTAATTTAAAATCGCAAGCAAAAACGGCTTTTTGAGCATTAAAATTAGCTTCTTCTTTAATAACTAAAACAGGAACAGTTGCAGTACGTACTACCTTTTCTGTATTAGATCCAACAAACATTTCGCTAAGTCCGCTACTACCATGAGATCCCATTACTATTAAATCTCCATCATGTTCTTTAGCTACATCATCTAATTCACTAAAAACAGTGTAGTTTTTTACAGTTTGATGTACTGTAATGCCTTCTAAGTAATCCTTGTCAAGGAACTCTTCAAAACGTTTTTGAGCTAATTGTATTTGAAACATACCTTCCATAGAGTTACCTTCTTTGGTAATAACTGCGTCGCTAAGACCCATCATGTGAACAGTAACAATTTCTGCATCTTGTTTTTTTGCAATATTAGCAGCTACTTTTAAAGCGTTTTCTGAATATGTTGAAAAATCTACGGGAACAATAATTGTTTTCATAATTGTACTTTTTAGGGGGTTATTAAAATGATTAACACTTCAAAATTACAGTATATATTTTCTACAGGAGCTGATAAAAATCATATTTTAATAAAAGATTGATACTTGTATTATTTATAATAGTAATTACAATTTTTTTCTTTTATGTAGAGGTGCTTAAATGAACTGTTTCTCTATAGATTCTATAGTGCTTTCACTATCAAAAGTGTAATTAGAGAGCGTTCTGTATGAAGGGTTATGTAAAAGATCATGTAGTCTTTTGGTGTCGTTATCTGAAGCATTAGAACTTAAATAGTCTACAGCTTCTTTTATAGCAAGTACAGGGCGTACATAGATTACTTTTGCATTAAACTCTCTAAATAATTGATGTAATCGATCTAAAAATTTTGGTTGTTTAAAAAAGGTATGCGCTTCATCAAAATTTAAAATAGTACCTGAGTGATTTTTAAGAATATAGTTGGCTAGTTGTAGTTGCATAAACTCCAATTCCTGAATATTAAAAACGCCAGATGTTAACCAGTTTTGGAGCAGTTCAACATCAGAAAATTTTTCGCTTTTTTCAAGTACTTCTACCAATTCTAGAGATCCATAGATTGCTATTTTTTTCTGTTTTATAATCGAGGATTGACTTAAAACGGCTAAGTATAATTCTTTTGAGGTAATACTTGGTTTTTGGTATTGTTTTTCTAAAGCTTTAACTAAATCTGTTTTTTTATCACTGTTAGGGCCAATAATAATTATAGGTTTGTCTTTGTTTGTAATATTGGTTTTAAGAGTGTTTAAAGCTTCTGTTATTTCTTGGTTTGCCCATTTAGAAAATGTAGTTAAAAAGGCATGACCTTGTTCGGTTAGTTTTGCACATTTTTCAATTAAAAACAATCCCTTTTTTACTCTTAATGCATTATGTTCTAATACGTTTAGTACTTGGTTTTTATAATCTGTGTTCCCTTTTTTAAATAGTATGTTATCTAGAGCTAGTACGTGTGTAAAAGCATAGACTCCATGAAATACTGCAGAAATAGGACGAGGAATGTCTAGCCGAATAGGGCTGTCGAAAAGCTCGTGGTCTTCGTTTTTAAATAAAGGACTTTTAGATGTGAAGTGTTGCCCTAAAGCAAAGAGTTTATTGTGCGCCATTTCGTGTACTAATGCCTGCGCTAATAATACAGGGTTATGTACTGTAGCCCAAACTGAACCTAGAGTATTATTTGGTTGATGGCTATTGGAGCCTCCGTAATCTTTCTGGTCCTCAACACCTTGTATTAAAACGGGATTAAATGCAGTAATAATATCTCCAAATTGTGTATAAACTTCTGGCCATAGTTTTATAATGTTTTCGGCTTCTTTTATAGACGGATGATTAAATGGAGCATGTTTAAACCTAGAGAGAAAATTTTCATCCCAAGTAAAATGTCGTAAAGTAACTTTATTATTAAATAATTTGGGCTCGTTTTCTTTGTGTGGAGGTGTTGGTATTAAATTAGAATTTTTAGCATGTTTTAGAATCAACATTGTGTCGCTGGCATCTGGTTGAGGTACAGCCATGATTTCCCAGTCTTTTAAATGCGTTTGTGTTTTAACTGCCATGTTCTAGTCCTGCTTTAAATGATTTTGAATCTGAAATTCTTAAGAAGTTTCTTTTACGATAAGGAAATTGATTTCCTGGTGCACCTTCTTTAGGGTAGCTATTACCTTCAATTTTTATAACATAATTAGTGGCTGTTGCATCTGTATCGTAAGCCATTTTTACAATTGGTGTTCTTAGTTCGCAAATGCCATGGCTAGCGCTCCATGCTACAGGCCAACTATAAATATCTTTAAGCCATAATTGTGCATTATTATAATTGTAATGTGTTAATAATTCTAAGCTTTTGTCTTGTTGATTTTTATAATTCTCACATTCTAAATTACAGCAGTGTTGATTGCCTAAAGTAACCAGCAATTTTTGCCAAAAAATACTTGTATATGTAGTTGCTGGTAATGTTATTTCTTGATGGTCTATAGTATGTAAATTAGATTGTATTGCTGCATTCCAATAGAATTCTTTTCTTTTATCTGCTCTTACAGCGTTACTACAATTTAAGCAACAATTTGGAGTAGCATCTTTTAAGTTTACACCTTTTGTTGTTAGTAGTAATTGATAGTATACTGGGCCTTTTACATTTTTATCTCCTAAAAATAAGGCATCTACCGAAATATTTAAAGTAGCGGCTAGTTCTAATATTTTAAAATACTGCCAACCTTCAACAATAAGATATTGAGAGGTTAATTTGCCCTCTTTTAAGGCTTTAAATGTAGATTGTATTAAAGCATCATTAATTATTTTAAATCTATTATCCCAAATGGTTTTTGCGTTATCGCTAACCCAAGCTACTGTTTTAAAGGGTGGTATAGTATAGTTTAATAGTTCCATACTATGAGGCGTTTTGTTTTTGTGCCACTTGTTCTATCATTCTTTGAATAGAAGGATTTATACCATTACTCCACGATTCTATAAGTTTGGTCTCTATGTAGGGCAATATTGGGTGTTTAGATAGTGGTACTTGTCCGTTGTCTTCCATACGTTTTTCGGTAAGTTCAAATAATGTTTTCCAAACATTACAATGTTCTGTTCTATTACGCCAATCTCCAGATATAGAAGTGCCAGGGCAATGGCCTTTACACATAGAAAAAAAACGACAATCTTTACAACCACCATGTTCTTGTGGTGTATGGTACAATGCAATGTATCTAGAATAGGAGGGAAGCCCTGCTTTTACAAAATCGATACCCTCTTTATTTGTTCTGCCGCAATTACTCCGCTGTCCTTTGCCTTCTACGCCTCTTACAGCTGATGTGGTGTAAGGGTCGCAAGCTTTCCAAACGCAACTTAAACCAAGGTCTTTGGCTTTTAGTAGGTTTTCTATTTCTCCGAATATGTCAAATTTTAAATGCTTCAGTTCGCTTTCTAAGGCATTAAAATAGAGTAGGGTTTCTATATTTTCTTTTTCGGTTAAATGGTAGATGGCTCTTATACTTTCGCTTTCAACTTCCATAAGGTGTAAACGTGCTCCGCCTACTCCCATTTTGTCTAATTTTTTTATCCAAGCCCCCATGCGTTCTCTTTTCTCTAAAGTTCCTACATTACCACGATGTAGTGTTATAATTATAGAGGGTTTTAAACCTTCTTCGCACAATTTAGCAATGGCGTTTTCAGAGTGTTGTGTTAGTTTTCGTGTACGTTCTAAATTACCAGCCCATCTTACATCGTTTAAGTCTTCTGGTCCATCTATAGAGATGCCAACTCCAACATTGTACTTTTTAAATAAATCTATATGTGCATTGGTGATTAAAGAGCCATTGGTTTGTAAAGCATTTTTACCAAAACGTTCTAGTCCCCATTTCCATAGTATTTCTATATCTTCTATAGGCACCATCAAGGCTTCACCTCCAAATAAAGAAAAGTCTGTCCCTTCTTTTAGTATGGCTTCTTTCATTAAATCTATATCGTATTCTTTTTTAGGGTCTTCAACGTCACGTTGCGGATGTTGGTAGCAGTATTGACAAGCAATATTGCATTTTACGCCCATAGGTCTTAGTTCTACTCCCATACTATTTATATTGGGGCATCTATATGAGTGTTTTTATCTCCGTGTACACCTATATGTGCTACATCTGCATGTACCCCTGCATGACCAGTAATATTAAATCTGGCATCTGCATCTAGATTTATATCTGTTAAATCTACAGTAGCATTTACGCCAACAGTTCCAGTAATACCAAGGCTACCGCCTACTAAAGAAGCGTCTAAATGTGGATCTAAACCAATACGTGGTGATGTCGCATTAACATGTACAGAAGGCGGCATAACCATGTCGAAATGTTGTTTAGGGTCTATATCTAAAATAGTAACATCAAAACTGGGAGTAGATATTGTTTTACTTGCACCAAGATCTGCATGTTCGTTAAATTCATGAAAATTAAGCCCCCAATGATCGGTATGTAAATCTGCATGGTGATCTACAATTTTACCAAGATCTACGTGTACGCTTTCTGATGGAATAGAAGGGGCAATCTTTATTGGGAAATCTAATGTTCCATTAACATGGAACTTTGTAGGTAAATTGGCAAGAACTTTAAAGGTGTCTATTATAGAATGTGTATAAACATGGTAGAGTACATTAACTACAAATTCTCCACCAGTAATTAGTCCTTTACCTACAACACTTATATAATTCTCTACTTTAGAAAAATAAGATGAGAATATAGATTCTGCCTCACTTACTATTTTATTTTCTATAACACTTGCTAGGTCTTTTAGGTCTGTAACACTAGCGCCTAAGTCGTAATTAAATCCAAATTTAGTACCATTAAAATCGAAATGTGCGTCTACTTTAGCACTTAAACTGCCATTTATAAACGAAACATCAATTGTACCATTCATGCTATCGTTAATAGGGATTGTACCTAAGTTAATGCCTCCTATTTTTATTGATGGCTTACAAGCTATTGATATGGAAAGGCTACTATCGAAAGCCATAGTGGTTCCTCCATTTTTAAATTCTACACTTAAAGAATCTTCTAAGAATTTTAAGTTAGATTTCATATTAATGTCTAATGCGGTAGGAGATACCTTAGCATTAATAACTTCTGTAATTCCTAATATATCGGCGTCTACGCTTACATCAAAAGATTCTTCAGTTGTATTGAATTTAAAAAAGGGACCGTTAGCTTTTATGCCATGCCCCGCTTTACCTTTACCTGTAAGCGAAATTTTATTGTTAAATAGATGTATTGGATTTACACTAGCTTCTCCACTTATTCCTGAACCTTGATTTATCATTAGCGAAGAATACGTGTCGAATCCCCAAAAATTAATACCAGCATTATAACCTATTCCAACTTGGCAAGAAGTACCGTCTGGTAAGGTCTGCGCTTCATCGCACCAATAGAACATAAGGTCGTTATAGCTAAAATCGCTAAGTACCGAAGGTAATTTTATTCCCGTATCTATTACAGCATTAAATATTACAGGTAAACTTAAGTTTTTAGTTTCGCAATATAATAAAGATGGGTTAGGGGTATCATCGGTAAACTCTATACTAATTGCAAATTTTTCATCTAATTTTGTTTTGCTTTCTCCTAATAGAAAGGCGCCTTCTAAGGTAACACCTGCTCCTGTTTCTGCACCAAAACTAACATCTATACCTATACCAACATCTTCTAGGGTTACACCATAAAAATCGAAAGGTTCATTAATAACCGTATCACTATTTATTGTAGCTTCAGCTCTTACAGTACCATCTGAGTAGGTGAAAGAAATACCACCATTTACATTTATAGAATGTACTGTTGGTTTGGCTGGTATCGTTATAGGTAAACTAACATCTCCTGATAGTATCGCTGTTATTGGAGACGATTTTATCGTCATTGCTATACTGTTTAGCATTAAACTAGAAATTCCAGGAAAAGAGAATGATTTGTCTATTTCTGCTGTAATTTCATAATCTTTTGTTACTGTTAAATCTATAGATATTTCAACAGGAATATCACTTAAACTTTTAGCTAGTTCGTTTACTATTTTTGGTAGCGCAGATGGAGAACTATTAGCTTCTACTGCTAAAGTAGATTTAAATTCTGCACCATCTACAACACCTGTAATACCAGATATTTTTAGTTTTTTATTTGTAAAATCTGAAACAACTATTGCAGAATCTGAAAACTCTAAATCATCAAATAAAGATAAATTACTATCTATTTTTGTTAAAGTAAATCCTTTAGAAACTCCAACGCCTAATGCAGCTCCCCAAACACCTGAATTTTTTTGTACATAAAGCTCTACATCTCCCCAGCTTGTTTTTGCTTTTAAATCTAAAGAGTAATCCTTATCACTAGTATTTATTTTTGCTTGAAAACCAATATTATTTACTGGTAGCCCAGAAAAACTAGAAGGTAAATGGTAAGTTTTAGCTAAGAAGTGGGTAACTATACTATTTATTGTTGAAGCATCATTTGTTGAAGCGCCAAACTGCCACGTAATGGTACCATCTGCACCTTCGCTAAATCCCCAATTTGCAGATAATTGTATTCCAAATAATCTAAAATCGCCTTTAAGTGTAATGCAATTTCCTTTGCACGTTACAGAGGCATTTGTAAAAGCTATACTATCTGTTTTTAAAATATTTTTTAAAAAACTATCAACTTGTACTGCACTGACTTTACTATTAGGCAAACTAAGTTTATTGTCCCCTAATGCTTCTTTTAATTCGGTACAAAGCATAGAAATAGAATTACTCATAATGTTTGGTTTTAATGATTATTTGAATTGACTAGGTTTTAAAAAATAAAAATAGAAAAATATCGATTTCTAAAAATAGGTGTTTATACCTGTTTTTTTAAAGTATTGTTTGATTTATTGCTAAAAAAACGTGTAAATACAGTTTTTTATTAAATGTTTTGTGGAGAAATTTCTTGATTATGGCATCGCTATCTTTTTTAGTTTATAAAAATAGATACTCTATTCTTACTGTGCTGTTAAGTGTAACGTTTCCTGTCTAGGTTTTAACCTAGAAACTCTAAAAGAAAAAGAAAGTAAAAACCCCCAAAAGTAAAATACTCTTGGAGGTTAATGCAACAATCAATGGTAATGAAGACTAATTAAATATAGTATTATGGTATTAATACTTTTTTAGTTATAAATTCTGTACTTGTTTTTAATTTAATAATGTATGCTCCTGTAGCTAATCCGTTAGTAGAAATTAAATGGTTTGTTTTGTTTAAGTCTCCTTGCTGTATTTGCTGCCCTAAAATAGAGTATAATTCAAAAGACTGTAATGGTTTTAAAGTATTGCTATTAATTATTTCTAAATAATTGGGTTTGTTTATAACTTTAATAGTTGAATTTTCTGAGGCTTCAATAGTAGCAACGCTTAACGTTTCTGAAACTTTAAATTTTAATATAAATCGATTACTAAATTCACCATCAAGCATCTCTGCTGTAAATGTTGTGGTATTTAAATCTATTTGAGCACCAGTTTCTAAATCCTCAAGAATGGGTGTAATGGTTTCTGGAAGGTTTACTGCACTTAATAACTTTATAGACATATTTCCTGTTCCGCTAAGTTTTACGTGTAATGGTAAAATAGTCTCTTCTTCTATAGATGGAATCCCCTGAATAACATAATTTTCATCTTCAATAATCCAGTTCATATCATCTGTAGAAGCATCAGAGTTTTTTCCATCGTAAGCTGTATCATATTCTAAAGACGTGTTTTCATCTATAGTTAATAATAACTCTCTAGCTATACCGTTTGGTGAAGTAAACTCTAGTCTTAGTTTTGTTCTATCATCACTAGTATTTGTTGTTGCTGTGCTAGTGTTTTCAGAGTTTCTAAAAAATACAGAATTAGTTACATCTTCTTTTTGAAATGCTCTTTGTCCATTATTAAATGTTATTGCTCCTCCAGAATCGGCTTCAACAAAAAAGCCTTGTGCAACTGCTATGTATTGTTGTGGGGTTTTAGTGGCTACTCCCGCTTGTGATATATTTGGATGTGAAATAGCTTTTACTCCACCAGAAAGGTTGTACACGCCATAACCACCTTGATATTGTGCTGTATTATGAGAGCCTCCTCCAAAATGTTCCCAAAAATATAATGTTCCATTAATTACATTACTAGAGTTATTTCCGCCATCTGCAACAGATATATTGTCTTTTATAAATGCATCTGCATCTAGTGCTGAAGGGTATGGGTTACCAACTAGGTAGTGCTCTCCTGTATTAATGTTTAAATCTATAGTACCATTATTAGGTTTTCCTTTAAAAACATAGTTTTGAGTTTCTGTAACTGAGCCTACTCCAGATCCTTTCATGGTATAGCCTTCTCCTATAATCATGTTGTTAGTGCTTCCTAAATGCGACCAACTGTAGTAATCTTCTGCTGGACCATGAAATTTAAAAATCCAAAAAGAACTTGTTGCGATAGGGTTGGCTACACCTCCATCTGCAGAGGATAATGATGATGAAAAGGCAATGTCTGTAGGGGTGTTAGTATTAGTACCGTCTTTAAGAATTCTATTTATAGCTTCGGGTTTGTTATTTAGTGTTGTGTTTATAGCGCTTACAGGAGAGCTCCAGTAGTTATAAGTATAATTATCTGCAGTACCTTGTTGATCTATTTCTATATAGCCTCTACTACTTGGTACTAATTCACTATTTATATTTTGTATTAATTGAGATTCGCCTTGTAAATCTATAATACCATCTAATTTAAAATACTTTGTATTTTCTATAAATTGGTCATTTTGTACGGTCAACTTAGTATTTTCGTCTAATATTAGTCCCAGTTGTGTATGGCTATCTTTAGTTATTACTTCTGCATTATTAGTAAGGTTTACTATAGCCCAATTTTTATGTGGTGTATTATCTATATCCCAGACATCTCCATGTTTCCATGTGTTTTCATTTGTCCAGTCCCCACTAGTATTAGCTACGTATGGTAATGGTGCATTAATGTCTTGATTGGTTCTCATGTTATGTAAAATTCCACTAACATCAAGACTACTATTGTCCTTAGTGGTTCCCAGCCTACTGTTTACAGATGTTAATTTGTAATATAAACGCAAGCTATTCCATGATAGCCCTTCTATAGTATTATTAATGACTGCTCCTTTAACACTGTTATTGTTATTCTCTATACTTTGGTATACTTGTTCTTGTAATTGTGTTGTTGTTAATGCTGTATTGTATACTCTAGATTCAACAATAGAGCCTTTAAAATAGTTGTTATCATTAAATGTATTTCTTCCTATTTCAAAATCATGGTTGCTATTCCAATTTGCTCCACCTCTTAAATTGTTTCCTAAAACATTATCTACTCTTGAAACTTCTTCACCATTTATATATAAAATAAGAGTTCTTTGATTAGCATTATAAATAGCTGTAAGATGATACCATAAATTAGGTTCTAATGCAGTTAAGTTATTTGCTGGGGTTGTAGCGGTATTTAATACAGGACTATTTGTTTTAACAAAGGCTCTAGGTTTTCTGCTGCTATTAAGAAATAATCTAAAATTACGCTGCCCCATGATTTCTTGAACTCCTGAGGCATCATTGTCTAATTTTATCCAGCTCATCATTGTAACTTCGTCTTCACTTTCTAGAAACGCATCTCTACTAACGTAATCATTAGTACCATCGAAATCTAAAGATTGCGGTGTACAGAAACTAATATTCCCCAAGGCAGAACCGTGTACAAAACCATTAGAACAGGTGTCGCAATCTTGCCAAACCATAGTAATGCTTGTAATGAGGTTCTCGTCGTAGAAATTTAATCCCACTCGTGCGTTATCTCCAGTAGTAGATGGAGCATTAGCGTTAATAACTCCAGTATTATTTGTGGTATAAGATGGTGTTGCCGACTCTGTAAATGTTGGGTATACTGTTTCGCCTAACGTATTAGTTGCTGTAATGGTATATTTATCGCCATTGGTTCCACTTGCATTTACATGGTAGATATCGTAACCTAAACCAAAAACTGGTTCACTAAATGTTATTGTCATTGTTATTCCTTGGTTTGTGTACCCAGATGTAAATAAGTGTAAAATATCGTCTTGACCATTAGTTGCAATATTATCTACATTAGGAGTATCTGGACCTCCAAAAAAATTCCAATCCTCTAAAGCGTATGTGTCTCCTGTAAAAGCAATATTTAAATCGATTCCAGAATTATCTACATTGTTAAAAGAACGATTAATACTTCCTTCTGGAAGCCAGTTATAATTATTGCCACTAGTGTTACCAGAAGTCCAATTTAAGCTAAAATTATTTACACAGCCATTAGTTTCATGGAGTTGCGCAAAGCTTGAAAAAGATAGTATTGTTAAGGCAAAAAATAATGTGTTTTTTAGTTTTTGGGAGCGTATTAGTTTCATGGTGTTAGGTGTAGTTTTTTGTATAAATAGTATGGTTTTTAGTTGTTTTGATTTTTATTAAACACAGATACCTACGTAAAAAGATTAGGGGCGGTTTTATATTTTTTAATTTTTTTTTAAATATTTCATTTTTTTAGTTTTGTAGTATGATAGATAACTTTGAAAATGAATATTTTGGAATAGGTATTCAAAATGGTAAAACACCTGAAAATTTAGGTGTGCTATGGCGTTCAGCACAGAATCTAGGCGCAAGTTTTATTTTTACCATAGGTAATCGTTATGCAAAGCAAGCATGCGATACTCACAATGCTGTGAAATCTATGCCTTATTTTCATTACGAAAATTTTGATGAGTTTTACAATCATTTACCTAAAGGGGCACGATTAGTAGGTGTAGAGTTAACAGATGAAGCAGTAAGCTTAGAGACATTTCATCATCCAAGACGTTGTGTTTATTTATTGGGTGCAGAAGACCACGGACTCTCTAAAAAAGCGATTGAAAAATCTCATTTTTTAATAAAGTTTAAATCTCAATTAAGTTTAAACGTTTCTGTTGCGGGTAGTATTGTAATGTATGATAGAGGAATAGAAAAACCTAGATCGTAGAATTATGAGTTAACTTTCTAAGATTTTTATCATTTTAAATGATTTTAAAAGATGAAATAATCCAGGTATAATTAAGCAGCCGCCAATAATTAATGATATCCCTAGAATATCTATAGTAACTTCTGGAGCCATGCCATCTAGCAAACTTAGCTTGTTTTTATTTGTAATTATTAAGTTTGGATAATGTGTTATAAGGGCTGCGGTTAATATAAAAAAGACTTGCAGGCCAGCAAGTGCACGGCTTAAAATTTGCTTCGCTTTCTTTATGCTTAATAATAAAGGGTATATTAAAATGGCAGAAAGTATTATCAAGCTTATTGTATAAGGATTGTTTATAAATGTGGTAACAAATTGTATCTCATTAAAGAAACCATAACACAATACAATAAAACCTAAAACAATAAGTGTTAGTGTTGCTATTTTGGATTTCCGTAAGTAAATGTTTGTATTAGTAGTATCTGCTTCTCCAATTAATAATATAGAGGATAAAAATGCGCATAATCCTGCAAAAAATAAACCGACTAGAATAGAGAAGGTATTTAGCCAAGGCATAATATAAAGCTGGTTAAAGCTAAAGTTAGTATAGTCTTCTGTAATTATAAGTTTGCCAGATATAGTTGCGCCAAATGTCATTCCTAAAAAAATGGGGGTGACTAGGCTAGAAACTCTAAACATCCAGTCGTAAATTATTTGAGATTTATCTATATAAGCATCATAATGTCTAAACACAAAAGCAATGCCTCTTAGTGTAATGCCTAATAAAGTTAAGGTTAAAGGAATATGTAAATAAATAACTAGAATGTTATAAAATTTAGGAAAAGCAACCCATAAGATAACGACCATAATTATAATCCATATATGATTGGCTTCCCAAACAGGGCCCATAACTCGGTAAATGGTTTTTTTAGTTTGTTCTTGATTTTTTTTTGAAGAGAATAACTCTACAATACCTGCGCCAAAATCTGCACCAGCAAGAACAACATAAAGTAATAATGATATTGCTAAAAACGATAATACAATGTATAACATAGTTGTTAAATTTTAGAGTTATTCAATGCTTTTATTTGGCGAGACATTAACCATGTAACTGCAAGTGTTAAAACAGTATATACAATAACATAAAGATAAAAGCTATACACCATACCTGGCATTGGGGTAACGGCATCTTTAGTTTTCATGATATTATGAATAATCCATGGTTGTCTGCCTACTTCTGTAACAATCCATCCAGCTTCTAATGCAATAAATCCCGTAGGTGCTAATATTATAAATAGAATCCAGTACCGTTTATTAAGGCGCCATTTTTTCTTTTTAAGGCTAATAAAAAAGAACAGGCCAGCTAATAGTAACAGGGTGCCAAGACCTACCATAATTTGAAAAGCATAATGTACCATAGCTACATTTGGTCGTTCATCTTCTGGGAAATCGTTGAGCCCCTTTACTTCTGCATTAAAATCTCCAAAGGCTAAAAAGGATAACGCATTTGGTATTTTAATTTTATAATTTACTTCTTGTGTTTCATTATTTACAATACCGCCAATGTATAAAGGTGCTCCCTTTTCTGTGTTATAATGCGCTTCCATTGCTGCTAATTTTACAGGCTGTCTTTTTGCAATATCTTTAGCAGATAAATCACCACTTATAGGTTGTAATAATGCTGCAATGGCTCCAAAAGTAATGGCGATTTTAAAAGCTTTTTTATGTAGTTCTGGATGTTTGTTTTTATAAACTTGATAGGCATGTATGCCAGCGACAGCAAATCCTGTTGCGGTAAAGGCAGCTAAAGTCATGTGTAACGCCTGTGTAAACCAAGCGGGGTTTAATAAGGCCTTTATAGGGTCTATATTTAGGAACGCTCCATTTACATAGTCAAACCCAGAAGGGGCGTTCATCCAACCGTTAGCGGATACAACTAAAATACCAGAAGAAACACCTGCAATACCAACGATAACTCCTGTAAACCAGTGAAATTTTTCAGGTAATTTTTTCCAACCGTAGAGATAGAAACCTAAAGCTACTGCTTCTACAAAAAAGGCTGCTCCTTCTAGAGAAAAAGGCATACCAATAATGGGGCCAGCGTATCTCATAAACTCGGGCCATAGTAACCCTAATTCAAAAGATAAAGCTGTACCAGAAACGGCTCCTGTAACAAAGAAAATAGCAACTCCTTTTTGCCAAGATTTAGTTAGTGTAAGGTAAATAGGGTTTCTTGTATTTAACCATTTTTTATGAGCAACTATCATAAAAAAAGGCATGACCATGCCTATACAAGCAAAGACAATATGAAAAATTAAAGTGAATGCCATTTGTAGTCTTGCTGCATCTAAATTTTCCATATTTAAAATGTTTAAATTAAACTTTTACAAAGTTAATCTATAACAGTTAATTATGATAAAAAACGAACCTGAAAAAACAAGAAATTTAGATAAAATGATAGTTAATGTATAGTGCAAAAATGGAGTTCAATTCTAGTATCTTTACACCTATTATATTTGAAGCATTTAGTTTAACTATAAATTAATGATTATGCCTTTTCAAAGTTTAAGAACACAGATAGAACAGGTAGATATTTACTTATTAGATCAAATTTTAAAAGGTAGGTATTTAGAAGATGAAATTATTCTTGATGCAGGATGCGGAACGGGTAGAAATTTAAAATGGTTTTATAATAACAATTATACCGTATTTGGTGTAGATGCTAATAAAGCACATATAGACTGTGTAAAGGCTAGATATAATAAGTTTGAAAACAATTTTACAGAAGGTAAATTAGAAACATTAAATTATAAAGCAGAAGCATTTCATCATGTTATATGTAATGCGGTATTACATTTTGCGAAGAGCGAAGCCCATTTTTTTGAAATGTTTTCTGAGCTATTGCGTGTTTTAAAACCCAATGGGACATTATTTATTAGAATGACCTCAATTTTTGGTCTTGAAAATAAAGTACAGGAAATTTTTAATGGAATATATAAGTTGCCTGATGAAAGTGAGCGATTTTTACTAACTAGACCAATTCTTAATAAGCTTTTAGATTTTAATAACTTAGAGCTTCTAGAGCCAATTAAAACTCTGAATGTTTAGGATTTGAGGTGTATGACTACATTAGTGATAAGAAAACGGTAAGTTGTATAGCATCATTTAATTCATAATAAACTCCATATAAAAAATAAATGCAGCCATTATAAAAATAAAATACCCGAAGCCTTTTTTTAATTTTTGTCCGTTTATAAAATTCCCCAGATAGCTTCCAATAAAAATACCTATTAACGAGAGGCTAGTAAATATGGTTAAAAATTGCCAGTCTATTTCCATTTTTAATGCATCTCCTAAAAAGAAACCTAATAGAGATTTAAAAGCTATTATTATTAAAGAAGTGCCTATAGCTGTTTTCATTTCTACATTGGCTAAAATTACCAATGCGGGAATAATTAAAAAACCACCTCCAGCACCAATTAAACCAGTAATACCTCCTACTAATAACCCTTCAGCAAAAATTAAGGGATAATTACATTTTACTTCCTTGTTTACAGGTCTTTCTTTTTTTTCTTTTAGCATAGAAAGTGCAGCCGGAATCATAAGTACAGCAAATAAGCCAAACATTGCCATGCGGCGTGTTAACTCAAAACTTCCAATATTAAAAAGTACTTCTGGTAGTGCAGGCACCACATAATATCTTACTAAGGTAACCCCAAGTATAGCAGGAATACCAAATATTATTGCAGTTTTCCAATCTACATATCCTTTTATATGTTGTTTAAATCCACCAACTAAAGCACTGGATCCTACTATAAATAGTGAATATGCGGTTGCTATTTTTTCGTTTACAGAAAATAAATACGCTAGAACTGGAACGGCCAAAATAGAACCACCTCCACCTATTAGACCTAGAGATATTCCTATAATTAAAGCACATACATATCCCAGAAAATCTAACACATCCATATATAATTTGAATAAAATTATTATTTCAAAAATACGGTTTCATAATGGAGTCTACAAATAGAAAAAACTCGAGTTTTTTCTTTGAGATAGATTTTTTAGATAGGTGTAACTTTTTGTTTATTAGTATTTTGTGTTGTTTTTTGTTAAGGGTTAAATAGTATATTTAATCTATGAAAATACTAGGGTTTTATTGCTGAAAACGCTTAAATAATATTCTGTAGATTTTTGAGCAAAGCATTTTAAAAAAAGCTGACCGAAAATAAAGCCAGCTTTTAAAAAGATAAATGAATTACAAATTATAAATATGGAGAGACATTAAAACTTGATGAAGTGTTTAATGAATAATATGAAATATATTTTGCATAAGTTAAACTTTTATGAAAGTTAAAATCTATTGACTATTATTTAATTTTTTTTATCGATAACATAAAAAGGAATTAGCTTGAAGTTGCTTGTTGCTGCTGGAAAGTAATGATTATAAACTCAGCTGGATGCACAACTGCTACTTTTATTGTAACGGTCATTATACCATCTAAAATATCTTGAGCTGTCATTGTACTCCCTAAACCACAAGCTACAGAAAAAGCATCGGCAGCAGTTGCGCCCTGTAAACCACCTTCTTTCCATATAGAAGTTAAGAAGCTACTAATCATAGCTTTTACAGATTCCCAGGTGTTTTTATTATTGGGTTCAAAAACATAGGCTCTTGCAGCGAGTTTACAGGACTGTTCTAAAAACGTTATTGTTCTTCTTACCGGAAGATACCTCCAATCTTGGTTATTACCGTCTAAAGTACGTGCGCCCCAAATTAAAATACCTAAACCATTAAAAAAACGAATAGCATTTATAGATTTCCCAGATACAGCATCTACATTAAGATTGGCTTGTTGAGTATTAGATAATTTTATAGGTAGAGATACTGCGCTCGTTATAGAGGTATTGGCAGGCGCTTGCCATGGGCCAATTTCATTATCTGTTCTAGTAATAACACCAGCTATTCCACCACTAGGCGGTAGCATGTTAATATCGCTTAATACATGATTAATTATTTTAGCATAAGTACTGCTAGCTTGCATTAAGGCATTGTTATATTGACTAACTGTTAAAGGTTTGCCTGGCGGTATTTCAATATTAGATAAAATAGTATCTACGGTACTATTTGGATTAGATGTGGGACTTAATAAAGGTTGTAGCTTTTTTATAGCACCACCAAATAAATTGGTGTAATCAATGTTAGACGATTGCATTATGGTTGTCTCTATAAAAGGATAGTAAGCAGTGCCATAATTTAATCCATTTGTACCAGTATTATCTCTAAATGTTTCTATGTCATTTGTATATAGAATAGGGTCTGGATCTCGACCGCCTATAATATCGAAAATACAAACTGCGGTTTGCATGCTTTCGGCCTGCAATAACATCTCTTGCATTAAAGTACCATTGTTGTTTACAGACAATAATGTAGCTTCTGGACAAATGTACATGGTAGGTTCTTGTTCTTGTTTTAATAAAGCAAGACCATTGCTAAGTGCATTCAATTCTACATTAGGGTTTATAATGTGCTCTCCAGGTGTTATTCCAGCTCCAGATGGCGCACCATAAGTGCCTACAGAAACAATATAAGCATCTCCACCACCGTTTTCGTAAAATAAGCGAATACTGTTATATAAATAATACACCGTATTTGGGTCTGGTACAATAGAGTAATACGTGCTTTCTATAAGTATATAGTCCCCTTTCTCTGGTTTGCTTTGTTGTGCTACTAAATAGTACTGCGGATTATACTGTTTTGCAAGATCTGCAGGTGCTGGAGGATTAGGATAACAAAAAATAGCCTGAAAATCTGCAAAAGATGTTATTTTTGTTGGTACATTAGTGTAGTCTTTGCCTTCGTATTTTGCTTGCGGTGTGTAGCCAATAAATGCAGGTACGGCTGTAGCTACTGGTACTACAGAATTACCAAAAGCATCTACTTCATTAATGTAAACTCCTGGTGTTTTTATGTTAGGTGAATTCATTGTTAATAGTTGTTATAAGTTTAGATATAAATTAGGTGAGGTTGCCATTATTAATTGAGTATTTCTGTAGGCTTGAATATTGCATCTTTACAGTTGTTATTTTTATAATAACTATAAAATATTTCTACATTAATAAATAAGTTAAATGTATTGGTCATGCATACTGGTTAATTAATAAGGTATAGCTATCAAAAATAAAAATACGGTTTTAAATATATAAGCGTATAAATACGTGTTTTGTTATCCTAAAAAAAACTCATCGGGGTTAATGATATTATTTTGTATAGAATAGATAACCAATCCAGCTGTATTTTTAACACCAGTTTTTAAAAGAATTCGGTTTTTATGTCCCTCTACAGTGCGTTGTGTAATAAATAGTTTTTCACCTATTTCTTTAGCAGTGTATTGAGAGCAAATTAATTTAAGTACATCCATTTCTCGATCTGTAAGTAATTGTTTTTCTTCTAAAATAGGTTTAGGCGAATTGTTTAATATTTGTTCTCTAATAACTTCAATTTGGTTAGGTAAAAAGTAATGCCCTTTTGTATGGACTTCTTCTATTATTTTTAATAAATCATTTAATCCTGTATCTTTTGGTATAAAAGCATTGGCACCAGATTTAAGTATAAATCCTATAAAAGTTGGTTTGTAATGAGAGGATAAAACAATGATTTTAATATCAGGAAAATCCTTTTTTAAAACGGCCATAGTGTCCACTCCATTCATTTTCTGCATGCGTAAATCTAACAAAACAATATCTGGAATTGTTCTACAGCAATGCAATTGTTTTATAAAGTCATGACCATGATGTGCAATTATATTAATGGAAATATGAGTATCTTCTACAAAGAAATTTTTTAGCAGCTCTACTATTAATTTATCATCATCTACTAGAGCTAAGTTTAAGTTTGTTGCGTTCATTGTTTAGGAAGTTGAATTAATATTAGTAAATCTGTCCCTTTATGTATAGTCGATTTTAGCCGGTATTTGCTTTTAAGTAAGTGTATTCTAAGTTCCATGTTTTTTAACCCTAAACCTTTAAATTGTTTTTTAGAATTAAATCCTTTCCCATTATCTTTTATTCTTAAAGCGATATAGTTTTTAGTGATTCGTAAAGCAAAAGACAGTAGGGTAGCATTAGCATGCTTAATGCTATTAGTAATACACTCTTGTAATATGCGTATTAATTGTAGTTTTATGTTTTTTGGTATTTTAAGCTGTAATGTGTTTGAGGTAAATAACTCAATAGTATATTGGTTTTTAAGCGGGTGAGTTATTGTGTTAATCCATTCGGCTATACTAGTTTCTTCTAGTAGCGGAGGTGATAAATCGTGAGAGATTCTACGAGCAGTTGCAATACTCTCTGTTAGCATTTTTTCAGGATTTACAATCTTAGATTTAGAGCTTATAGCTAAAGAAAGTACATTAAGTTTACTAATTAAGTCATCGTGCAAATCGGAAGCAATGCGTTTGCGCTCTCGTTCTTGTATAATTACACTCGTTTTAAGTAATTCTTCTCGATGTGTTAGTTTCTCGATATTTAGTTTTTCTTGCGCTATAAGCATACGTTTTATGTGAATGCGGATAAAAAATACAATGAGAATACCTAAAACTAATATTATTAAGAAAGTGATCATTATCCATAGAGTTAGAGTTTCTGGGATCTGCCAATCTTCCATATGTAAAATGTTAAAAATGAATAAAATAAAGGGGTGGTTGTGATATTGATTAACCAGACATAAGACATGACTTTGTAATTTACTTTTACAAGAAAGTTAGAAATTAAAAACCAAAGACTATTTAGTAAAAAGAATAAAAATACACCAGTATTTAACTTAATTAATTTTGTGTTCAGATTTAAATTTTTGAGTGTGTCCCGGTAAAAGTACAAACTCAAAAATAGTATTGTAAAACCATCTAAAACTCTTCCAAAAGATTGGAACTTTTCAGGAGAGTAAGCATTACATGTAAAAATATCAATTATGATAATAGCTAAAATTAATCCTATGATTAATACAAATAGGCGATTATTTTTAAATATAAGTCGATTATATATCATAGAAAAAATAAATAATTCTATGAAGCCGAAAACGGGTATTAAGATTAGAGTATTGTTATATGTTGCATGTAAAAACCTACTTAGTAAATCGGCTATAAAAGCAGCAAATAAATAGAAAAATAAATGCTTATTAATATAGTTTAGTTTTTTATAATATTTTATCCCAGTGCATATTCCTACAAATGATGTAACAGTTGTAAGTGATATTAATATCTCTAACCACATATTATCATTCAATCTATAGTGTATTAGTTGAATATTTTAGTAAAAAAAACTCAGGCCCTGGAAACATTGGAGGAACTATTCGTACAGTATTATAATAGGTCTGAGGATGTGGAGGTGGTACAGGGTATATAATACTATCGGATACCATATCCCAAACAATCATATCTCCTTTTAAATCAGAAACCAAGCTAGGTTCTGCTTGTGCTTTTTTGTTTAAAGCAAAATAAGCTTGGTAATCCCCATCTTCTTTTAAATAGTGAGTAGGGATTACAAAAATTTGAAAGATTACAATGCCAGTATCTATTTGGTAATCTATCCACTCGTTTCTTTCTGTAATCCAGTTGTTAATTCTTTTTAAAGCTTGTTCTCTTGGTACTTTGTCAGATTTGTCATCTTTTTCTGGAGGTACATCAGTAATAACAGTACATTCCTTAATAAAGTCGGCCATATCACCTCTTTCGTATTGTGATTTTGTATCGTTTGCTGAATTAATAATAAAACATCTTAAAGATTGTTTATGAGTTTCTGGGTCTTTAACAATAGCTACATATACATGCAAAAATGTTTCTAAGCCTATATCGGTAGAGCTGTTGTATTTAAATTGAAAAGCGTTGTGATTGTTTGCAAATAAAGATTTGATAACCTCTTTATCCTTTCCAGAATCAATCCATAATTTTATAGCCTCTTGTATTCTACTTAATTCCATTGTAGTTGGTTTTTACGAGAGTCTACTTCTAGGGAAAGCAGGACAATATGTTTTTAATTAATATGTAAGATAAAACTTTTTTGTTGTGAGTATAAGTAAAACTATAGATTTATTATATTTTTTGCTTTGCAATTCTTTTAATTAAGAATCTAATTTTGCTTTTCACAATAAGTATTATGTTTAATTAAAGTGGAATAAATATAGGAAGGTTGTAACTTTGCAGCGTATTAAAAAAGAAAGACATGAGTCATAAAGCAGGTTTTGTAAATATTATAGGAAATCCTAATGTAGGTAAATCCACACTTATGAATGCCTTTGTGGGAGAAAAACTATCTATAATTACATCTAAGGCACAAACAACACGACACCGTATTTTAGGTATTGTAAACGGTGATGATTTTCAAGTTGTATTGTCAGATACTCCAGGGATAATAAAACCAGCTTACGAGTTGCAATCTTCTATGATGGATTTTGTAAAATCGGCTTTTGAAGATGCAGACCTGTTAATTTATATGGTAGAAATTGGAGAAAAGGAACTAAAAGATGAAGCCTTTTTTAAAAAAATTACTAGTGCTAAAATACCAGTTCTATTACTATTAAATAAAATAGATACCTCTAACCAAGAACAATTAGAAGCGCAAGTACAATTATGGGCTAGCAAAGTTCCTAATGCAGAAATTATACCTATCTCTGCATTAGAAGGCTTTAATGTAAAAGAAGTATTCGATAAAATAATAGAGTTATTACCAGAGTCACCACCATTTTATCCAAAAGATCAATTAACAGATAAACCAGAACGCTTTTTTGTAAACGAAAAAATTAGAGAGAAAATTTTAATGCACTACAAAAAAGAAATTCCTTATGCTGTAGAAGTAGATACAGAAGAGTTTTTTGAAGAAGAAGAAATTATACGCATGCGAGCAGTTATAATGGTAGAACGAGATACTCAAAAAGGAATTATAATAGGGCATAAAGGAAGTGCCTTAAAGCGAGTAGGCGTAGAGGCCAGAAAGGATTTAGAAGTGTTTTTTGGAAAACAAGTACACCTAGAATTATATGTTAAAGTAAATAAAAACTGGAGAAGCAATCAAAACCAGCTGAAACGTTTTGGTTACAATCAGAAATAAAAACTAATAGTTATTTTTTATTAAATTAACATTAAGGTAAAAGAGGAGTTTCATATTTGGGCCTAATTAAAAATCCAAAAAATGAAAACCATTACAAAAGTCGTTTTAGCATGTGTTTTAATGCTTGCTTTTAGTTGTCAAAACGATGACGATTCAGTTTCAGAAGTGCCAGTTAACACCTCTGTAAACTTTCAATACAAGTCTACAATAAATGTAGGAGGAGAAGGAGCAGCAGAAATATCTGCCTACGATGAAGTCTCTAAAAAACTTTTTATAACGAACTCAGAATCTAATATTATTTCTATATATAATATAGAAAATTTAGAAACGCCAATTGAAGAAACAGCAATTGATTTAAGCGCATTTGGAGCACCAAATAGCGTTGCTACCTATAATGGTAAATTAGCTGTAGCTGTAGAAGCACTAATAAAACAAAATCCAGGAAAAATTTTAGTTTATAATACTACCAATTTAGCACTTATAAACCAATATACAGTAGGTGCATTACCAGATATGGTAACGTTTTCTAAAGACGGGGACTTAATTTTATCTGCTAACGAAGGAGAACCAAACGATGATTACACTGTAGATCCAGTAGGAAGCGTAAGCATTATTAATTTAGCAGATAACACTGTAAATACTTTAGGTTTTGAAAGTTTTAACGCACAAGAATCTGCATTAGAAACACAAGGGTTTAGAGTGTTTGGCCCAGGAGCAGACTTAGCAAAAGATGTAGAACCAGAATATATTACTATTTCAGAAGACTCTAAAACAGCATGGGTCTCTTTACAAGAAAATAATGGTATTGCAAAAATAAACCTAGTAAGTAAAACCATAGAAGCTATTTACCCGTTAGGTTATAAAGACTATAACCAATTAGGTAACGAAATAGATGCTAGTGATAAAGATTTAGAAACAGTTCTTAAGAACTGGAATGTAAAAGGAATCTATCAACCAGATGCTATAGTAGCAGTAAATATAGGAGGAATAGAATATGTTATTTCTGCAAACGAAGGCGATTCAAGAGATTACGATGGGTTTAGCGAAGAAGAACGAGTAGAAGACTTAATATTAGACACTACAGTGTATCCCGTATCTGGCGATTATCAAAACGAAATAAATTTAGGGCGCTTAAAAACAACCACAACATTGGGTGACACAGATAATGATAACGATGTAGACCAAATATACAGTTATGGAGCACGTTCGTTTAGTATATGGTCTGCAAACGGTAACTTAGTTTACGATAGCGGAAACAGCATAGCCACAGAAACGTTAGCAATGACACCAGCTAGATTTAATGACGAAGATAAACGAAGTGATGATAAAGGTGCAGAGCCAGAAAGTGTAGACGTATTAAATATAGGAAACCAACGTTATATTCTTTTTGTAGGGTTAGAACGTACAGACCAAGTAATGGTTTACGACATTACAAACCCATTATCGCCAACATTTTTAACAATACTATCTCATAGTGGCGATGAAGCACCCGAAGGATTATTAGTCATTTCGGCAGATAAAAGTCCATCAGGAAAAGATTTACTAGTGGTGTCTAATGAAGACAGTGGAACAGTTAGTTTTTACGAAAATCAGTAATAAACATTATACAATAAACACTAAAAAAACTTCACAATATGTGGAGTTTTTTTATTTAATACCCAATACACTATTCATAAAATTATATAATGTAATCATCTCATCCTTATTAGAAGTACGCCCTATTCTTCCTGCAAAATACAATACAAACCAAAGAATTACCATAAATAACATACCCCATATTTGTAGCATAAAATCTTTATTTAAAGCACTATTAGAATAAGTCCATATAGCTAAAGCAATAAATAAACCAACCACTACAAAATGTAAAAACATAAAAAGAGTCCAAACAGTTGGGTTAGGGCCAAACAACCCTCTAATTAAACTACTGTTAGAATCTACTTTATCTATTTCTAAATGTAATTGTGGTGTCCAAAACTGTTGTTTGCTTTTAGGAAACTTTATAAAAACATGATGATCTACTCTAGAGACTATAAACTCTTTTTGCTCTAGTTTAGCATTTTCAAACTTACTTAAAGCAGTCTCGTTATTTTGTTCTAATGTAAATTTAAACCTAGGCCTTAAAACAATTGTATTAGTAGAACTCATAATTTAGTATGGTTTTTTGAACCTTGAAATTACTATTTTTTCTTTAATAATTGTAAAAAGCTAGTACACATCAGGATATTTCATACTTTTGCAAAAAATTTCTGATTAGATATTTAAAATGTTTTCTATTTATTAATCAGGCAGTTAATACATTATGAGTAATATAGTAGCTATAGTAGGAAGACCAAATGTAGGGAAATCAACATTCTTTAATCGTTTAATACAACGAAGAGAAGCCATTGTAGACGCCGTTAGCGGTGTTACCAGAGACCGCCATTATGGAAAAAGTGATTGGAATGGCAAAGAATTTTCGTTAATTGATACAGGAGGTTATGTAAAAGGAAGCGATGATATTTTTGAAGAGGAAATAGATAAGCAAGTAGAACTAGCAATAGACGAAGCAGACGCCATTATCTTTATGGTAGATGTAGAAGCTGGCGTAACAGGAATGGATGAAGATGTAGCAACACTGTTGCGTAAAGTAAAAAAACCTGTGTTTTTAGTTGTAAACAAAGTAGATAATGGAAAAAGAGCAGAAGATGCAGTAGAATTCTACTCATTAGGTTTGGGAGACTATTATACTATTGCAAGTATTAATGGTAGTGGAACAGGAGACCTATTAGATGCTTTAGTAGAAGCATTACCAGAAAAAGAAGAAGAGGAGATAGCAGAAGAAGATGCATTGCCACGTTTTGCTGTGGTTGGTAGACCAAATGCAGGGAAATCCTCTTTTATAAATGCATTAATAGGAGAAGAACGTTATATAGTTACAGACATAGCAGGAACAACAAGAGACGCTATAGATACTAAGTATAATCGTTTTGGATTCGATTTTAACTTAGTAGATACAGCCGGAATACGTAAAAAATCTAAAGTAAAAGAAGATTTAGAATTCTACTCAGTAATGCGAAGTGTTCGTGCTATAGAACATGCAGATGTCTGTTTACTAGTACTAGATGCCAATAGAGGATTCGATGGGCAAGTACAGAATATATTTTGGCTTGCAGAACGCAATAGAAAAGGAATAGTTGTTTTGGTAAATAAATGGGACTTGGTAGAAAAAGACCATAAAACAACAAAAGAATTCGAGAAAGTAATACGCAGGCAAATGGAGCCATTTACAGATGTGCCAATTGTATTTATTTCTGCACTAACAAAACAACGTATATTTAAAGCAATAGAAACAGCTGTCGAAGTTTATAACAATAGAACTAAAAAAATAAAAACAAGCGAGCTTAATGAGACACTATTACCAATAATAGAACATTATCCGCCACCAGCATACAAAGGAAAGTTTGTAAAAATAAAATACATTATGCAATTGCCAACACCACAACCACAATTTGCATTTTTCTGTAACTTACCGCAATATGTTAGAGAGCCCTACAAACGTTTCTTAGAAAATAAATTAAGAGAAATTTACGATTTTAAAGGCGTGCCAATTAGTGTATATATGCGAAAAAAATAAAACAGTATTTTTTTCTAAAACTTAACAAAAAGATTCTATTGTATACAAAAACAATAGAATCTTTTTTTATACAGGCTTACTTATCAACGCTGCTATGTTTCCAATATAAAAACCTATTTTTTAAATAAATAGATATTATAAGAGTAATCAATATAATACCGTTTAAAGAAGAAAATGGTATTACATCAGTACAAAGAAATAAAGGCGTTAAAAAATAACAACTAGTTATAAAAATTTACCATTCTTTTAAGAAAACGTATACGTTTTTGCATTTATATTCGTTCCCTTAATAATTAAAAAATCATCATCAGTCAAAAAATTAAATTAACACTAACTTATGCGAACCCTATTATTATTCGTTGCACTATTATGTGCCTCATTTTCATTTTCACAATCAGACCCTAAACCCTTTAAAATTTCAGGAAAAATTATAGCAGAAGATGATCAATCTGTTTTAGAGGCCGCAACTGTTTATTTACAACGTGTAAAAGATAGCTCTTTAGTAACATATACAATAACAGATAAAACTGGGGCATTTAGTCTAGAAGATGAAACAGGCGATTCTAGTTTAAACCTATACATCTCTTATGTAGGATATAAAACCTATTTTCAAAATATAAAATTAGATAAAAGAGAAATAGACCTAGAAACCATTCCATTAGAAGTAAATTCAGGCTCATTGGACGAAGTTGTTATTACAGCAACAGCACCAGTAACAATAAAAAAAGATACGTTAGAATTTAATGTTAAATCGTTTAAAACTAAAAAAAATGCCAACGTAGAAGACTTACTTAAACAGCTTCCAGGTGTTGAGGTAGATGAAGAAGGTAAAATAAAAGTAAACGGAAAAGAAGTTAATCAAATATTAGTAAACGGGAAACCTTTTTTTGGAAATGACCCCACAATAACTACTAAAAATTTAACTAAAGACATTATAGAAAAAATACAAGTAGTAGATACAAAAACAAAATCTGAAGCCTTTACAGGAGAAGCAGGAGACTCAGAGAATAAAACGATTAATTTAACAATAAAAGAAGAAAACAATAAAGGTGTTTTTGGACGTGTATCAGCAGGAGGCGGAACCGATAAACGTTACGAATTAGCGGGGATGGTTAATTTTTTTGATAATGACCAACGTATAAGTGTATTAGCTGGAGGAAATAATATAAACTCTCCTGGGTTTAGTTTCGGCGAAATTTCTAAAATGTTTGGAGGTGGTAGAAACCGCTCATTCAACAGCAACGGAGCGTTTTCTATAGATGGTCGTTCATTTGGAGGCGGACAAGGTATTACAACATCGCAAATAGGCGGAGCAAATTATGCCGATAAAATAGGAGAAAAAACAGATGTTTCTGGAGATTATTTTTATTCTTCAAGTAACTCAGAAAACGAATCGGCATCGCAAAGAGAGACCATCCTGTCAGACTCTAGATTCTTTTCTAATTCTAGTTCCCGTTCAGTAAATGATACAGATAGCCATACCGCTAATGCCGAATTTGAAATAAAAGTAGACTCAACGTTTTTAATAAACGTTCGTCCATCATTTAATTACTCAACATCAAAAACAGGCTATACTAGCAGCGATGAAACATTCGATGAAAATAGAGATTTAACCAATGAATCTTCTGTAAACTCTGTAGTAGAAACTACAGCAAAAGAGTTTGGTAATAATTTAAGCTTAACTAAACGATTTGGAAGTAATGGTGCTTTTTTAAGGTTTAGAATGGAAAATAGTTTAAGAAGCGATGATAGCGACGACTTTTTAAACTCTAATACAGAGGTGTTTGGGACAAACCCATCTACAATTATTAGAGATCAATATACAGATGGAGAAAATAATAATTCTGGTTTAGATATAGGTTTAACGTATAGCTATCCAATTATTCCTAAAAAATTATTTTTAAACTTTGAATACGATTACTCTAGAAATAAAGATGAAAACAGAAAAAGTACTTTTGATAAAGATGGTACAACTCAAGAATTTAATGTCTTTAATGAAGCATTAAGTACAGATTTTGAATATACAGATATAGAAAGCTCACCAGGAGTAAGATTAAGATATAGAGGAGAAAAAATGTCTGCAAGATTTGGTGCAAACTATGTGTTTAGAACCCTTAAAAATCAAGACTTATTAAGACCACAGTTTAATGTAGAACGCGATTTTAAAGCGCTAGAGTTAAGCTCTAATATTAATTACAGATTTAGTCCAAAATCATCAGTATACGCAAGTTATAGATTAAGAAATCAACCACCAGGATTACGTCAATTACAAGCATTCGAAGATGTTTCTAATCCATTAAACACTATCGTTGGTAACCCAAACTTAGAACCTTCAAACAGACACTCCCTTTATGCGGGATATAATGCTTACGATTGGAGAAATAGAACAGGATTTTATATATACTCTAACGTAACATTAGTAAATAATAATGTAGTATCTAAAACAATAATAGACCCAGAGACCTTAACAAGACGAACAACTTATACTAACGTAAATGGTAATTATAACGGTTCAGTAGGAGGAGATTATAGTAAGAATTTTAAGTTAGATTCTATTCGTAAAATACGATTAAGATTTGGAGCTAACGGAAGTGTTTCTAAAAACATAAACTTTAATAACGATGTTAAATACGCAAGTAAAGTAAATACATTTTCACCAAGTATAGGTGTAGAATATATTTGGGATAAAGTTATGGAGTTTAAGCCATCATATAGAGTATCATTTACCAATAATAAATACGATATAGATGCATTTGATGATCGTTCGTTTAAAAATCATAACGTACGATTAAGAACCGCTACATTCTTACCTAAAAAGTTTGAATGGCGTAACGATATAAACTATAACTATAATCCAGATGTCGCAGAAGGATTTCAAAAAAGTGCATGGTTCTGGAATTCTACTCTAGTCTATTCATTTTTACAAGACAAAGCATCTTTACAGTTAAAGGTTTACGATTTATTAGACCAAAATACAAATGCTAGAAGAATAGCAACACAAGATTATATAGAAGATTCGCAAAGTACAGTATTAGAACAGTACTTTATGTTTACCTTTAGTTGGAAGTTTAATAGCTTAGGTAAAAAAGGAGAAGTGAGAGATAGAGGTTACTATTCTTTCGATTAAATAGTTAGTTAAGCTAAATAAAAGCAATTAATATAACCCATCCTGAAAAACCGTTACAGTTTTTCAGGATGGGTTATTATATTAAAATATATAACTAATCTTTACAATTACTTAAGGATATAAAACAATATCCTTTAAAAATTTTATAGTATCTTGTATAAAAGATTATAAATATTCAAAATGAAGATTTGTAATTTTGTAACCTACTAATTAATACAAAAAATAACTTTTAGCCTTTAAATCTCATGAAAAGAATAGTCTTATTTGTAGCTGTTTTAAACTTTGTTTTTACTTATGCACAAGAAAATGTAAATGATTTGTTAGCAGCAGGAGTTAGAGATGCACAACGTTTTACTTCAGATTATTTAAATCCAGCTTCAGATGGGTTAATGTTTAGTATGAATCAAGGTTGGTTCAACGGGGCCAAAACAATAAAGAAATTTGGCTTCGAAATTTCTATAATAACCAATGCCGCTTTTGTATCAGACGATAAAAAATCATTTATTTTAGATACGTCTCAATATGAAAATCTTAGATTTAAAGACGGTAGTATACAAAAAGAAGTGGCTACAGCATTTGGCGATATTAATGGTGTTATAGTCGTGGTAGAAGGAGAAAGTTCTGTTCCATTAATACCAGCACAAGATGCAGAATTTGAATTAGTAACTGGCCTAGGAGAATCTAATATTAATTTTGTGCCAACAGCATTTCTTCAAGCAAGCTTTAGCCCATTAAAAGCAACAGAATTGAAAGTTAGGTTTCTACCTAAAATAAATACAAATGACACGGAAATTGGAGTTTATGGATTTGGAATACTACATGAAATTACCTCATGGTTACCTGAGGATAAAGTATTTCCTGTTGCAATATCTGGATTAGCAGCATATACGCATTTAGAAGGAAGCTATGATTTTACTAGTACAAACATAGTAGATGGCGAAAACCAAAAGTTTGAAAATAATACCAATACTTTATTGCTACAAGTTATTGGCTCTACTAAAATGCCTGTTTTTAATGTTTATGGAGGAATAGGTTATATTTCAGGAAAATCTACAACAGATTTAAAAGGAACATATAGAGTGCAATCTGGAATTGTATCTCAAGAAGAAATTGTAGACCCTTTCTCTGTAGAAAGTGAAGTCTCGGCAGTACGAGGAACACTTGGAGCAAAAGTTGCTTTAGGCGCTTTTAAAATAAATTTAGATTATACACTAGCAGAATATAGTGGTTTATCCTTTGCATTAAATCTTAGCTTTTAAAGAAATAGCCAGTTATACATATAGTTACTATTGTATAGTAATCGCAAATAAAAACACTTAATACTTAAACGGTATTTATAACCTTTAAGTGTAGGTGTTACCTTTACCTTTGGCATTCAATTTATCTTCAAAATATAAAATTAAAATAAAGATGTAATGATGTACATCATGGCTGTTGTTACAGCCAAAAAAGGGCGTGAAATCTAAACATGAAATTTATAGGAAATATGGATTATTAAACTATGTAATCTTAACAATTAGCTTTACATAAAAGTCACTTGCTTTTAGTTGTTTACCATCCGCCAGAAGCACCGCCTCCACCGAAGCCTCCGCCACCGAAGCCACCGCCGAAACCACCGCCAGAGCTACCGCCGCCAAAACCACCACCAAAGCCTCCGCCAGAACTGCTACGTCCAGCATTACTTAGTATAATAGTTTCTAGAATACTCCTAGAAGTGTCATTTCTATAATGGCGTCCACCACTACCACCGCCACCTCTACGGTTTTTTGAAATGGAGATTAAAATAATTATAAAAATAATAAAGAGGAAAAAGATAACCCCAAAAGGAAAATCGCCATTAGACGACTGTCTAGAACCTTTGTATTCGCCAGTAAGGACTTCAAAAATAGAATCAACCCCTTTATTTAAACCACCGTAATAATCGCCTTGTTTAAAAAAAGGAATAATATCACGTTCTATAATACGTCTGGACATTGCATCGGTCATTAAATGCTCTACGCCATAACCCGTACTAATGTTTATTTTTCTATCATCTTTAGCTAATAATATAAAAATACCATTATCCTTATTTTTATCTCCAATACCCCATTTGTGCGCCCAATTTGTGCCTAAATAATTTATATATTCTCCTTGAGTAGAGCTTATTACTGCCACTACAATTTGCGTAGAAGTACTGTCGGAATATTTTATAAGTTTGTTTTCTAGGCTGTTTTTTTGACTAGGCGATAATAAGTTAATATAATCATAAACACTAGTTTGAAAACTCGGTTTTTTAGGAATCTCATATTGAGCAAAAGTACTCGAGGTACTTAAAAGTGTAAATATAATTATAAAGCAACTTAATATACTATTTATAGATAAGTAAAAAGGCTTATTAATTATAGGTAATTTATTATAACTGCTCATAGAATATTGTATAAATTAACCTTTAGAAATCGTGTTGGGTAATTCGTCTACATCTGTTGCATCCCAAGGAAAATGCGCCTGTAATTCTTGACCAGCTTTTAAAATACCATCCACCAGGCCTTGTTTAAAATTATTATTTTTAAAATGCGACGCCATAAGTTGAATTGTGTCATCCCAAAAAGTTGAAGAAACAATAGCATTAATGCCTTTATCTCCATAAATAGCAAACGCTTTTTCTTCTACAGAAACATAAATTAAAACACCATTTTGTAATTTGGTGTTATACATTTTTAGCATAGAAAACACCTCTATTGCACGCGCATCTACATGCCCATTAGACGTACTTTCTATATGCACACGAATCTCTCCCGAAGTATTTTTTTCTGCTTCTCTAATAGCAGCTACAACTTCTTGTTCTTCTATGGTTGTTAAAAAGGATTCAACTATATTTTGCATCGTTTTAATTAAAATCGAAGTCTACATCTGGTGCTTTTTCACTACCAGCTTCAGATTGGAAATAGGCTTTTTTATCAAAACCAAATAGACCCGCTAATAAGTTATTAGGGAACGTTCTTATCTTTTTGTTATATGGTTTTACAGTTTCATTAAATCGGTCTCTAGCAACATTAATTCTATTTTCTGTACCTTCTAATTGCGATTGTAATTCTAAAAAGTTTTGGTTAGCTTTTAAATCTGGATAACGCTCTACAGTAACTAATAATCTAGATAAAGCACTACTTAATCCACTTTGTGCTTGGTTAAATTGTTGTAGCTGCTCTGGTGTAATATTAGAAGGGTCTATATTAACAGCCGTTGCTTTTGCTCTAGCATTTATAACAGATTCTAAAGTACTTTTTTCAAAGTCTGCTGCTCCTTTAACCGTTTTTACTAAATTGCCTATTAGGTCACTTCTTCTTTGGTAAGAACTTTCTACTTTTCCCCAAGCCTCTTCTACATTTTCATCTAAACCTATTACTGAGTTGTAAGTACTCATCCCTAATAGCGCAAATATTATGATAATTACGACAGGTACAATCCATTTTTTCATGATAATTAATTTTTTGTTATAGTTGGTTTTTTAATTTTATAAGTTGTGCTTTAACACCCTCTAATTTACTAATAATTTCGAAATTAGTAAGGGTTTTCTGCTTTTCTTCTTTTAAATGTATTTTAGCGCCTTCTAAAGTAAAACCGCGCTCTTTTACCAAGTGGTATATAAACTTTAAATGCTTTATATCATCTGGAGTAAATTTACGGTTGCCTTTGGCATTTTTTTTAGGTTTTAAAACGTCGAATTCTTTTTCCCAAAAGCGAATTAAAGAAGCGTTAACGTCAAAAGCTTTTGCCACTTCACCAATATTATAATAGCGTTTTTCTGGAAGCTCTATATGCATTAGTCTAAAGATTGATTTTCTAAAGACGCTCGATTTAACAACTTGCTAAACTCTTCAGCCGTTAAACTACCATAATAGAAGTTAATAGGATTTATACGTGTACCATCTTTAAAAATTTCGTAGTGTAAATGCGGCGCTTCAGAACGTCCAGTACTACCTACAAAGCCTATTAAATCACCACGTTTTACTTTTTGGTTTTTTCTTATGTTGTATTTGTATAAATGCGCATATAAAGACACATAACCATAACCATGGTTAATTCTAATGTGTTTACCGTAACCAGAAGAATTACTATCCGCACGTTCTACAACACCATCTCCAGAAGCATAAACAGGAGTGCCGCGAGGTGCCGTAAAATCCATGCCCCAGTGCATTTTTCTTGCTTTAGTAAAAGGATCGGTTCGCATACCAAAACCAGAAGCCATACGTGTTAAATCTTCATTAGTTACAGGTTGTATTGCAGGGATTGTTGCTAGAAATTTTTCTTTTTCCTCTGCAAGAACTTTTATTTCATCTAGAGATTTAGATTGTACCACTATTTGTTTTTGAAGTTTATCTATACGCTTATTACTTTCAATAATAAGTTTAGAGTTATCAAAACCCTCAAAAGCTTTATACCTATTAATTCCGCCAAACCCAGCTTTTCGTTGTTCTTCTGGAATTGGGTTAGCTTCAAAATACAAACGATAAATGTTGTTATCTCTATCTTCTATATTGGCTAGAACAGTTTCGGCCTCATCCATTTTTTTATTCAATAAATCAAACTGTAATTGCATGTTTGCCAACTCGCGTTTTAAAGCTTTTTCTTTTGGGGACTCTATGTATAAAGTTGCCAAAAACATAAACAATAAACCAAATAAAGCAGAGGATAATAAAAAACCGAAAAGGTATTTAAAAGCTGTACTTTTTTTGCGTTTTATCTTGCGATAAGACAGTGTGTCAGAATCATAATAATATTTTACCTTACTCATTATCTAATTTATACTATTTTTGCATTTAATTATCACCTAAAAGTTAGGTTAGATTTAAAATAGTTAACGAACAAACCTACAAAAAAAATGCCTTTTTTTGGATATTTTTATAAAAGTAGGTTCACTCTGTCCAAAATTTAAAATAGATTTGCAGAGTAAATATATAAATTGTTTCGCAATGCGAGTAGCAAGCAGAAACAAGGTTATTAACATAGTCCTATGAATTCTCAAGAGATACGCTCTAAATTTTTAAGTTTTTTTGAAAATAAAAAACACAGTATTGTGCCGTCTGCACCAATGGTTTTAAAAGATGACCCAACCTTAATGTTTGTAAATTCTGGTATGGCTCCTTTTAAAGAGTATTTTTTAGGAAACGCCACACCTAAAAATACACGTATTACAGATTCTCAAAAATGTTTACGTGTGTCAGGTAAACATAACGACTTGGAAGAAGTAGGGTACGATACTTACCACCATACCCTTTTTGAAATGTTAGGAAACTGGAGTTTCGGCGATTACTTTAAAAAAGAAGCCATTACTTGGGCTTGGGAATTATTAACTGAAGTTTATGGTATAGATAAAGACATTTTATACGTTACCGTTTTTGAGGGGAGTGATGACGACGATAACCTAAAAATGGATCAAGAAGCATACGATATTTGGAAAAGTATTATTCCAGAAGATCGTATTTTAATGGGAAATAAAAAGGATAACTTCTGGGAAATGGGAGCGCAAGGTCCATGTGGCCCATGTAGCGAAATCCATGTAGATATACGTACACCAGAAGAAAAAGCAAAAGTATCTGGGAAAGATTTAGTAAACATGGATCATCCTCAAGTTGTAGAAATCTGGAACTTAGTATTTATGCAATACAATCGTAAGGCAGATAAGTCTTTAGAGAACTTACCAAACAAGCATATAGATACAGGAATGGGGTTTGAGCGTTTGTGTATGGTTTTACAAGACGTAAAATCTAACTACGATACAGATGTGTTTACTCCAATTATTAGAGAAATAGAAACCATAACCGATACCGATTATGGTAAAGATGAAAAGAGAGATATAGCTATTCGTGTTATTAGCGATCATGTTCGTGCGGTAGCTTTTTCTATTGCAGATGGGCAATTGCCAAGTAACAATGGAGCAGGTTATGTTATTAGACGAATTTTACGTCGTGCTGTACGTTACGGATTTACATTTTTAGATAAAAAAGAACCATTTATATACAGGTTAGTTGATGTTTTAAGTAAAAAAATGGGGAAAGCATTCCCAGAACTTAAAGTACAAAAGCAACTAATTGAAAATGTAATTAAGGAAGAAGAGACTTCTTTTTTAAGAACATTAGATCAGGGGTTAGTATTGTTAGACCGTATTATTGAAACTACTGAAAATAAAATGGTTTCTGGAGAGAAAGCCTTTGAATTATATGATACTTATGGCTTTCCTATAGATTTAACAGCGCTTATTTTAAGTGAAAAAGGAATGACCTTGGATGAGGCTGGTTTTGAAGTGGAATTACAAAAACAGAAAGAACGTTCTCGTTCAGCAAGTGAAATGTCTACAGATGACTGGACAGTATTACTAGAAGATTGTGAAGAGGAATTTATAGGTTACGACTCACTAGAAGCAAATGTAAAACTAACAAGATATAGAAAAGTAGTCTCTAAAAAAGACGGAGAAATGTATCAGTTAGTCTTTAACATGACACCTTTTTATCCAGAAGGAGGAGGGCAAGTAGGAGATAAAGGGTATTTAGAAGTGCCAAACGGAGATGTCATTTATATTCTAGATACAAAAAAAGAGAATAATGTTATTATTCACTTCTCTAAAAACCTACCAAAGCATTTAAATGAAACCTTAAAAGCTGTAGTAGATGCTAAGCAACGTTACAGAACAGAATGTAATCATACCGCAACACACTTACTACACCAAGCACTAAGAGAAGTTTTAGGAACACATGTAGAGCAAAAAGGAAGTGCGGTACACTCTAAATATTTAAGATTCGATTTTTCACATTTCTCTAAAGTAACAACAGAGCAATTAAGAGATGTAGAAAACTTTGTAAACTCAAGAATAGAAGGAAAACTACCATTAGAGGAAAATAGAGCAGTACCAATGGAGCAAGCAATTGCAGAAGGCGCAATGGCATTGTTTGGAGAAAAGTATGGAGATGCAGTAAGAACCATTCGCTTTGGACAGTCCATGGAACTTTGTGGAGGAACTCACGTAAAAAATACAGGCGATATTTGGCATTTTAAAATTGTATCAGAAAGTGCTGTGGCATCAGGAATTCGTAGAATAGAAGCAATTACTAATGATGCAGTTAAAGACTTTTATTTTGATAACAACCGTGCTTATTTTGAAATGAAAGACCTGCTTAATAATGCAAAAGAACCAGTAAAAGCTTTAGTGTCTTTAAAAGAAGAAAACGTAAATTTAAAAAAGCAAATAGAAGGCTTATTAAAAGATAAAGCTAAAAATCTAAAAGGAGAATTGGCAAATGCGTTAACCGAAATTAATGGCGTACAATTTTTAGCGCAAAAAGTAGATTTAGACCCAGCGGGAATTAAAGATGTAGCTTTTGGAATGGGCGAAAAACATAAAAACCTATTTTTATTGTTTGGTACAGCAAACGAAGGAAAAGCGATGTTAACCTGTTATATCTCTAAAGAACTAGTAGCAGATAAAGGATTAAATGCAGGGCAGGTAGTTAGAGAACTAGGAAAACTAATCCACGGCGGTGGAGGAGGTCAGCCATTTTATGCAACAGCAGGTGGTAAAAATCCAGCAGGAATAGATGAAGCTTTAAGTAAAGCAAAAAGTTATATAGAGTAGTCTTAATTTGAAAAAGATATTCGCATACATTTAAGATAAGACGCAAAGCATTTATAAATGAAAGCTTTGCGTTTTTGTTTTTATAACAAGACCATGAAACTATTAACAGAAATAAAACTCGAAAAACAAGAACAACAAATAGATTATAACTCTAAAATGTTGCTGTTAGGTTCGTGTTTTGCTGAAAATATAGGAAAGAAGTTTAACTATTATAAATTTCAAATAGCACAAAACCCATTCGGGATATTATTTCATCCCGTAGCTATTGAAACAATATTATCTAGAGCTGTTGAAGATAGACGCTATACAGAAGCAGATATTTTTAGGCATAACGAGCAATGGCATTGTTTCGAGGCCCATTCTAAATTAAGTGATATCTCAAAAGAAAGACTATTAGAAACGTTAAATAATAACTTAATAACCATTACACAATACCTAAAAGAAGCTAGCCATATTGTTATTACTTTAGGAACAGCTTGGGTTTACAATTATAAAGAAACCAATACAACAGTAGCTAATTGCCATAAAGTACCACAAAAGCAATTCTATAAAAAATTACTTTCAGTAGAAGCAGTAACTAATAGTTTACAAAATATATTTAACACTATACAAACCGTAAATACTAAAGCCTCTCTTATTTTCACAGTATCACCAGTTAGGCATATTAAAGATGGATTTGTAGAGAACACGCAAAGTAAATCGCATTTAATAAGTGCAATTCATCAATTTGTAAAAGCACAAGTATATTATTTTCCATCTTACGAAATTATGTTAGATGAGTTAAGAGATTATCGTTTTTACAAACCAGATTTATTACATCCAAACGATACTGCCGTAGATTATATTTGGGAGAAATTTAAAAGCGTTTGGATTACTTCTAACGCATACAGTACAATGGATACTGTAGATAATATTCAAAAAGGATTAGCCCACAAGCCTTTTAATGAAAACTCAGAGGCACACTTAAAATTCCTTGAGCAATTAGAACAAAAGAAAGAAAAGTTACAGAATAAGTATTCGCATATTAGGTTTTAAACAATAAGGCAGTAAGTCTTAAATTTTTCTTTAAATTTAGACATGAGAAAAATTCTATTTGGAGTCGTTATCACATTAATCGTTTTATTTACATTTAAATATTGCGATGATAAAAAAAGTGAAGCAATAATACTTAAAGAACATTCTGCGCTAATACAAGAACAACTAAAAAATGTTGGGAAACTAGTGGTTACAGAAGGTCATTTTAGTGAAGTATTTAATTATAAAAACTCTAAAGCGATATTGTCTGATTATATTTCGGCAGAGAAAAAAGCATTAGTTGTAGTTAATGCAGATGTTACTATTGCGTACGATTTAAGTAAAATAGAATATGAAATAGATGATGTTTCTAAAACACTAAGATTAATAAAAATTCCTGACGAAGAAATAAAAATTAGCCCAGATTTTGAGTATTACGATATTCAGGCAGATTTTTTAAACCCTTTTGAAGCGGAAGATTATAATGCTATAAAAGAAACAGTAAAAGCATCTTTAATGAAAAAAGTGGAAGCCTCTAGCTTAAAAACAAATGCTAAAAACAGATTAATTAGCGAGCTAGCTAAGTTTTATATTCTTACAAATTCTTTAGGTTGGACGTTAGAATATCAGGCGAACCCAATTACAAACTTTCAGGGTATTAAATTGTAGGCAAAAACTATTTTAATTCATTCAATAGTTTTTTAGCTTTTAAGTAATTAAAGTTGTTTTTATCTTCTATAAGTAATTCTAAAGTTTCGATAGCCTTAACTCTATTATCTTGTTTTAAATAAGTTAAAGCTTTAAACCAATAAGCTTTGTGTGCATCTAAGCTATTGCTTTTTAATAATAGATTTAGCCTCTCTTGGGCCAATTGGTATTGCTCTAGCTCTAAATAACAAACGGCAATATATAGTAGAAGGTTAGGGTTTAACGTATTCTCTAGGCTGTGTTCTGCTATTTTAAATTGCTCTAAAGCCTTTTTATACTGTTTTGTTTTAAATAAGTTTTCTGCCTTGGCTAAAACATTAGCAGTATTACTTTGGGTAGTAAAAGAAGGTAAATCTTCAGTACTATAATAATTATTATATAAGGTTATAGAGGTAGCATCATTGTTTAAGAAATAGTATCCGGAAAATAGAATAATAACGGCAGCTGCTACCGACGAAATGTATTTTATAAAACGTCTTTTTTGGGTTGCAGACTTGTAATTTGAAGCCGCTATTTTAGCATGTTTAGAGAACGATTCAATAGCATCTCCCTTAAATAATTCACTGGTGTTTTTTAGCGTATTATTATCTCCATTATATAGTGCCCAATCAGTATCACTATAAACAGTATTCATAGTTTTTATAATAGATATAGACTGCTTTAAATCTGGGTCTGCTTTAATATCTAATTCAAAACGGGTACGCTCTTCATCGGTCATTGTATCCTCCAAGTATGCTATAATTTTATCATCTAAATTCATTCTAATGCTTAAGTTTAGAAAATCTGAAATCTTCTTTAATTAACTTGCTAAGCCGGGCTTTACACTTAAATACACGTTGTCTTGCAACTGTTTGAGAACTGTAAGAATATTTCTTTACAATGTCTGCATAAGCTTTTTTTTGAAACACCATAGAAAGGATCTCTTTACATTGCGCAGATAGTAATTCAAATTTTTCTTTATATAATTCCCATTGGTTATGTTCTAAATAAAAAGAAGCTTTATCAAGCTCTTCACTAACTAGAGGGATAACGTTATTATTTGTTACCCTATGTTTTGCATTTTCTCTTTTCCATAAATTTTTACAGACAGTAAACAGGTAATTATCGAAAGCTTTAATATTTATGTTGCCTTCTTTTAATTTAACATAAATGATAATAAGGGCATTATGAAACACATCTTCGGCATCTTTTTTAGAACCATTTCTACTAGTAATATAATGCTCTACATATTTAAATGAATTGTCATAGATACTGTTTAAGAGTTTTGAATTTCCTTTTAAAAATTGGCTTACAAAATCATCATTCTCCATACAAGATGTTGATGTATAATTAATTTAAATTCTAAGATAGTTTAAATAAACTGGGTAACAAAAAAATAAATTCTCCTCTTAACTGTGAATTAATTCAATAAAAGGAGGGATCCGAAAAACCTTTATAAAAAACAGAGTAGGAACTTTTAATTAATCAATAAACCCTTAAAATTATGAAGAAAATACTTTTTTTAGCCTTCTTTGTATTGAGTTATATTACAGCTCAATCACAATGTAACCAGGGCAATTGTCAAGATATTCAGGTTAGTAATACCCAACAATGGAGCGACTCGCATGGAACGCCATCATGGGGGAGTAATTCTGTTTGGTTGTGGTCTTATTATTCTGGTTTTACGCAATCTATAACAGGAGAAGGTGTAAACTATTCTGGATATAACTTTGTGCAAGGTGAGCAATACTGTGTGTCTTTTAATTTAGATGCAGCTACTAATACTGGGCAAATACCAAATGTTAATTCTATGATGAATGTTGTATTAACCTCTAATGCCGTTGTAGGTAATACAGGAACCAATACTAACAATGTTATCCCGAATACTCCAACCCCAAACCAGACAATAATGGGACAGAATATATGGGCAAATGGAGCAAATAGCCAGATGTATACATTTAACTTTACAGCTACTCAGAATTTTAACAATATATGGTTTTATCCTACAAACCCATCGGCACCAAATCCTCAAATAGAAGTTCGTATATCTAACTTATCTATCTGTCAACCGTGTACTCCAGACCCAACAACGATAACAATAGATGGAACCGATGTAACAGATACTTTAGAATATACAATACCTTGTGGTACTACTTGTATAAATATTAGTGCTACAAACCTTCAAGATGATGCGTATAATACTAATAGCCCAGTGCTTACAGATTTAAATGGTTTATTTTGTTTAACGAATAACTCAACATTAACTTCTTTTGTAGCAAATATTACAGGAACAGATTCCTGTGGTGATTTCTACAGCCAGAATGTTACTATTAATATAGAGCAAGACTGTCCGCCGCCGCCATGCTGTGATGCCGAGAATAATTTACTTGTAAACGGAGATTTTAATCAAGCAACTTGTGGTGGAAATGGAGCTTTTAATAATGGTTGTGTGCCAAATTGGATAGCAACAGATGGTTCGCCTTCTATTAATAACTTTAGTGCCGATCCTAATGCATGGATGTGGTCTTATGGTGGAAATGGAGAAGGTATTGCTGCTAATTTTGATTTTGAAGAAGGTGTGTCGTATTCTATATGCTTTAGAATAAGAACAGACGATAGAAACTCTGGAGACCCAAATGTTGCTAATAATGCTACAGTAAACTTAGTAGCAACTAATAGCGTAGGGAATATTACAGCAACGCCTACAGGAGAGTATATTTTTAATGATACTATGGGCGGGTATTTAAATACTTGGACAGATATTTCTTTAACGTATACTCCAAATGGAAACTATTCACAACTATGGGTGTTCCCATTTATGGCAAACGCATCAAATGGAGTTAGCCAAGCAGAATTATCAATAGATGATATTATTATTTCCGTTTGTGAAAGTTGTGAAACAACAGCACCTACTAACCTTCAGGTGGTTGGTAATACATTAACATGGGATCCTGTGCCAGGAGCGACATCTTATGTCATAACATCTCCTCCAGGTAATGTTCCGCAAATAGATTGTGGCTGTACAGGAAGTAATGGTATATCTTTAGCGCCTATTACTGTAGGAACTAACAGTTATACTTTACCAGCTTCATTACAAGATATGTGTTTTGTTTGGCAGGTAACTGCAATTTGCGAAGATGGTACAGAATCACCAATTTCTAACCAAGCCTGTCATACACCAAAAGAAAAAGAGTGCGAGGTAACAGCACCTACTAATCTTCAAGTGGTTGGTAATACTTTAACATGGGATCCAGTACCAGGCGCAACATCTTACACCATAACATCTCCACCAGGTAATGTACCACAAATAGATTGTGGTTGTACAGGTAATAATGGCATTTCTTTAGCACCTATTACAGTAGGTACTAATAGTTATACCTTACCTACATCATTACAAAATAAGTGTTTTGTTTGGCAAGTAACAGCAATCTGCGAAAGTGGTAAAAAGTCACCAATTTCTAATCAAGCCTGCCATACACCAAAGGAAAAAGAGTGCGAGGTAACAGCGCCAACTAATCTTCAAGTGGTAGGGACTACATTAACATGGAATCCAGTACCAGGCGCAACATCTTATATTATTAGCTCTCCAGCAGGTAATGTACCACAAATAGATTGTGGTTGTGAGTTTGGTATTTCTATTGCGCCAGTTCAAGTAAACACTAATAGTTACACATTACCAGCATCGTTAGAAGGTAGATGTTTTGTTTGGCAAGTAACAGCCGTTTGCGAGAGTGGTAAAAAGTCGCCAATTTCCAGACAAGCTTGTTATAATAAAGGAAAGAAAGGGCGCGATGCCGACAAAATTTCTATTTATCCAAATCCTAATAAAGGAAATATGGATATTAAATTAAATATTGAAGATGTTGAAAATATTCAATTGAATATTTACAGCTTCGATGGTACTTTAATTAAAACGTTAGAAAATCGTAAAGTAATAAACGGAGAACTTAAGTTTAACTTAAATCTAAGATCTAGCCTTACTAAAGGTGTGTATTTCTTCTCATTTAATACAGGGGAAAATATAATTACTAAAAAAGTTATGATAGAATAACAATTACACAGTAGTCTCAACTTAAGTAAATTAGGTTGAGACTGCTTTTTTTTAAAAAAATCCTAAACCTAAATTAAATTATGAAAACATTAAAACTTACAATAATGTGCTTTGTGTTATTATTACTGGCATGTTGTAGCGATGAGTTAACTGAAGAATCTAATGAGAGTACTTTAAAAAATAACATGCTTAATAAAAAATCTAAGTTAGGGAAGAATGTTAGAGAGTTTATTGTGCACTATAATATAGGAACAACCAATTTGCAAAAAGAAGCATTAAGAAACATGTACGAAGTGCAGAGTTATAAACAGTGTTCATGTCAAGATGATACGTTAGAATTATGGCGTTTTGCTCAGGATTTAACAGAATCACAATTAGAAGAAAAAAAAAGTACAGCTAGTGATGATCCAGATTTAGATGGCGCTTCGTTAAATAATGGAGTGCAATTACCAAATAATTATTTTGGATCGGCAATACCAGATGGAGATATAGATCAAGCTTTAAATTTACAAGTAGAAAGTAATGAAAATATAACTGTTGCTATATTAGATACAGGAGTAAATTACATAGCAGGAGGATTTACAGAACCCTTTTTATATAATAACTCTGCTAATAAGCAATGCGAAGCAACAAACTCAAAAGACCTTTATGGGTGGGATTTTGTAAATGAAGATAATGACCCTTTTGATGACCATAACCATGGAACTCAAATTGCAAGTATAATAAATAGTAATTTAATAAATAAAGGCATAAGTCATCAAATTTTACCGGTAAAAGTGTTTGATGCAGATGGTAAAACAAATACATTTCGTATTCTATGTGGATTAAAATATGCATTAAGTAAACCCGAAGTTGCAATTATTAATATGAGTTTTGGTAGTTATAGTTATCAAGAATTATTTGATAGGATCCTTGCTAATTACAGCAATCGTGTATTAATTGTAGCATCTGCGGGAAACCAAACTAACGATAATGATGAGATACCACATTATCCATCATCGTACGAGCATGATAATATTATTTCAATTGCTGGAATGGAAACAATAACAGATTATACAGCAGAAAGTTATAATAATAGTAATCTTTTAGCATGGTATTCTAATTATGGTGTAAGTAATGTAGATATAGCAGCTCCTGGAAATGATTATTCGTTTACAATAAATGGACAAAGTACAACGGTTCAAGGAACGTCTTTTGCAAGTGCCTTTGTAGCTTATAAAAGTGCAGCACTATATTCTATAGGGGATTCACCATTAGTTTTAAAAAATAAAGTTATAGATAACAGTACGGAGTTTGTATCTGGTTTAGAGACCATAAAACATAGAGCAGCAGTCTTAGAATAAATTTTAGTTTAATAGGGTTTAGGTCACTTTTTTTAAACTATAAGCAGAGAGTGTTTAATTATGCTCTCTGCTTTAAATATATTACACCATTTTACAACTTGATTTTAAATAAAAATAGAAAGATGATTTTTTATTATTAAATTTAGATGAATTCTACTAAAAGTAGAGTAATCAATAATGTTATGAGAAAAGGTAAATTATAAATAAATGTGTTATAAAGTTACTTTTGTATTTCTAATACTTATACCATTTAGTATTAGTTCTCAAACAAAAATTTTAGAACAGTTTGATTCTATTATAAAATTATCGACACTCTCAAAACAACAAAAAGTAGTAAAAACAGAAACTTTAATAGAAGAAAGTAAAGCAGATGAATTGAGTGTATCTCAAGTTTACCATGATTTAGCAAAATTTATATACAAGAAAAACCTTTCTCTAGACGATGCTATTTACTTTACCGAAAAAGCATCAGAAATACGAAAAAACTACATTAAAGAGAGCCCTTCGCTTTTTAAAGGAAGCTTTAATAATCTAGCCAAATTTCAATACGAGAAAGGGCTTTATTCAAAAGCTATTAAAACATGCGATAGTTTGCTTAGTTATTGTAATGCTACAGAAGTTAGAGTAGCAAAAGTGAATTGGCTAAAAGCAAGAATTTATGAAGCTATAGGAGATTTTAAAAAAGCCCTAGACTGCTACGAAAAAAGTGAGTCTATTTATAAAGCTTTAGGGAAACATCAAAAACTCCTGAGTATTTACAAAAATGTTTTAGCAATTTATGCAGGCTTTGATGATGTTAAATATAAAGAAGCATTTTTTTTAAACTATAGAAAAGTACAAGCCTTAAGTAACTATTTTGATATCTCCGAGAAAGATTTAATTGGCTTAAAGCTTAATTGTGGTAATTTTTATGATACGCTTAAAGACTATAATAATAGTAAAGAGGCCTATAAAGAGGCGTTAGCATTGGCTTATAAATTAAACGACTCTGTATATGCAGCTAAGAGCTTGAATAACCTGGGAGTCGTTTACAAAAAAACGAATAACATTAATAAATCTATAGAAAGCTTACATGCTGCATTAAGCTATGCGTCTAATTTGCCTAGTCAAAAAGCAGAGTCTTACGATAACTTAGGCGATATTAAATTACTTCAAAACAATTATGTAGCGGCTCTTAAAAATTATCAAAAAGCAATATACTTAACGACATATAATGCTAGTATAGATTATACTACATTACCCAAATTTCAAGATATAGAAATATCTAATTTAAAAATAGATATCCTAGGGTATTTAAGAGATAAAGCAGGTGCTTGGATTGTATATTATAACAAAACAAAAAATAAAGTACTTTTAAAAAAAGCTCTGGAAACGTTAGAACTAGCAGATAAAGTAGTTAATCTTATTTATTTTGAAAGTAGAGAAGATTTATCAAAGTTATTTTGGCGAGAAAAAGGGAATGATTTATATCAAAAAGCAGTAGATGTATCTTACTTATTAAATGAGCCAGAAAAAGCCTATTGTTTTATAGAAAAAAGTAAAGCCTTATTGCTTTTAGAAAATGTAACCAATTTAAATGCAAGAGTATTAGCTAAATTACCAAATGCAACTATAGAAAGAGAAGTTAAATTATTAGAGGAAATTAATAATTATAAAGCAGAGTTAGTAACAAACAACTTATTAAAAAGAAAGAGAATAAAAGATAGTTTTTTTACAAAAAAAAATGAGTATTCAAAATTTTTAGATTCTTTAGAAACAACCTTTCCAAAATACCATAATTACAAAAAAGGGATTCAAATTTATGATGCTAAAACGACTCAAAAACATTTAAAAGAAAATCAATTAGTTCTTCAATATAAAATAGATAAAAATAAAGCATACGTTTCTTTGGCATCTAACACAGAAATTAAAACATATAAAATAGAAGAAGCAGAGCTTTTAGAAAAAAGAATACTAGCATTTCATGATGCTTTAAAAAAGCCATTTTTAAATAAAAAAGATCAAGAGGATTATAAAAGCTTAGCCTATACATTATATAATCAATTGCTACCTTTTATGAAGAGCAAACTAAAAGCATTTCAAGGAAAACAGCTCTTAGTTATACAAGATGGGATGCTGCAAAATATACCTTTGGAACCATTAATAGTAGATAATAGAGAAAGCCCCATAAATGAACTGTATTTAATTAATTTTTGTAAAATAAGTTATGCATACTCATTTTCGTCTCTTATGGTTACTAGTAAATTAAAGAGAACGTATAATGCAGACTATTTAGCTATGAGTCCTACTCTATTTAAAGACAAATCTTTATCCTCTTTAATTATATATAGAGAAGAATTGCAAAAATTAGAAAGTACTCTAGAAACAAAGTTTTTAACCAGATCAAACACAACTAAGCAAAAATTTATTGAAGCCTACGGTGGTTATAAAGTAGTGCACCTATCTACACATGGCGGAGTAACGGAGGATAAAAAACCATGGTTAGCTTTTTATGATGATAAATTAGAATTAGGAGAAATGTATTTTAATAATCAATATACAGACTTAGTTGTTTTAAGTGCATGTAAAACGTCTAAAGGAGAATTGAGAAAAGGAGAAGGTGTTATGAGTATTGCTAGAGGATTTGTTAACTCTGGAGCAAAAAGTGTTTTAGCTTCACTTTGGGATATCGATCAAAAATCTAATAATGAAATTATTTATTCGTTTTATAACTATTTAAACCAAGGGTACACTAAAACAGAAGCATTAAATAGAGCAAAATTAGATTACATCTATAAAAATAAAAATACAAGCGAAGTATCTCCATATTATTGGAGTGCGATAACATTAACAGGTAATAATGAGGCTATTTTTAAAAAAGGCAATAATTTATATTATTTCTTGCTTTTATTAGTGCCAATATTTTACGTGTATAAGCGTAGAAAACAAATAAAAAAATCGGCTTAAATTGGTTATATAAGTTTATTTAATAAGTTTAGAAAGTTTTAACCAGCCACCACCATTTATAGCTTCAATATTATTAAGGTTTAAATATTTAGATGCTTTGGCAGACCTAACACCGCTTTGGCAATACACTATAAAAGGTTTGTTTAAAGCTCTTAATTCTTCAATACGCCTATGTAATTCTTGTAAAGGTACATGTTTGGCACCTTTTATAGCACCGTTATCATATTCTCTTTGTGTTCTAACATCTAAAATTAGAGCTCCTTTTTTTATAAAGTTTTCAACTTGACGTTTTTTTGCTCCAAATAAAAAATCTAAAAATCCCATAGTTTTAATGTGTTACATGTTCTTTAACTAAAGCGATGCCATCTACAATTAAATGCGCAATTTTTGGACGCTTCTCCTTAAGCGTATTTAAGTACTCTAAAATACGTATTTTTAAATTGTAATTTTCATTAGTACTTAAAAGTTCATAGAGTTCTAAAGACAATAGCCAGTCATTAGGGTGTTCCTGTTGTAAGTTACTAAAAATAGTTTCAATCTGCTTACCATCAATATTATTTTTAGCTCTTAGAGCGCTAACCTGTTGATATAGGTTTTCTAATTTTACTGTGTTTTCATCTTTATGCTCTTTAATAGTTTCAGTAGAAGAGACATGATATAAATTATTAAACGATCTAAAATCTGCCGAACCAGCAAAGGCAGAAACAATAGAAGAACCAACGGCTAACCTAAACGTGCCTTGATCTGGAGAAAATAACATTTTATTTTTATAAGTAACGGTACAATCTTCAAATTCAATAAGTATTAATTTTCCAAAAACATTTCGTATCCCTGTAATATTTAGCCCTTCAATAGTAATTCCGCTTTCATACTCAATAGCAATACGTTTACCATCGTAAAAATTATAGGCTTTTAAATCCCTAGGACCCATATCTTCAATAGCCAAACTAATACCCTTTAGTTTACCAATAGGAGAGCTAAAGCCATTAGGGTTTGCTTCTTTGCCATGGCCTATAAGTTCTTTTTCTCTATTAGCTAAAGCAGTAGGGCCTTCAGTTTTAAAGAAAACAACATTGTTGTCTTCATCTGTAATCATTTCTGTAAATACACCCGAAATTTGTAGCCCAGTATTAAGCTCTATACTACCAATTTTTTTAGAATCTATAAGTTTTTGTAAGCCTCTAAAACCACCTTTTCTCATAGCCATGGTATTAGAGAACTCTTCTAAAACCTCCATTAAATATGCGAAATCTGGAGTAACAAATAGTTGGGGTTGCGGTTTTGTGATGTCAAATTCCATTTCTGCTGCGTCTATACTATATAGCCTTTTTTCAACAGCATCTGTCATACACCATTTACTTTCACCAATAGACGATAATAATCCCGCACCATAAATTTTAGGGTTCTCTAAAGTTCCTATTAATCCGTACTCAACAGTCCACCAATGCAGGTTTCTAATCTTTGCCATTTCAGAAAGTGGCACTTTTTTATTTTGTAAAGTATTCACTAAATCTTCCGCATCTTTAATGTCCTTATCTGTAGAATCTGCGGCCTCTTTTAAAATAGATAGCGTTCTTACGGCTTCATACATGTCGTTGTCATGAGACGATAAAATAGCTTTAGAGCCAATTTCTCCAAAACGTCTTAAATATTCGGCATAATCAGGATTGGCAATTATAGGGGCATGTCCTGCCGCTTCATGAATTATGTCTGGAGCAGGAGTGTATTCCATGTTTTCCAATTGGCGAATGTCTGAAGCAATAACAAGCACTTTATAAGCCTGAAACTCCATAAATGCATTAGGAGGAATAAACCCGTCTACAGCTACAGCTGCCCAACCAATATCTTTAAGAATACGATTCATGCCATACATACTTGGTATAGCATCTACAGAAATACCAGTCATGTCCAAACCTTTTAAATACGATTCATGAGCAACTTGGCTTAAATAAGAAACATTTTTTCGCATTACATAACGCCAAACGGCTTGATTTATTGGCGAGTAATGCTCGTAGTTTTGTGGTTTAATAAACTGTTTTAGATGTGGCGGAAGCCTATCTATAAAGGGGTTAGTTTCTATTCCGGTATTCATAAAAATGCTTAAAATATGTTGTCTTTAGCTTACAACAAAGTTATGAATTAATATATTGCAGAAAGTAACAAGCTTTAGGATAGTTTTTCTAGCAAAAATTGAATCTGTATATTAGTAACCAATGAAACAAGAAACTCGCAAGCAACAAATTATAAATACAGCAGCAATCCTTTTTAAGGAAAAAGGTTATAGTGCTGTAACGATGAGAGATATAGCTAAGGTTATGGGGATAAAGGCTTCTAGTCTTTATAACCACATACAGTCTAAGCAAGATATTCTTACTTGCATAATTATTTCTTTAGCAGAAGAGTTTACAGAAGGCATGGCGGTTATAAAATCATCTCAAATTACAAACATTGAAAAGTTAAATCGAATTATAAAACTACATGTAGATATTACAACACAAAATACACATGGCATGTCTTCAATGAATAGTGATTGGATGCATTTAGAAGAACGTTTAGACTATTATTTAGAGCTAAGAGATGATTACGAAAATAATTTTAGAAACATTATTGTTAAAGGAATTGAGAACAAAGAGATCGTTAATAAAAACCCCGAAGTTATGTTGTTTTCAATACTGTCTACTCTACGATCGTTGTATCTATGGATCCCTAAAAAGGAAGATTTAAACCCAGCAGATTTGTCTGAAAATTTGAGCCAAGTACTAATACATGGGGTAAAAATTTAATTTTCAAAACTTTTGTATATTTGTAAACCTAACTAACAAGTGTTAGTTAAAATATACAAATGGCAGAATTTTATAACATACAAGTAAAAGATATCTACAAGGAAACTAAAGACTGTTCTGTAGTTACTTTCGATATTCCAGAAAATTTATACGAAACTTTTAAGTTTAAGCAAGGGCAGCACCTTACTTTACGTAAAATAATTAATGATGAAGACGTTCGTCGCTCTTACTCTTTATGCTCTAGTCCTCTAGATAATGAGTGGAAAGTAGCTATTAAGCAAATTCCGGGCGGTGTGTTCTCTACCTATGCAAATCAAGAGCTAAAAGCTGGAGATGAGTTGGAAATAGCAGAGCCATCTGGACATTTTTATATAGAGACAGAACCAGAAGCGTCAAAAAATCATATAGCTTTTGCGGCGGGCAGTGGTATAACACCAATGTTGTCTATAATTAAAACACATTTAATAGCTGAGCCTAACAGTACATTCAAATTATTTTATTTGAATCGAACAGTAAAATCAATTATCTTTAAAGAAGAAATAGAGCAACTTAAAAATAAATTCTTTGGGCGTTTTCAAGTGTTTTATTTTTTAACAAAAGAGCAACGCGATATTCCTTTGTTAAATGGGCGTTTTGATGAAGAGAAGCTACAAGTTTTATCTAAAACATTTATAGACATAGAAGATACTAATAGCTGTTTTATATGTGGGCCTCAAGATATGATTTTTTTAATTCGTGATGAACTAGAAAAAGCAGGATTAGAAAAAGAAAAAATACACTATGAGTTATTTTTCTCTGGAGATGTAGATGATACTAAAATAGCAGAAGTTTTAGAACATAAGGTAGATGGAACAGATGTAACTATTATAGATGGAGGAAAAGAATTTCATTTCATCATGGAAGATGAGTACGATAATATATTAGATGGGGCTTTAGCAGCGGGAGCCGATTTACCATTTGCATGTAAAGGAGGTGTATGTAGTACTTGCAAGTGTGAAGTAAAAGAAGGAACAGTAGAAATGAAAATTAACTACGCATTAGATGAAAAAGAAGTCGCAAGAAACCTAGTGTTAAGTTGCCAAGCGGTGCCAACATCAGAAAAAGTAGTAGTAGATTTTGATGTGTAAGCCATTCGTTAACATTCCTAAGAATGTGGTAATCTTATCAAATAAAATATATAGAAAAAGAAAATAAAGTTTCACCAGCTAAAAGCAAATAGCTAATAGCCAAAAGCTAATAAAAATGAGTGAAGAACAAATAAAAAACTTAGAAGCTCAATTTGAAGAACGTATAGCACGTGATGAAAAAATAGAGCCAAAAGATTGGATGCCAGAAAAGTATCGAAAGACACACATAAGGCAAATGTCGCAACATGCGCATTCTGAAATTATTGGAATGCTTCCTGAAGGAAACTGGATTACCCGAGCACCATCATTAAGACGAAAAGTAGCCTTGTTGGCAAAAGTTCAAGACGAAGCTGGACACGGTTTGTATTTATATAGCGCTTGCGAAACTTTAGGAGTTTCTAGAGATGAACTGTATGAACAATTACACACAGGAAAAGCAAAGTACTCTAGTATTTTTAATTACCCTACAATTACATGGGCAGATATGGGAGCTATTGGTTGGTTAGTAGATGGCGCAGCCATTATTAATCAAGTACCATTATGTAGTACATCGTACGGGCCTTATGCAAGAGCAATGATTCGTGTGTGTAAAGAAGAAAGCTTTCACCAACGTCAAGGTTTTGAAATCATGATGAAGTTAGCGCAAGGCACGCCAGAACAAAAAGAAATGGCTCAAGATGCATTAAACCGATGGTGGTGGCCATCTTTAATGATGCTAGGGCCAACAGATGCAGAGTCTGTGCATACAGAGCAATCAATGAAATGGAAATTAAAACGTAAATCTAACGACGATTTACGCCAGCAATTTATAGACCAAACGGTACCACAAGCAGATTTAATAGGTCTTACCATACCAGATCCAGATTTAAAATGGAATGAAGAACGTAAAAGTTACGATTTTGGACCAATAGATTGGGATGAGTTCTGGCAAGTTGTAAAAGGGCATGGACCATGTAATAAAGAAAGAATGAATGCTAGAGTAGGCGCATGGGAAAGAGGAACATGGGTTCGAGATGCAGCGATGGCACATGCAGAAAAGAAGCAACAAAGAAAAGAGAAACAAGCAGTATAATAAAAGCTGTCTTATACTGAAATAAATTCAGTACTACATAGAATAAAAATTAAAGTTTAATTAAAAATATCCCCACTGTTGTGGGCAATAATATGTCAGCAAAAAAGAATTGGCCATTATGGGAAGTGTTCGTAAGAAGTAAAAACGGATTAGAACACAGGCACTTTGGTAGCCTTCATGCAGCAGATGCAGAAATGGCTTTAGAAAATGCAAGAGATGTATATACAAGACGAAATGAAGGCGTAAGTATTTGGGTTGTAGAATCTAAAAATATTACAGCATCTAACCCAGAGCATAATGGAGAATTATTTGAACCAGCTCAAGATAAAGTATACCGTCACCCAACATTTTACGATTTACCAGACGAGGTAAAGCATATGTAAAATTCCTGTGGTAGGTAGGAATCTCATGAATAGAAACTAAATGTCACGCTGAGCGCAGTCGAAGCGTCTCAATTAAATTACTCACTATTGTGAGGTATTAACATGAAACAAAATTTATATAAATACATTCTAGGTATTGCCGATAATAGTTTAATTCTTGGGCAAAGAATGGGAGAATTAACAGGACATGGACCAAGCCTAGAAACAGACATAGCATGCACAAATATCTCGTTAGATTTATTTGGACAAGTACGAAGCTATTACCAATATGCAGCTAAAATTGCAGGAGATAATAGAACAGAAGATGATATTGCAATGCTACGTAAAGAACGCGAGTATGTAAATGTGCTATTGGTAGAGCAACCAAATACCGATTTTGCATACACTATTGCACGTCAGTTTTTATTTGATGTCTATCACTTTATGTTTTTAACAGAATTGCAAAAAAGCCATGATGTAACACTATCTGCGATTGCAAAAAAATGCATTAAAGAAGTAAGCTATCACCAACGTTTTTCATCAGATTGGTTAATACGTCTAGGAGATGGAACAGAAGTAAGTAAAGTAAAAATACAAGAAGCCATTAATGGTTTATGGACATATACAGATGAGTTGTTTCATCAAACAGAAGCCGATAAAGCAATGGTTAGCGAAAATATAGGAGTAGATGTTACTAAATTAAAAGAAGCATATTATTTAAAAGTAAATGAAATTTTAACAGAAGCAACATTAGATATTCCAGAATCAAAATGGTTCCAAAAAGGTGGTAAAATTGGTGTGCATACGGAACACTTAGGATATTTGTTAAGTGATTTACAATACATGCAACGCGCGTATCCAAATATGGAATGGTAATAAATTCCTGCGAAGGCAGGAATCTTTAATACCGTGAGCAATGTCACTTCGAGTGATTTATGAGAGAAGAATAAATTGTATCGAGAAGCTTTTAAAATAAACCTTCTTTTAGAAGAAATAATATGATAAGTACCGAGCAAAACATAGATAAAATACTATACCCAATATTGGAACAGGTTTCAGACCCAGAGATTCCAGTATTATCCATTATGGATATGGGGGTAGTACGTTCGGCAGTTATTGAAAATAATATCGTAAAAGTTGAAATAACACCAACTTACAGTGGTTGTCCAGCAATGGATGTTATTGGAGACGATATAAAAAAAGCATTAAAAGAAGCAGGGTATAATTCAGAAATAGAATTAATATTAGCACCCGCCTGGACAACCGATTGGATAACACCCAGAGGGAGAAAAGCGTTAGAAGATTACGGAATTGCAGCACCACTTGACGCAGAAGCAGATAAAGATGTATTACTAAACGGGAAACGCATAGTAAAGTGTACTAATTGTGGTTCTCAAAATACTAGATTAGTAAGTCAGTTTGGTTCAACAGCATGTAAAGCACAGTTTCAATGTGATGACTGTCAGGAACCTTTCGATTATTTTAAATGTTTAAAGTAATTAATTAGTGAGAGTATGAGCAATAAAGCATCTTTTATGTTAGGACTTCGCACTACAATATACATGGTCACCGATATAAAAAAAGCTACGGAATGGTATTCTGAAGCTTTTTTCGTTAAACCCTATTTCAACGAAACCTTCTATGTTGGATTTAATATTAAAGGGTATGAATTAGGCTTACAACAAGAAGAACGAGATAGTAGTACAAAAACAGAAAATGTATTCTCATATTGGGGAGTCGAAGACATAAATAAAGCCTATCAACATTTTATAGATTTAGGAGCAACAAAGCATGAAGCACCAAATGATGTAGGAGGAGATATAATGGTTGCAAGTCTCTATGATCCTTGGAATAATATTATAGGATTAATTTATAATCCCCATTTTAAAGTAGAAGAATAAGTAAATTTAAAAGGAACGTCAGTTCGAGTGAAATTCTTTTTTTAGAATTTTGTATCGAGAATATATAAAAAAATATAATAGCTATGGCTAATAATTCAATAGAATTAAAAATAGAAAATAAGGTAGCATACATTACTTTAAACAGACCAGGAGTATTCAACAGTTTTAATAGAGAAATGGCATTAAAACTACAAACTACTTTTGATGATTGCGAAACAAATGAAGACGTTAGAGCAATTGTTTTAACTGGAAATGGAAAAGCATTTTGTGCAGGTCAAGACTTAAAAGAAGTAACAGATCCAGAGTTAAATCCAGGGTTTAAAAAAATATTAGAAGAACATTATAACCCAATCATTACAAGAATACGAGCTATTAAAAAACCAGTAATAGCAGCAGTAAATGGTGTGGCAGCAGGAGCAGGAGCAAATATTGCATTAGCATGCGATATTGTAGTAGCTCATGAAAAAGTAAGTTTTATACAAGCCTTTAGTTTAATAGGCTTGGTTCCAGATAGTGCAGGAACCTTCTTTTTGCCTAGACTAATAGGGTTTCAAAAAGCATTAGCATTAGCCATGTTAGGCGATAAAATCTCAGCAGAAGAAGCAGAAAAAATGGGAATGATTTATAAATCGGTTCCGTTAGGCGAATTTGAAGAAACGATAAGTAAATTAGCTGTAAAACTAGCTAATATGCCAACTAAAGCATTAGGGTTAATTAAAGAACTATTCAATAAATCTATGACAAACGATTTAGAAGCACAATTAGCTTTAGAATCGAAATTACAAATAGAAGCAGCACAAAGTAACGATTATGCAGAAGGCGTATCAGCATTTATAGAAAAAAGAAAACCAGAATTTAAAGGGAATTAAAAAATATAGAATATCGAATAAGAGAATATTGAATGATGAAGTCGATTTCGGTAAAAAATTAGATTAATGAGTCGAAAGTATGATTTAGAAAATAGGTTAATTCAATTCTCCGTAAATATTATTTCTCTCTGTAAAACAATGGAGAGTAATTTTGCGTCTCAGCATTTATCAAAACAATTAATTCGTTCTGCAACATCTTCCGCTTTAAATTATGGGGAAGCCCAAAGTGCTGAATCAACAAGAGATTTTCTTCATAAAATGAAGATTTGTCTTAAGGAATTAAGAGAATCTTTAGTGAATTTAAAAATCCAAAAAGGAGCAGGTCTTCTTAAAGATTCTGAAAAATTAGAATTACTTTTAAAAGAAAACAATGAACTAATTGCAATTTTCGTTTCTAGTATTCGAACTTCGCAAAATAAAAATAAATAGTAATGAATGCCTATCAGTTAGTTGAAATTAAAAACTTCGATATTCTGTATTTAACATTCGATATTCAATATTAAAAAATATGAACGTAGGAATTATTGGTGGTGGTACAATGGGAAGTGGTATTGCACAAGTAGCAGCAACTTCTGGATGTAAAGTGAAACTATACGATACCAATCAAAACGCATTAGATAAAGCCAAAGCCGCTTTAGAAAAAATATTATCACGTCTTATAGAAAAAGGACGTATTGATGACGCTGAAAAAACAAGAATACAAAGTAATATATCTTATGTCAATACTTTAAAAGATTTAGCAGATTCTAATTTAACAATAGAAGCTATTATTGAAAATCTTGAGATAAAGAAAAAAGTATTTTCCGAATTAGAAAGCTATGTCTCAGAGGATTGTATCATCGCATCAAACACATCAAGTCTATCTATAGCATCAATAGCAGCATCGTTAGAAAAACCAGAACGTTGTGTTGGTATTCACTTTTTCAACCCAGCACCATTAATGAAATTGGTTGAGGTTATTCCTGCAATACAAACCTCTAAAGAAGTCTTAGATAAATCAATACAAACTATTTCCGATTGGAAAAAAGTAGTAGCAGTAGCTAAAGATACACCAGGGTTTATAGTAAACAGAGTAGCACGTCCATTTTATGGAGAAGCTTTAAGAATATATGAAGAAGGATTAGCCGATTTTGCAACAATAGATTACAGTTTAAAAACAATGGGAGGTTTCCGCATGGGGCCTTTTGAATTGATGGACTTTATAGGAAACGATGTGAATTATACCGTAACCGAAACGGTATTTACAGCATTCTATTTCGATCCAAGATACAAACCAGCATTTACACAAAAACGTTTTTCAGAAGCAGGTTATCTAGGTAGAAAATCAGGAAAAGGATATTATGACTATTCAGAAGGAGCAGTAAAACCAGAACCTGTAAAAGATAATGCACTAGCAGAGCAAATATTCAATCGTGTATTAGTTATGTTAATTAATGAAGCAGCAGATGCTTTATTTTTAAACATAGCCTCAGCAGAAGACATAGATAACGCAATGACAAAAGGAGTAAATTACCCAAAAGGATTATTAACATGGGCAGACGAAAAAGGAATAGATTGGTGTGTTTCAAAATTAGATGAACTATATAATGAGTACCATGAAGATAGATACCGTTGTAGTCCTTTATTAAGAAAGATGAATAAGGAAGGGATGAGGTTTTTTGAGTAGGTTTGAGGTATGAGGAAATCTAAGTATCATTTTAAATTTGAAGATTTAGGAATATATACCAAAGCGATGGAGTTTGGAGAAACTGTAAATCGTTTAGGAAAGAAATTTCCGAAAGAAGAACGTTTCGAATTAACATCTCAATTTAAAAGAGCAGCAGATTCAATAGCCTTAAATATTGCGGAAGGTTCAAGTGGAACAGATAAACAGTTTCATAATTATTTAGGAAATGCGTGGCATAGTGCTCATGAATGTATAGCATGCAGTTCGAAAGCACAAATGAGGAATTATATTACAAATGAGGAAGATGAAGATGTTAGAAGAATGATAACTGAGTTATCAAAAATGATAACGGTACTACGCTCAAGAATAGCATCAAGAATCAATAAAACAAAATAGAAAGAATAAATAAGATGTCAGAAGAATTAAAACCTATTCCCTCACACCTCATACCTAGAAAGATGCTAAGTCAAGATGCCTACAGCACTTGGTTAGGAATAGAAATTCTAGAATGCGAAATCGGTCGCTGTAAAGTAGGGATGACTATTCGTAAGGAAATGCTTAACAGTATGAATAAAGCACATGGCGGAATAAGTTATAGTTTAGCAGATACCGCATTTGGTTTTGCAGCAAACACACATGGTAAATATGCCGTTTCAATAGAAACAAGCATTAATCATATAGAAGCATTAAGTGAAGGCGATTATATAGTAGCAGAATCTGTAATAGAAAAAGTAAATAACAAACTAGGCTTTAATATAATAGAAGTAAAAAGAGAAGAAGAATTAGTAGCTTTGTTTAAAGGAGTTGTATATCGGACACAAAAAGAATGGGAATAATTCCTGCGAATGCAGGAATCTCAAAATAAATAAAAGTGAAACATTGGTATGTCTACATAATGGCGAATAAACCCAACGGAGTAATTTATATTGGAGTAACTAATAATATTGATGAAAGAGTAAAAGAGCATAAGTTTAAAGTTTACCCAAAATCTTTTACTGCAAAATATAATTGCGATAAATTGGTGTATTTTGAAGAATTTGAAGATGGAGAAAAGGCATCGATTAGAGAAAAACAATTCAAGAAATGGAAAAGGTAATGGAAGGTGAATTTAATTCAAGAAATGAATCCCGATTGGACAGGTTTAAGCGTGAATTGGAATTTAGAAAACAAAATATTTAGAAATAATAATTAATAAGATACCTGCCTGCGCAGGCATTTAACATGAAACAAGCATATATAATAGACGGTGTGCGTACACCAATAGGAAATTACAAAGGCACATTATCGGCAGTAAGAACAGACGATTTAGGCGCATTGGTTATTAAAGAAGTTGTAGAACGTAATCCAAGTATTCCAAAAGAAGCATATGACGATGTTATTATGGGCTGTGCAAATCAAGCAGGAGAAGATAACCGTAATGTCGCTAGAATGTCATCATTATTAGCTGGATTACCATTTACAGTTCCAGGCGAAACGGTAAACCGTTTATGTAGCTCAGGCTTATCTGCAATAATACATGCTAATAGAGCAATAAAAGCAGGAGATGGCGATTTATTTATTTCTGGAGGAGTTGAGAACATGACGAGAGGACCATACGTAATGGCTAAACCATCAACAGCATTTGGAGGAGACTCAAAAATGTATGATTCAACATTTGGATGGCGTTTTATAAACCCTAAAATGCAAAAGTTATACGGTACAGATGGCATGGGAATGACGGCGGAAAACCTTGTAGAAAAGTATAACATATCTAGAGAAGATCAAGATAAGTTTGCGTATTGGAGTCAGATGAAAGCAGCCAAAGCACAAGAAAATGGGCGTTTAGCAAAAGAAATAGTAACTGTTGAAATTCCACAACGTAAAAAAGACCCAATACAATTTTCAAAAGATGAATTTGTAAAACCAAATTCATCATTGGAAGTATTAGGGAAACTAAGAGCAGCCTTTAAAAAAGAAGGAGGAAGCGTAACAGCAGGAAATGCATCAGGATTAAATGATGGGGCTGCTGCAACTATTATAGCATCAGAAGATGCTGTTAAAAAATATAACCTAAAACCATTAGCAAGAATAGTAAGTTCTGCGGTAGTTGGTGTAGAACCAAGAATAATGGGGATAGGCCCAGTACAAGCATCTAATAAAGCATTAGAAAAAGCAGGTTTAACCATGGACGATATTGATGTTATTGAGTTAAACGAAGCTTTTGCAGCACAGGCACTAGCCTGTACAAGAGCATGGGGATTAGCAGACGATGATGCAAGATTAAACCCAAACGGAGGCTCTATAGCAATAGGTCATCCACTCGGAGTAACAGGAGCAAGAATAGCTTATTCAGCAGCATTAGAGCTGCAGGAGCAAAACAAAAAGTATGCATTAATAACGATGTGTATTGGTGTTGGGCAAGGGTATGCGGCTATTATAGAAAATGTGAATTTATAGATGTTAGTCAAACTGAACTAGATAAGGAGAGATTATTAAATATTAAGATTCCCGTTCATAAAGGAATGATAAGAATACGATGAAAAAAATAGTAGAGATTTATTTTCCTGTTTCGAACAAGAGTGTTTATGAAATAGTCAAAGATATTTCAAATGCAAAACGAGAATCCATACAAATTAAATTTTCTATACCCAAAAGGACAGATTTAATATCAAAGAATGATATTCTTTATGAAATGAACAGTCAATTAATTTCAAGAAATAAAGATTGGTTTGAAATATCTAATGAAAATTTAGTCTGTAAACTAAAGAATATTAAAAACATAAATAACTTAGGTCATTTAGATTGGTTGACAGGTGAATTAATAATAAAACCAGAGGTTGATTTATCTGATAAAAAATATAATAATGTTACGGTAGATATAGATAAGCAAGCAGTGATGAATGAAAATAAAAAAAATAAAATATTCTTAAGCCATAAGACAGCTAATAAAGAATTGGTTAGAGAATACAAGAAAACATTATCTCTTTTAGGTTATGAACCTTGGTTAGATGAAGAAGATATGCCGGCAGGAACTATACCTCATAGAGGTATTTTAAGCGGTTTTCAGAATTCTTGCGCTGTTGTTTTTTTTATTACAAATGAATTTAAAGATGAAAGATATATAGCAAATGAAATCAATTACGCAATAACTGAGAAAACAGAAAGAGGTAATGAATTTTCCATAATTACTTTAGTGTTGTCTGACGAAGCTGTTGTTCCTGATTTGTTGAAAGCATATATCTGGAAATCACCAAAAAGTGATTTAGAAGCATTGCGAGATATTATTAAGGCTCTACCATTTCAATCAAAATAAATTTATCGATGAATAAAATTCAACACTACGTCCAAGGGCAATGGACAACAGGAAAAGAAGAAGGAACACCAATCCACGACGCCATAACAGGTGAAGCATTCACAAGTGTAGCAATCGAAGGGTTAGATGTCCCAGAAATACTAAACTACGGAAGAACAAAAGGAGGTGAAGTTCTTAGAAAAATGACTTTCCAAGAGCGTGGAAACATGCTTAAAAGTTTAGCATTGTACTTAACAAAACGTAAAAAAGATTTTTACGAATTAAGTTACAGAACTGGAGCAACAAAAGTAGATAGTTGGATTGATATAGAAGGTGGATTTGGAAATCTATTTGCTAATGCATCATTACGAAAATTATTTCCTAATCAATCGTATCACGTAGAAGGAGATCCAATCGATTTATCTCGAGGAGGCCGTTTTATGGCACATCATATTATGGTGCCTAAAAAAGGAGTAGCAGTACATATTAATGCCTTTAACTTTCCAGTATGGGGAATGTTAGAAAAATGTGCAGTAAACTGGATGGCTGGTGTGCCAGCAGTAGTGTTACCAGCGCCATCATCATCTTATTTAGCAGAAGCAGTAGCAAAAACAATAATAGCTTCAGGTATTTTGCCTGAAGGTGCATTGCAAATTATTAACGGTACAGTTCGTAATATTTTAGATACAGTAGAATCTCAAGATGTTGTAACCTTTACAGGATCAGCAACAACTGGACGGTTATTAAAAGCGCATCCAAGAATTATTCAAGAAGCAGTGCCATTTACAATGGAAGCCGATTCATTAAACGCTTCTATTCTAGGAGAAGATGCAACACCTGGAACTCCAGAATTCGATTTGTTTATAAAGGAAGTACGGAAAGAAATGACGGTAAAAGCTGGGCAGAAATGTACAGCGATACGCCGAATAATAGTGCCAGAAAATAGAGTAGAAGATGTACAAGTAGCTCTAGGAAAAGCATTAGATAAAGTAACTATAGGAGATCCAAGATTAAAAGAAGTACGAATGGGGTCTTTAGTAAGTAAGCAACAAGTAGAAGCTGTAAGAGATTCTGTAAACGATTTAGCAAAAGAAGCGCAAATAGTTTACGGAAGTTTAGATACAATAGAAACGATTGGAGCAGATGCTAAAAAAGGTGCATTCATTAGTCCAATATTATTAAGAGCAGACCATCCGTTTCAAAACACAATTATTCACGAACGTGAAGCCTTTGGACCAGTAAGTACAATAATGCCTTATAAAAATTTAGATGAAGCTATTACTTTAGCGCAAATGGGTAAAGGGTCTTTAGTATCATCAATAGCAACTAACGATGATAAAATAGCCAAAGATTATGTAGTAAATGCAGCAAGTCACCATGGCCGTATTATGGTAATAAATCGTGAAATGGCAAAACAAAGTACAGGGCACGGATCACCATTACCAAGTTTAGTTCATGGTGGACCAGGACGTGCAGGTGGAGGAGAAGAGATGGGAGGTATGCGAGGTATTAAGCATTACTTACAACGTACAGCCATACAAGGTTCGCCAACAACGTTAACAGAAATTACAGGAATATACCAGCCAAAAGCGGCATATAAAGCCTCTCCAAAACATCCATTTGCATACCATTGGGAAGATATTCAACCAGGAATGTCTTTAAAAACACATAACCGAACCATTACAGATACAGATATTGTAAACTTTGGTAACATTACATGGGATCATTTCTATGCGCATACAGATATTACAAGTTTAGATGGAAGTATTTTTGAAAAACGAACAGCACACGGCTATTTCATTATTTCAATGGCAGCAGGATTATTTGTATACCCAAACAAAGGCCCAGTTGCAGCAAATTATGGTTTAGAAGAAATTAGATTTTTACGCCCTATTTATCATAACGATACCCTTTATGTACGATTAACATGTAAGCAAAAAGTAGATAGAGATAGTAGAGGGCAAGAACACCCTAGTGGTATTGTAAAATGGTATGTAGAAGTTTTTGATGCTAACGTAGATGCAGCTAATGCTGTATTGTCAGCAGGAGCAGAAAAAGAAGACGCATTAGTATGTGTAGCTACAATATTAACAATGGTAGAAAAGAAACAAGAAGTATTTACAGAAATGACTTCAGAAGTTATAGACGCTTGTTTAGCAAAACTAACAGAAGATAGTAAGCCTAAATGGGGAATTATGACACCACAGCATATGCTAGAACATTTAGAATATACATACAAAATTGCAGGTGGTGAGATTCAAGATTTTGAAATTGCTACGCCAGAAAAGATATTAGAAAAAGTACACGACAGTTTGTATAATTTTGAAAAGTTTCCACAGAATTCAAGATTCCCACAATTAGAGAAAGATACTTTAGCACCTTTGGTACACCCAGATTTGCAAACAGCAAAAGAAAAATTTATAGAACAACGCTTTAAGTATTTAGCCTTTTTTAAAGATAATCCAGAAGCAGTTTTAAAGAATTTAGTCTTTGGCGAATTAAATAAATATGAATCGTATTTGTTGGAGCGTAAGCATCTTAATCATCATTTCGAACAATTTGGATTATTCTAAGGATGTCACTGCGCACCTGTTGCGCAGTCATATCAATGTTAACGAAAGCGTTAAAAGCAGTCGCATAAAGAGAAACTAAATGTCTAAAATATATTATACTTACATCTTAACACATGAAAGAAATCATATTTTTTATGTTGGAGTAACAAATAATATTGAAAGAAGAATGAGTGAACATAAAGCAGCAACTTTTGGAACTCATGTTGGGCGTTATAATATTAAAAAATTAGTTTATTTTGAAGAGCATTCAGATATACGAATTGCTATAAGAAGAGAAAAGACTATTAAAAAATGGAAAAGAGAATGGAAGATTAATCAAGTGACCGAAATGAATCCAGATTGGATTGATTTAAGTGATGATTGGAATCTTTCAAAATATAAAATAGATAATAATAAAATGAATGCGCAATAAATGCGCATTGACACACTAAGAGCATGACACAACCATACGTTAAAATAAACATAGAAAACGAAGTAGGATACATAGAATTCTTTCATCCAGCACACAACTCTTTACCAGGAGATGTGTTAGCAAAACTAGCACAAACAATAACAGAAGCAGGAAAAAACGATGCTATAAAAGTTATAGTCTTAAAAAGTGGAAAAGACAGAACATTCTGTGCAGGAGCAAGCTTTAAAGAGTTAATAAATATTAATGATGCAGCAACAGGAAAAGTGTTCTTTTCTGGATTTGCAAATGTTATCAATGCGATGCGTAAATGCCCTAAATTTATAATAGGACGCATACAAGGAAAAACAGTAGGAGGCGGTGTTGGTTTAGCAGCAGCAACCGATTATTGTATGGCTTCAAAATATGCAGCGATAAAATTAAGCGAGCTAAATATAGGAATAGGACCATTTGTAGTTGGGCCAGCAATAGAACGTAAAATGGGCTTAAGCGCGATGTCTCAAATCGCTATAGATGCTAATTCATTCTATCCAGCAGAATGGGCCATGCAAAAAGGATTATTTACAAAAGTATTTGAGAGTAACGAAGAATTAGACGAAGCAGTAAAAACAACAGCAGAGCACTTATGTACGTATAATACAGATGCTATGACAGAAATGAAAAAAGTATTCTGGAAAGGTACAGACGATTGGGACGAATTACTAGCAGAACGTGCACAAACAAGTGGACGATTAGTGCTTTCAGAATTTACTAAAGAGAAATTGAAAGGGTTTAAGTAACAAATTCCTGCGTAGGCAGGAATCTTTTAGTACAAAAGATAATATAAAAACCTTTATAATGATTAAGCCGGAAATAGTTAAATTGTCAAGAATACCACTAAATAAACTTATTCTTAATAACATTATTTATTCTGAAATAGCAGAAGGAGGAGCTATGGGCAATGATGGTGGAATTATTATTTATGTTATGAAAGGAGATCAGTTTATTCTCTATGAAACAAATTTGTATACAGATGAGAGTACATATATAGATACAAGAACTTTATTACTTAAATACCAGAATGGATATAAGAATGATGATAATCAAATAAATAAAATTTTATTTGATTATCATTATGGAGGTATGGGAAATCATATTCTTATAAATAAGAATGTTTCTCTAAAAAATGGAGATGGTTTTTTTGTCTATAGAGGAGAAAATAATAAAGAATATCAGATTTCCTGTTCTGTAGAAGGCGTATTTAATTGTGTGAAATATTCAATGGAGAATTCTAAGACTGATTAAAGTAATATAATTGAAGAAATGAGCCTAAGTTGGTCGGATTTAAGCACCAATTGGAATTTAGATAATAAGAGAATTTAAAACTAATAAATAATAAGATTCCTGCCTGCGCAGGAATATGATATGATATACGCATTCAAAGGATACATCCCTGTTGTACACGAAAGTAGTTTTGTCCACCCATTAGCGGCTGTAACAGGAAATGTTATTATTGGTAAAAACTGTTATATTGGCCCAGGAGCAGCTATTCGAGGAGATTGGGGGCAGATTATTTTAGAAGATGGGGTTAATGTACAAGAAAATTGTACAGTGCACATGTTTCCAGGTAAATCTATTACATTAAAAGAAAGTGCTCATGTAGGACATGGAGCAATTATTCATGGCACTAATTTAGGACGTAATTGTCTTATCGGAATGAATACAGTAATAATGGATGATGCCGAAATAGGAGACGAAAGCATTGTAGGAGCCATGGCATTTGTAAAAGCCGAAACCAAAATACCAAACAGAAGCTTAGTTGTTGGGAATCCTGCAAAAGTAATAAAGCAAGTAAGTGATGAAATGATTGCTTGGAAAACTAAAGGCACACAATTATATCAGCAATTACCTGCAGACTGTCACGAAACATTAAAAGCAGTAGAACCTTTACGAGAAGTGCCAAAAGACTTACCAACACAAGAAGAAGCCTATAAAACGTTGAGAGATACTTTTAAGAAATAAAATCAGTGTTAGCTTAAAAATCAATAATTATGAAAAACATAAAATTAATTATTTTATTAATTGTTCCATTATTTCTTTATTCTCAAGAAGAAAATGGAATTCTATTTTTTAAGCTAGATAAAAAAGTAGTATATGTAGACAATTCACCCGCTACACATTTTACTATGACAATTCCTGGAGATAGTATACAAGAAATTGAGACCCCTAATAGTTTTTTAATAAATAATAAAGTTATTCAAGTTCTTAAACGAGGTTATGATAGTAAGGATTATAATAATAAACAGCCAACTTCAAAAGAAGTAGAACTTTTAAAAAAGGCTATGAAGTTTGAAGTGGATTACTTTGAAGATGAGATATTTAATAAAGAATTAGAAGTTCAAGAAGATATTTTTTTAAATGCTTCAGGGAAAAGATTCCACTTATGGTGGTTTAAAATTCCACATATTGAAATAAAAGGTAAACCAAATTCCACAAAGACAGAATACACCTATTATTTAAATTGGGTTGCAAACGATTATATTTCTGTTATGAGCTCTTATTCATTAGAAGGAGAAGATTTTAATGACAAAATTAAAGAAATAAAGGACATTGCAAATTCTATTAATGTTTTTGGAGCACCTATAGATATTGAAGGGACTTATCAAAAAATGAAAACAGAACAAGAAGGTAAAACGTTGGAATTTGTTAATCCAGATAAGAATTTTACTATAGATATTCCTAAATGGGCTAATATTGTTAAGACTAATTTAGATACAGATTGGGCGATAACTTTTCCTGATATTGATAATGTTAAAAACGTGGCATTAGTAACTTGGAATAGCAAAGAAGAATTTGATTCTCTAGAGAAGTTTAATGAGCATTTTATTCTTAATCTTAAAATGGGTGATAAAATAGGAAACGCCACTGTATTATTAAAAAAAGAATTAAAACCACTTGATAATTGTAATGGAGTTGCTTATAAAATTCAACTTATGTTAGGTAAAACTATATACGATTGCCAGTACGTGACCTTCGAAACAAAAAGCCATTATATACTTACAAAATTTGTGGCTACTCCAGAAACTTACGATAAGAATATATCTAAGTTTGAAGAGTTAGTTACAAACTTTACAATTTCAGATTAAAAATTAAATAACATCTAGAAAGTCTTTAACTAATACTACTCAAATCAATCTCATTAGTATCCTTTCCAGTAGAAAGCGCAATCAAACTCTGTACATTACCTAAATAAGGAAGCAATGTTAATTTGGTAATAATAAACGTTTCATAAGCCTCAATATCTTCAACAACCAATTTTAATAAATAATCATAGTTTCCACTTACCCTGTGGCATTCAATAATTTCAGGGAAATTATTAATCTGTTTAACAAACTTTTCAAGATAACTTCTGGTGTGCCCTTGTAATGTAATACCAACAAAAACAGTTTGTTTCAACCCTATTTTTTTATGATTTAGCAAAGCGACATATTTTTTTATATAGCCGTGCTTTTCTAATTTTTTAATGCGTTCAAAAATAGGAGTTGTGGTCATGCCTAATTCGCTAGCAATACTTTTAGTTGTTCTATCGCTATTTTCTTGTAGTAACGACAGAATTTTAAAATCAATTTTATCTAGAGAATATTGCATAGAAAAAAGTTATTTAAAGTCTTACAAATATAAAATATAAAAGAATAAAATTCTGTATTAATTAAGTTAAAAGATTAAAATTCTTTGATAGAAATAAAATAAAGATTTTAACAAAAGTATTTTAGTTAGTTTGTTATTTTTAATTCTTTAAAACAAAAAGTCTTGGCTGAATTTACACTTAAAATGCCCAAAATGGGCGAAAGCATAACAGAAGGAACTATTATTAATTGGTTAATATCTGAAGGAGACAGTTTCGACGAAGGAGATATTATTTTAGAAGTAGCAACCGATAAAGTAGATAATGAAGTACCAGCACCATCGGCAGGAACTTTGATAAAAACACTATTTGGAGCCAAAGATGTTGTTCCAGTTGGAGAAGCTATAGCTGTATTAGAAGTTTCAGAAAGCACGGCTAAGAAAACAAAAGAAGCACCAAAAACTTCCGAAGCAAAGAAGGAAAAGCCTAAAGCACCAAAACGACCAAAACCTGCTCCAGTAGCATCAGTTTCAGGTACAACCTCATTTTCAACTTCAAATACAAACACATTCTTTTCGCCTTTAATTATAAAAATAGCAAAAGAACAACATATAAGTTTCGAAGAATTAGCACGTATTCCAGCAACGGGACACGAGGGTAGATTACGAAAAAGTGATGTCTTTCAATATATAGAAGATGGTAGACCGTATAAATTTGCGCAACCAGTTGCACAACAAGACCCAACAGCATATAGAATTCCTCAGCTAAGTTTCGACAAAGGGAAAGGTAAGGTGATAGAAATGGATAGAATGCGCCAAATGATAGCAGATCACATGGTGTATTCAAAACACACGTCACCACACGTAACAGCATATGTAGAAGCCGATTTAACCAATATGGTAAAATGGCGTAATGCAAATAAAGTTGCCTTTCAAGAAAAATACGGCGAACGTTTAACCTTTACACCATTATTTGTAGAAGCTGTAGCAAAAGCAGTAAAAGATTTTCCAAATATAAATGCATCGGTAGATGGTAATACCATTATAGTAAAAGAAGATATAAATATAGGTATGGCAACAGCTTTACCAAGTGGAAACTTAATTGTCCCTGTTGTAAAAAATGCAGATACAAAGGACCTAAAAACAATAGCTACTAATGTTAATGCATTGGCAGGAAAAGCAAGAGAAAATAAATTAGGAGGAGACGATATAAAAGGAAGCACGTTTACCATATCTAACGTAGGTACTTTTGGTAGCGTTATGGGAACCCCAATAATAAATCAACCGGAAGTAGCTATTCTAGCATTAGGAATAATAAAGAAACGACCAGAAGTAATAGAAACGGAAAACGGAGACGAAATAGCAATACGAAGTATGATGTATTTATCACTGTCTTTTGATCATCGCGTAGTCGATGGCTTTTTAGGAGGATCATTTGTACGCCGTGTAGCCGATTATTTTGAGCAATTCGATATTAATAGAACAATTTAATTCCTGCAAAGGCAGGAATCTCATAATAAATAGAAACTAAACTTAAGGAAAACAAAAAACTTATAAATAGATTTCTAGAGCAAGAGTAATTAAAAAAAACTGTCATTCCTGTGAAAACAGGAATCTAGTAACAGATAGATAAAAAATGTTTAACCCTACAAACTCTTATTTTAAAGGAGTTTAAAAGATACCCGCTTGTACGGGCCCGACATGAATTATAACATAGCAATCACTAAAGTAGCAAAATCTAGAGTAGACGATTTAGACTTTAATAACATTCCATTAGGAACAACATTTACAGATCACATGTTTATTTGTGATTTTGAAAACGGAGACTGGACTAACCCGAGAATAGAGCCCTTAGAACTAATTCCTACGCATCCAGCAGCAATGGCTTTACACTACGGGCAAGCTATTTTTGAAGGTATGAAAGCCACAGTAGATGGCGATGGAAATCCAATGTTATTTCGTGCCGATAAAAATGCAGCACGATTAAACTTTAGTGCGGATCGTATGGGAATGCCAGATTTTCCAGAAGACCTATTTGTAGAAGGCTTAAAACAATTAGTCGATTTAGAACGCAGTTGGATTCCACCAGCAGATGGGAGCGCATTATATTTAAGACCATTTATGTATGCAGACGAGCCATTTATAGGTATGCGTGCGGCAACACACTATAAATTTATAATAATGGCCTCGCCAGCCGGACCATTTTTTAGTAAGCGTATAAAACTATGGGCAGAAAAAAAATACATAAGAGCCGCTAACGGAGGAACAGGAGAAGCAAAAGCAGCAGGAAACTACGCCGCAGCCATTCGCCCAACAGAATTGGCAAAAGCAAAAGGATACGACCAAGTATTATGGTTAGATGCCGTAGAACATAAATACATACAAGAAGTAGGAACCATGAATATTTTCTTTAAAATAGATGGTAAAATGGTAACCCCAAAACGCGATGGCTCTATTTTAGATGGAATAACCAGACTAAGTGTTATCTCAGTATTAAAAGACAAAGGCTACGAAGTAATAGAACGCGCCATTACAATAGACGAAATAAAAGAAGCATCAGTAAACGGAACGTTAGAAGAAGCCTTCGGAACAGGAACAGCAGTAGGAATTGCCTATATACAAGAAATAGGCTTAGAAGGAGAAGTAATCCATGTATCCGATGAAAGTCCAGTAGGAAAAGACGTTAACGAAACTTTAAATGCAATAAAAACAGGAAAAGTAGCCGATAAGTTTAATTGGATGATTAAAATAGAAAACCAATTAGCTTAAAATAATTAGGGCGTTACCACAAGGGTCGGGCTTTCCGCTATATCTTTTGCAGAAAAAGCAAAAGGATGTCGCTACAATCCCTAACGCAACAAAACCCTTTAAGAAACAAACCTGTAACATAGAATATATTTTACATTAAAGGGCTTTTACTTAATGTGAAAAATAGAAACTAAAAATAGAGACCTGCTGTAGTAGGAATGATAGAAATGGAGAAAAAAGTATTAGAAAAAGGATTTTCAAAACTCTGTACAGCTAAGGCTATGGCAGAACTATACGAAGCTAATTTTAAACAAGTCTCAAAGTATGTACATGCTACCTCAAGAGGACATGAAGCGATACAAATAGCATTAGGCTTGCAATTATTACCGCAAGATTATGCCTTTCCCTATTACAGAGATGACGCCATGCTATTATCATTTGGTGTAACACCGTATGATTTAATGTTACAGTTATTAGCAAAAAAAGAAGATCCATTTTCTGGCGGACGTACCTATTATTCGCACCCCAGTTTAAAAGACGACGATAAACCAAAAATACCGCACCAATCCTCTGCTACAGGAATGCAAGCCATTCCAGCAACAGGAGTAGCTATGGGGATGCAGTATAAAGAATTACAAGGATTAAATAACAATTCTATAGAAAACCCAATCTCTGTATGTAGTTTAGGAGATGCCTCGGTTACCGAAGGAGAAATAGCAGAGGCTTTCCAGATGGCAGCCTTAAAGCAAATGCCAATACTATATTTAGTACAAGATAATGGTTGGGATATATCAGCAAATGCAGCAGAAACAAGAGCGCAAAACGCTTACGAATACGCACAAGGATTTGATGGCTTAGAAGCTATAACTATAGATGGCGCTAACTTTACAGAAAGTTACGAAGCACTAGAGAAAGTAATCGCTACAATACGTAAAGAACGTCGTCCGTTTTTAGTACACGCCAAAGTCCCATTATTAAACCACCATACCTCTGGCGTAAGAATGGAATGGTATCGTGACGATTTAGAAGAAGCCAGAACAAGAGATCCCTATCCAGTATTAAAACAACAATTATTAGATGCAGGTTTTTCTGAAAAAGAAGTAGAAGGTATTGAGGCAGCTGCAAAAGAAAAAGTACAATCAGACTTTGAAAGAGCATTACAAGCAGAAGACCCAATACCAGAAGATTTATTTACAAACGATTTTGCACCAACACCAATAACAGAAGAAAAAGGCGTGCGCGCTCCAGAAGGCGCAGACAAAGTGGTTATGGTTGACTGCGCATTATTTGCTGTAGAAGAATTAATGAAACAACACAAAGAATGTCTATTATATGGGCAAGATGTTGGAGGGCGCTTAGGAGGTGTGTTTAGAGAAGCTGCAACGCTAGCGCAAAAATTTGGAGACGACCGTGTGTTTAATACACCAATACAAGAAGCCTTTATAGTAGGGTCTACCGTAGGAATGAGTGCAGTAGGTTTAAAACCAATTGTTGAGGTACAATTTGCCGATTATATCTGGCCAGGACTAAACCAGTTATTTACAGAAGTAAGTAGAAGTTGTTACCTCTCTAACGGAAAATGGCCAGTAAGTATGATATTACGTGTGCCTATTGGAGCTTACGGAAGCGGAGGACCATATCACTCGTCGTCTGTAGAAAGTGTCATTACAAATATTAGAGGTATAAAAATAGCATACCCAAGTAACGGAGCCGATTTAAAAGGCTTAATGAAAGCGGCATACCATGATCCAAATCCAGTTGTTATTCTAGAACATAAAGGATTATACTGGAGTAAAGTACCAGGAACACAAGGCGCAACATCTGTAGAGCCAAGTGAAGATTATGTATTGCCTTTTGGAAAAGCATGGGTATTACAAGAAATCTGGAAACAAGATAACCTAGAAACCTTAACTATTGTTACTTATGGTATGGGCGTGCATTGGGCAATGAACGCTTCAGAAGAACTAGGTATGCAAGACCAAATAGAAGTGATAGATTTACGTACACTCTATCCTTTAGATGAAGATGCAGTTATGAAGTCTGTAAAGAAAACAGGAAAATGTTTAGTGGTTACCGAAGAGCCTTCAAATAACAGTTTTGCAAGAGCTTTATCTAGTAAAATACAAGAAGAATGCTTTAAATATTTAGACGCGCCAGTTATGGTTATTGGTAGTGAGAATATGCCAGCCATTCCATTAAATTCAACTTTAGAGCAAACAATGATTCCTTCTACGGAAAAAGTGAAGGCTAAAATAGAACAGTTGTTAGAGTATTAGTGTATCGTCATTTCGGGAAGGGACATTTATAACAAAAAAAAGCGACTTTTAAGTCGCTTTTTTTTGTGTTTATTGCTCAGCTCCTGGAGGGTATTGCGTCATTATTTCTGCAACGAACTCTTTTATTCTAGCTTCTTTTTTATCTATATTTCTATAGTTTGCTAGAGTTCCAGAACCTTTACCTTGCCATATTAGCTCTTTTTTATTGGCATCTATTAAATCTATGTATAAACTACCTTCTGTAGTAGATCTAATAGAACTACTATTTCCCCAGTAATAAGGACTCCACCCCCAGCCGTAGCCATAAGGACCAAAACCACCATTGTTATACACATTAACTTGTTCTCTAGATTTAGTAAAAATACTAACTAATATATCTGGAGATTCAGATTTAGTAAATCCTTTAGCCAACATTTCTGTTTCAATAGCTCTAAGAATTCTACGTTTATCTAAATCGCTAATTTCTGCTTTATCAATTCCAGTCTTAAAAAATGCAAATGTTTTGTAATTGTTAAAATCTGCATTTTTATCGTAATCTGAAACAACACGAACAGAGGTACAGGAGCTTACTATTACAATTAGTAATAAAAAGGGTAATGTTTTAAGTAACTTTCTCATAGATGATTTTTTTAGTTTCCATATTAAAGGGAAACGGTTAATGGTTATAACGAGTCTATAATGGCATCATCGACAATGTTTGGTAATGTTACTTTTAAGTTAGGCTCGATTTCCATAGCGCGTTTTATTGCAAAAACAGCACCTTCGTTTCTAGCCCAACTTCGTCTTGAAATTCCGTTATTAACATCCCAGAATAACATTGATTTTAAACGTTTTGATGCTTCTTTAGTACCATCAAGAACCATACCAAATCCTCCATTAATAACTTCTCCCCAGCCAACGCCTCCACCGTTGTGAATGCTTACCCAAGTTGCTCCTCTAAAGCTATCTCCAATAACATTATGTATTGCCATATCTGCCGTAAAGCGTGAACCATCATAAATATTTGATGTTTCGCGATATGGAGAGTCTGTTCCAGAAACATCGTGATGATCTCTACCTAAAACAACAGGACCAATAGCTCCTTTTGCAATAGCTTGGTTAAAAGCTTCTGCTATTTTTGCTCTTCCTTCTGCATCTGCATATAATATTCTTGCTTGCGAACCTACTACCAATTTGTTTTCTTGAGCGCCTTTTATCCATTGGATATTATCGGCCATTTGTTGTTGGATTTCTTTAGGAGATTGCGTCATCATTTCTTCTAGAACATCACAAGCTATAGCATCTGTTTTTGCTAAATCTTCTGGGTTTCCTGAAGCACAGACCCAACGGAAAGGCCCAAAACCATAATCGAAACACATAGGCCCCATAATGTCTTGAACGTAACTAGGGTATTTAAAATCGATACCATTGTCTGCCATAATATCTGCTCCTGCTCTAGAAGCTTCTAATAAAAAGGCATTTCCATAATCGAAGAAGTATGTCCCTTTTGCAGTGTGTTTATTTATAGCAGATGCATGACGACGTAAAGTGTCTTGAACTTTAGTTTTAAATAACTCAGGGTTATTTGCCATCATATCGTTAGATTCTTCAAAAGATAATCCTACAGGATAATAACCGCCAGCCCAAGGGTTGTGTAATGAGGTTTGATCGCTTCCTAAGTCTATATGGATGTTTTCTTCATCAAATTTTTCCCAAACATCTACTATGTTTCCTAAATAAGCAATAGAAATAACTTCTTCGTTTTTTTGAGCTTCTTTTACGCGAGCTACTAATAAATCTAAGTCGCTAATTTTTTCATTAATCCAGCCTTGATCTAAACGAACTTGAGTTATTTTTGGATTGACTTCTGCACAAACGGTAATACAGCCAGCAATATTTCCTGCTTTTGGTTGCGCGCCAGACATACCGCCTAAACCAGAAGTAACAAACAAGTTTCCTTTAGGGGCTTTTCCTATTTTTCTAAAGCCGTTTAAAACTGTTATTGTTGTACCATGAACAATACCTTGTGGGCCAATATACATATAGCTCCCCGCAGTCATTTGCCCGTATTGCGTAACACCTAAGGCATTAAATTTTTCCCAATCATCTGGTTTAGAATAATTAGGAATCATCATACCGTTAGTAACAACAACTCTTGGTGCTTCTTTGTGCGAAGGGAACAACCCCATTGGATGTCCTGAGTACATCACAAGTGTTTGCTCGTCTGTCATTTCGGCCAAATATTTCATAGTTAGCCTATATTGTGCCCAATTTGAAAAAACTGCACCATTACCTCCATAAGTAATTAATTCATGTGGGTGTTGGGCAACAGCATAGTCTAAATTGTTTTGAATCATTAGCATTATAGCTGCTGCTTGCTTAGACTTTGAAGGGTATTCGCTAATGGGTCTAGCATACATTTTGTAATCTGGTCGAAAACGAAACATATAAATACGACCATACCGTTCTAGTTCTTCTTTAAACTCTTTGCTTAATGTTTTGTGGTGTTTCTTATCGAAGTAACGAAGGGCATTTCTTAATGCTAACTTTTCTTCTTCTTTAGAAAGAATAGCTTTTCGTTTCGGAGCATGGTTAATCGAGGTGTCGTATGGTTTTGCATTAGGTAAACTGTCCGGAATACCTTCTAAAATTTGTTCTTTAAATGACATGGTATTTGTTTTTAATTAATAATTAGTTTGCGAAATCTAGTTATTAACTATGGGTACCGTATGTCTGCACGATGATAGCTCGTCGCGATTAATATCTTGTATGTTTTAAAGTAATTGTCCAATGTTACTTTTGTGTGTTTGTTTTTTTGTCATATCCATATGGGCAATGCCTACAGCCACTTTCGCAACAATACCCTCTTTTTAAATGGTATTGTTCGGTAAAACAGCGGTAACCTTCTGGGGTTAAATAATAGTCGCCCTCCTCTACAGGAATTATTTTTTTCATATTGTCGCAAAGATAATGTAAATTAGAATGATTTTTGAATGCTATTAACCAATGATTTTATTTTCTAAATATTTAGTACCTAAAGGATATACAGGCATTACTATTTATCCTTTCGTTTTTTTGAAACATAAAAAACTAAAAAACGATGTAGTACTCATTAATCATGAGAAAATACATTTAAAACAGCAATTAGAACTATTAATTGTGCCTTTTTATACATTGTATTTAATTGAGTTTATTGTAAGGTTGGTTCAATACAGAAATTGGTATAGTGCTTACAGAAATATCTCTTTTGAACGTGAAGCTTATAGAAATGAAAACGACCTTAATTATTTAAAATCAAGGCCGTTTTGGAAGTTTATAAAGTACTTGTAGTACTTAATTATTTTTTTTCTAATTTTTGAAGACGTGCTTCGAAAGCATCAATGATTTTTTGTTGTTCATTCACACGATTTTCTAAAGTTTTAATTTGCTCTTGTTGTTCTTGAGTAGCTTTTATAAGTACTGGTACCAAAGAGATGTATGACACTTTTATATTTTTAAGTTTAACAGATTCAAATGTGCCATCCTCCTTCTTTTTATAAGTTTCGGTTTTTGAAGCCTCTTTAACCAATTTATTAACTTCTTGAGCAACTAAACCTATTCTGTTTTCTTGAAAAGGATCGTCTTTTAATTCGTATGAAATAGTACTTAATTGCATAATTTCATCTAGACCATAAGTCATCGGTTTTATATTTTTCTTGGCATTTATATCTGAAGTAGTGAAAATGTTTCCTGCATAAATATTCCTCCATTCGTTAGCAAAACCTAGATCGTATGTTAAATGCTGGGTAGGAGAAAAAGTGTCACTTATGTATAATTCGGCTTCACCATCTACAAGAAATTCAATAGAGCCTAAACCCATAGTGGTACCTCTAGAAAGACCATTATCAAAATCAGCTACATAATCTATAGTTGTTGTATAGGCATCGGCAGCTGCAAGTGTAGTTGTATTAAAAGCATTTCCATCTGCAAATAAGGCTCCAGTAGAACCAAAAATAACAGCATCGTTACCTGCGTCAACAAACATTACGTTTTCGTTATTGTTAGATTCAATTCTTAAATCTAAATCTGAACCTAATTCATTAAATATCGTTGTATTGTTACCAGATATTTGATGGTTTACTGCATTATCTTGGTATATGTTTACTATACCATCATCATTAGAATTTGTTAGTTCTACTAATACATCTCCAGAATTTGCTGCGCCATCTCTAATTTGTACTTTGTCCATAAAAGAAGTTTCTGTAGTGTTTAAGCGCATCTTTTCAACAGATTGTCTTCTAAAAGAAACATCATTATCATCTACAGTTCCAATAAAATTAATAGTTGGGTTTGTGCCTGTATTACCAACAATAGTCCAGTCTGTAGAAGGTCTGGTTGTTAGCATAACCCATGCTGCTCCATCCCAATAGTAAAAACCAGCAACATTTACACCTCCAGCACCATTATTATATATTAAAGTACTTGTTATTGGTCCGCCACCTTGTGGATTTGTAAAAGTAGTGGTATCTGTTAATGATGCTAAGCTACCTCTGGGGATAAGTAAGCCAGCATTTGCTGTTGTAATGTCTAGTGCGCCCTCAGGAGTTGTTGTGCCAATTCCAACTTGTGCAGTTGTGGTGTAACTTATAAATATACTAAGGATTAATGTAAGTGTTATATTTTTAATCATGTAGGGAGATTTCATTGTAATAGAATATTTTTATTTTGGCGAGCAAATGTGAGGTTTTTTACTAGTTAATAAAAAATATTCCTGTTTTTTTCGTTTAAGTGTAGCACCGTTATTTAGAAATGGAGTTGTGTAAGTGGTGTAAATAACTTGTGTAGTTATTTTAATTTACTGATTTAATGTGAATTGAGTTTTAATCTATAGGTTTTGTAGAATTATAAAACAACTTTGTAATATAGTGCATAAATAAAATTTCGAATATTACTATATAGTTATCGACGAAATACAGTTGAGGGTTAGTGAGATAATCGGGTGTAGGGATAAAGAAAAAGCCTTTACTTGGTGTAAAGGCTTCTTGAATTATTTACTTGTAGTTATAGTGGATTATTTTTTCTTTAATGTTTTTAATTGACTAGCTCTTAAGTTCTCTCTTCTTGGTGTTCTTTTCGCTTCGTCATAACGTAAAGCTGTTTTTTGATTACTTATATTTTCTGTTTTAGCCGGGTTAACTGGTGCATTACCAAATTTTACTGTTCCGTTTTCGCTCCATATAGCTACTTTACTATCTTCTGAATTTTCATCAGACATTACAGCATTTATATTTCTGTCGAAATCTGAACTTAATATTTCTGTCGAAATTGGAGTTGCTTTGATTTTCTTTTCTGCAATAGCTATCCAATTGAAAGATACATTAGATTGTCCTCCTTTATTCTCCTTTATAGTAAATCCATTTTTGTCTACAGAAACAATGTGTACGCCATTACTTTCTCCATAAGGTGTAACAGTAACTATAATTGGTGCGCTTTCGTCTATTATTTGAGAATAATCTTTATTAAAAGGAATGTAACTTGTTCCATTTGTTAGTTTACCTCTTCCTTTATCTTGAATATCTTGACTCATTGATGTGTTAGCGTATGAGACAGCTCTTGAGCCATCTTGTTTTTCATCTAATACAATAAAGGCTTCGTTAGTAATTGTTTTTCCTTGATTGTAATTAGCAAAACGGTCTCCAGTAAATACTGTACCATACTCATGGCCTTTAACCCAAGCACCAATAACACCACCATGAACACCTAAACCTATTGATGTGTCTACATAATTACTTGTAGTTTTTCCTCCAGCTCCACCATCTATACGAGTACCTCCAAAAGCATATACTGCATAGCTTGTTCCGTTATTAGCATAATAGCCTAAACTACCACTAGCTAAAAAATCTGTACCTAAAACACCTCCAGTTCTTCTTTGTAAATTTGCTCCTGTGTCTCCTTTAACTCCAAAAGTGTAAGATGTAATACTACCGCCTCCCATTTGTCCGTGTACTCCAGCTCCTACATCGGTGGTAAAGTTACTACCAGATGTTGTTGTAGTGGTTAAACCTCTAACCCCAGGTCCTTGCGAATTTGTACCACTGTATTCACCTTGTACGCCTGCAAATAAAGTAGTTCCACCAGTAACAGCTCCATATACACCTCCTCCATTTTGGTCTGTGTACCCGTTTACTGCCCATGGGAAAACTGCGTTACCTTCACTAACACCATTCATTAAATCCCCAGGTAGTACCGTTTCTAGTGCTCCAATGAAAAATTCACCTAATGAAGATGCTCGAGCGGCATGGAGTCCAGATGTTCTTATATCAAAATTTGTTGTGTCGTATGTTCCAACAAAATGAGTTCCTTGTGTAGCTGGTACACCAGTAACACCAGTAACACCGCCGTCTATTCCTCCATTTCCTATAATAGACCAGTCTAACCCTCCAGGTGACCCTGCTACAGATATCCATCTTGTACCTAACCAATAATAAAGTCCTGGTGATACGTTGTTTGGAATTGTACCAGCTGTATTGGTATTCCATACCAATGTTCCATCTGGTATAACACCTCCTTGCGGATTAACTACAGGAGCTTGTACTGTTAAGCTTGTTAATGCTACCTGAGGCGGCACCATTCCTTGAGTTGTAGATGAAATATCTAAAGCTCCTCTGGGAGTTGTAGTACCTACTCCTACTTGAGCAGATAATTCAAAGGTTAAAAATGAGCATATTATAATGCTTAATAAAATTGCTTTATTTTGAATTTTATAAGTCATAACGTTGGGAATTATGATGTTAATAATAATTAGTTTGTAACAGTTAATGTGCTACAATATATCATTAAAATTCATTCCTAACATACTTTATGTATATATAATCGATAAAATGCGCTTAATCGTGATTCTGTGAATATTTATTCGGTATATGTGTTTTTTGTTAGATTAAAAGTGTTTTACAAATGATGAACCGTATTGGTTGGTTAAAAAGTATTATAATATGGTGTTGTTATTTTGTGTTTAGTATATGGGTTTTTTGTAAATAATAGAATCATCGTTAAGTGTTATTTTTATAAGTAGAACTCTATTCGCTTTTTGTATACCTGTTAATGAGATGGTATTAGTGTTAATTGTATTGTAGGTTTGTAATGTTCTACCTAAAACATCATAAACAACAATATTTTTTATGTCTTTAGTATTGGATATAACATCTAATGTTTCGTTATTTATTATTTTAACTGTATTGTCGTTAAGTGTATATTCTTCAATTGATAATAAATTGGGGTTCTTGTAAATTAATTCAAAACGATTATTATAGGTGCCTATTTCTGAAGTAAAGATATATGGAGCAGATTTTAAATCATGTATAAAGCCTGTATTGTTATCTTTTATAAATATGTCTTGGTCGTTAAATAAATCGTCTAAATGGTCTATGCCAATTCTATAAGTGTTGGCAACTGTAGCTTTAAACCCTAGTTGTACAGTATCTTCATCGTTAAATGGAAGGGGTCTGCCTTGAATAGCTAAATTTCCATCTGGAATAATAGAGTAGAAAGATACAAAATTGCCGCCATTGGCTAAACCATCTAATCCTCTATCCCATTCTAGAGAGGCACCATCGGCATAACCAATTAATATTTGACTAAAAGCACCTTCGTCGTTGCTTAAATTTAACCATAGTCTATGTTTTTCAATATCTAGATTGGTTGTACTAAAACTGCTTTCTGTAGTCCTTAAAAATGTATCGTTATTTCCTGAAACTCTCATAGTGTTATTAAAAGTAGCCGTACCGTTTGCTAAGCCCATAACAAAGAAGGATTGGCCTGAAGCAATGTATCTCGTAGGGGTTAATCCGCCAGAGGCAGCTGTTGCTGTAGCTCCTAAAGAATTAACTGTAGCATAATCACTTCCTGTGTAATTAGCTCCAAAATCTGCATAAAAAGGATCTGAGTAAGAATCGTCTGGGGCTGTATTATGTGTCCATAAATATGCGGTACCATCTAAAATAGCAGAATTTGTATTTAAAAAATCTACTAAATCTACTGCGGATGCATATGGGTTGCCTATTAGGTGCCATTGGTCGTCATCTGCTCCAACGACTGTATCTCCATAAGAAAATCCAATGTTTGCATCTGTACCTATAGTAATTGGCACATTTACATCTCCGTTTGTTGGTGTTCCTGAAAAAGTAGCTGTATATACTGCTTTAGTAAATTGATCTGGACTGTAGGTTTGAGGTGCTCTAATAGCATAGCCAATACCGCTAACCATATCTGTGGAGGTTGCGTTTTCTAATATCCAGTTTCCATTACCATTTGCGACTGTAGATTGCCAGCTAAAAAATTTATCGCCTAAAGTATCTGGAGATAACTCTAGCAATTTATAATTAGAAGCCGTTGTTAAAGGAGAGGACCAGTATGTGTAATCGTATCTGTAAATTGGTTGGGTGTCTCTTTCTATTCTAACATCTCCAATATTTGCATCATTATTTATTTGTATTAAACTGGCACTATTTCTAATGTCGAAAATTCCACCAGTATTTACATTTACCCATTCTGTGACTGTTATGTTATTATTAGATTGCAATTCTAAATTTCCTGTCGATTTTACTTTTAAATTTCTTGCGTATGCATCGTAACCAGAACCTGTAATAATACAATCATCAGGTATTATTACACAGTTACTAGAAGTTGGTACGCCAATTGGTAACCAGTTGTTTGGATTGTTCCAGTTTGTTGACACTGAACCTGTCCAAAACTGCGTTCTGTTGTTTATAGATACATTTTCACTTACAGAACACCCATTTGATAGAATAGCTGTGGCTGTGAATGAGAATGATGTAGATTCTAATTGTGTAGCATTAGGCTTAATATATACTGTACTTGCAGTGTCTCCCTCTATGTAAGGTATTGTTGCTGCGGCATCTACATAAGCATCAATTGTAGAGGTACTACCAGACCAAGTAAAAGATGATGTTAAGGGTCTAGTTCCAAATAATTGTATATTATCTATAGCAACTCCATCACACCAATAATTTGCATAATAACGAAACCTAATTCTTAAATCTGGTTCGTTTACATAGGCAGACAAATCCAAGGAAACACTCGCGAAAGCAGTACCATAGCCTACATCATCATCATAGTATTGTATGCTAGTCCAATTTGTTCCTCCATCTGTAGAGGCTTCTATTGTTACATTTTCTGGAATAGATGCGTTTACTAAATAACGAGAAAAATACATGTCGAAGTTTAATGTTAAGTCTGTAAATGTAGAGGTGTTTAGAGATGCAGACTCGAGGGCATTTTCAGTAATATTTGTTGTTCCTGCATCAGACGTAGCCATTACAAATTTGTTTGTCCCAAAACCAGATGAAATTGCAGGGAACCATACCTGTTCAGAAGGAATGAATGTGCTTTCTCTTCGAACCCAATTTGTAATGTTATTTTCTGCTGCTCCGTTGTCTTGTATATTGTTGTTAGTAAATACGCCTAGCCCACTTAATCCTGAATCTTCAAAATTTTCATCAATTAAATAGGCAACTTCGTTAGAGGCCGAGGCAGATAATTCTATAAAGTCATCCTCTCCACAGACTTCAGGGACAGATGGTGTAAATGTTAAAACGGTTGTAGGCATAATAATAGCTCTTACTTTTGTTCTTACTAAAGATTCACAAAAACCATTATCTGCTGTAACATAATATGTATGAGATGATGTTAATGCAGGGGTGGTCCATGATGTGGATGCTGTTGATGCAATTGGAGTTGCATCTGTATCATTTGCATACCAATGGTATAGTAGTGTTCCTGTGCTTCCTACTGCTTCTAAATCTACTGTTCCATTACCACAATTTGAACCTTCTGTAATGCTGTCTATTATAGCTGGACAGCTTTGTATGACTGTAAATGTGTAGTCTTCTGTTTCTCCATATTCTGTATATCCAGCGTTGGTGTTTATGTCTTCACAAGAATCAAAATCATATCCAAAATACTCATTAGTGCCTGCAAAACTGTTATATAGACGTATACGAATTGTGTAATCTCCTAGAGGTTGAGTAGGAGGTATAACGAAACCAAAAGTTGTACTAGAGGTTCCTATTGTTGCAGAATCGAAAACTTCTTCTGTGTTAAAATCGTAAAGGCCATCTAAATTCCAGTCAACCCAAGCTTTAATATGACCTCTTCCTCCAACTGTTTCTACAAATACGTTAATACCTTCACCTTGTGCTTGTATGCTATTGGTTAATCCTGACCAATCTTGATAACCTTGTGATCCGGCTGTGCTATTATATCCATTATTTAAATTAGTAACATCATTTAGCGTACCAATAAACTCAACATCATCAAAATATAAGGTAGTTTCGTTAGAAAGCGTTTCTGGAACACAAGGGCCAATAGGAGCATTTACTGTAACATTATAATCTTCGAATTGACCATAACTTGCAGATTGGCACGCTCCTCCAGTATAGTTATAATAATGCATAATTCGCATTCGTGTGGTGCCTAACGATGCTGTGGGAGGGACAGCAATATTAGCAGTTAATGTAACACCATCTGTTGCGTTAGAGGCAGGCATATTACCTAAGTAGTATACCTCTCCAGCATCTACATATGATCCGTTTTGATTCCAATCGAAAAAGGCATATTCTTGGAATAAACCTGTATTACTTGTGTGTGCTTGTATATTTAAATTATAGGAGCCGCCTAGTTCAACGGTAGCATTATCACAAAAAGCTTGAAAGCCTGCTGTGGTACCAATTCCAGGGTCTGTTGAGTTATTTATGCCAGCAAAAGTGATATTTGATATAGGAAAAACTCTACTAGGAGCAGAAATAGTTGGAACGCAATAGCTTCCTTCGCAAGCCATTAAAGCTGTTAAGGGGGCTGTTACACTTGTTTTATTTACTGATTTTGTGGAAATCGCTTTTTCTAATATTTCTAATTCCTCATGTTCGTTAGGTGTAATAAAAGTATTATCTGTTTTTATTCTTTTAGACTGGGACTCTATTGCTCGTTTGTTATTTACTTTGTTTTGAGCTTGAATAGAAGAAATAGAGAGGCCTACAATAAAGAAAAGAATTAAACACAGAGAGCCTTTTAAATTAAACTTTATAAAGTTTAAAGTTGGGAGTAGTTTTTTTTCCATAGTATATGGAGTTTTGGTTAGTTTTAGATTAAGGGGTTAAAAACTCGATAAAATAACTATTAGGGAGCGTTATAAAACCAAATTATAGATTAAATGTATAAAAAAATCTATGAAATACAAAAATAAATTTTTAATGTAAAAGATTTTGAAGTGTTAATAAGTCGGATTTTATAGAGAATATAACTCTATAATTTATAGGTAGATAATTAGGTTATGGGGTTAATTTTATTGCTCTTATCGCTAGTTTTTATAGAACGTAATGTGTGTTGATAAGTTATTAAATGAAAAAAAAGCTCAATTTTAAAATTGAGCTTTTTTTTCATTTAATATTTATTTAAAGTTTAGTAAATAGGTTTTTTGTAAATTATAGTGTTATCTGTTAGTGTTATTTTTAATAGTAGCATTTTGTTGGCTTTTTCTATACCATTTAAATCTAAGTTTTTTGTGTTTAAATTATTGTATGTTTGAAGCTTTCTTCCTAAAATATCATATGCAACTACACTTTTTATATGCTTGATAGTGGATGTGATACTTAAGTGGTCGTTATAAATAACTTTAATTATGTTGTTGTTTATGTTAACTTCATCTATAGATAATGTCTCATTAGTATAAACTATCTCAAATCGATCATTAAATGTTCCTATTTCTGAATTGAAAATATATGGAGCAGTTTTTAAGTCATGAATACTATTTAAGTCTTTGTCCTTAAGATAGATGTTTTGATCTAAAAATAATCCATCTATATGATCTAACCCTATTCTGTAGGATGCTTCTTCAGTTGATTTGTATCCTAATTGAACAACATCTGCCTCATTAAATGGTAAAGGTCTTCCTTGGATAGCAAGATCGTTATTAGGAATAATAGAGTAGAAGGTAACAAAGTTGCCACCGTTTACTAAACCATCTAGGCCGCGATCCCAATCTAATGTAGCTCCATCTGCATAGCCTATTAAGGTTTGGCTGAATGCTTCATTTTCATTACTTAAGTTTAACCATATTCTATGTTTTTCAAAGTCGTTATTTGTTAAGTTAGTTGTATTTTCTACAGTTCTTAAAAACACATCATTGTTGTTGGTTACACGCATGGTGTTGTCAAATATTACAGTACCGTTACTTAAGCCCATTACAAAGAAAGATTGACCAGATGCAATGTATCTTGAAGGTGTAATACCACCTGTAGCAGCTGTGTTTGTAGCGCCTAAAGAGTTTACTGTTGCGTAATCACTACCTGTATAATTAGCTTGGAAGTCTGCATAAAAAGGATCTGTTATTGCTGTAGATGGAGCTGTATTGTGAGTCCATAAGTACACTGTTCCATCTAGTAAAGGGCTATTGTTAGCACTATTTAAGAAGGATACAACATCTATTGCAGAAGCGTAGGGATTTCCTATAAGATGCCATTGGTCGTCATCTGCTCCAACAGTTGTGTCTCCATAGGTGGATCCTATATTAGCATCGGTTCCAATAGTTATAGGTACATTTACGTCTCCATTGGTTGCGGTACCAACAAATGTTCCCATATATGTTGTTTTTATTGCAGAGTCAGCGCTATATGTTTGTGGTGCTCGAATAGCGTATCCTTTGCCGCTTTCCATGCTTGTGGTTGTTGCATTCTCTAATATCCAATTACCATGACCGTTTGCTACTGTAGATTGCCAACTGAAATATTTGTCATATAAGGTGTTTGGGGATAGGTCAGATAACGTAAAGCCAGATGCCGTTGTTAGTGGCGACCCCCAATATGTATAATCATATCTGTAAATTGGTTGAGTTTCTCTTTCTATTCTAAAAATACCACTGTTGGCGTCATTATTAATTTGTACTAAACTAGCTGTATTTCTAATGTTGAAAATTCCGTTAGCATCCACGGTTACCCAATCTGAAACTGTTAAATTGTTACCAGATTGTAGTTCTAAATCTCCAGTAGGTCTTATCGTTACATTTCTGGCATATGCATCATAGCTTGTTCCAGATATTATAGTTTGATCTGGAATAATAACACAGTTATTAGAGGTTGGTACTCCACTAGGAAGCCAGTTTGAAGGATCGTTCCAATCTGTAGAAGAAGCTCCTGTCCAATATTTAGTTCTGTTATTAATAGATATTGTTTCACTTACATCACATCCATTATCTAAAGTTGCGGTTGCTACAAACGAAAAAGTATTAGATTGTAGTTGTGCTGTTGTTGGTTTTACATATACTGTATTTACAGCTGTACCAGAGTATGGAATTGTTGCTGCAGCATCAATGTAAGCATCAATTGTTGTTGCGCTTGTCCAAGTAAATGATGATAAAACAGGTCTAGATCCGTACAGTTCAATATTGTCTATTGCAACTCCATCACACCAATAATCAGCAAAGTATCGAATACGGATTTTTAAATCAGTTTCATTAATATAAGCGTCTAAGTTAAATGATACATTAGACATGTCGGTTCCATAGCCTATGTCATCATCATAAGTTTGAATTGTAGTCCACGCTCCGCCTCCATTTGTTGAAACTTCAATGTTTACATTTTCTGGAATAGTGCTAAAATAACGTGAGAAATAAATATCAAAACTTAAGGTTAGGTTGGTAAAAGTTGAAGAGTCTACAGTTGCAGATTCTAATGCGTTTTCTGTTATGTTAGTGGTTCCAGAATCTGATGTAGCCATAACAAATTGATTAGTTCCAAAGCCAGAAGAGATAGCGGGAAACCAAACTTGTTCTGAAGGGATAAATGTACTTGTACGCTGCTGCCACATTGTTATAGCGCTTTCTCCTGCACTATGATTGCGTATGTTGTTATTTGTAAATGTGCCTAATCCTGTGCCTTCAAAATCTTCATCTATTAGATACGCAATTTCGTTTGCACTGGCTGCAGAGATTTGAATAATATCATCTTCACCACAAACTTCAGGTACAGAAGGCGTGAAAGTGAGAGATGTTATTGGTCTTATAGTTGCAGTTAGTTTTGTTCTGACTAAAGATTCGCAAGAACCATTATCTGCTGTAACATAGTAATCTGTGGTAGTACTAAGGCTAGGGGTAATCCAGTTTCCTGTTGAGGTTGTTGCAATTGGAGTTACGTCTGTAGTATTAGCATACCAGTTGTATTCTATGGTTCCGCTACTACCGGTAACAGAAAGGCCTACAGTTCCAGGACCGCAATTTGAACCTTCGCTAATACTTGTTATTTTTGCATCGCAACTTTGTATCACTGTAAAAGTGTAATCTTCTGTTTCTCCATATTCTGTATACGATCCATTAGTGTTAAAATCTTCGCAAGAATCAAAATCATAACCATAAGATTCTGTGCCTCCAGAAAAGCTATTGTATATTTTAACACGCATTCTATAGTTTCCTACGGCTTGGTTAGCTGGGATTATAAAGCCAAATGTTGTGCTTGATGTGGCAATAGTTCCTGTATCATAGACTAATTCAGATGCGGTTTCTTCAAAGAGGCCATCTAAATCCCAATCTACCCATGCTTTTATATGGCCTCTATAAGTACCAGATTCTAAAAACACATTAATACCTTCTCCTTGTGCTTGTATGCTATTGGTTAAGCTAGTGAAATCTTGGTAACCAACTGTTCCTACAGATGAGTAACTGTTATTTAAGTTTGTAACATCATTAAGGGTTCCTATGAATTCTACATCGTCTATATATAAGTTAGATTCATCATTTGATGATGTTGGCTCACAATAAGTAGCTATACTAGAAGTTGTAGTATTACCTGTTAATGGAAGGGTTGTGTTATATATTGGGCCTCCTGTACAACCTATATTGTTGTAAGAGTAAATAAAGAAATAATAGGTTGTTGTTATTGTAAGTCCTGAGGTAGAGAATGTTAAGTTGTTGTCGTTATCTATTACTGTATTGCCTGCTCCAATAGTATCTCCTATGTTATATGATGTAGCATTAATTGGTGTTGGTGGTAAGCCAGTAGTGTTCATTACTATTAGGTAGTTATCTGGTGTAGGTGATGCAGCAGTAAAGCTTCCAGATATCGTGCTACTTGTAACAGAGTTAAAGGTTAAAGCTGTAGGTTGAGCTATTGGAGCTGTACAAGGTAATGGGGTGCCAACAACTAAAGTGTAATCTTCGGCTTCTCCTCTTGTTGCAGAGAAAAAACAGGAATCAGGGTTGGTGTCGAAGTAATCAATAAGTATTCTCATTCTATAACTTCCTGCTGGTGTAGCGGGAGGGATAACAAAACTTCCAGTTATTCCAGTTACGTAGGCTCCAGAGCCAAATACTTGCTCTCCAGCATCAGTAAAATCAGAATCATTATTATAGTCTATCCATATATTTGCTCCAAATGTTGGGATGCCTGTACCAACAAAAGTACTACTGAAATTTACTGTGCCTCCTGCTATTTGAGTGACGATCATGCTCGTAAAGTCTCCATAGCCAGTACCAGAATATCCAGATCCATTGTTGGTTATGTTTGTAGAGCCTCCTGTAGTGCTAAAATCATCTATATAATTGTTCGTATCTGATGAGGTTGGTATACAGTAACTAGGAGTTACAGTTGTTGCGTTTCCTGTTAATGGATTTGTTGTATTGTATAAAGGGCCTCCGCTACATGCTGTATTGTTGAATGAAAAAATGAAAAAATAATAAGTTGTCGTAGTGTTAAGACCAGTCGCTGTAAATGATAGGTTAGCATCATTATCTACTACAGTATTTCCAGCTCCTATAGTATCTCCAATATTGTATGTTGTTGTATTTGTAGGAGAAGGAGGTATGTTAGTGGTGTTTGCTACTACTAAATAATTGTCTGGAGAAGGGGATGCCGCTGTAAAACTACCATCTATAGTACCGCTTGTTATTGTTCCAAAAGTTAAAGCAGTGGGTTGTGCTGTAGGAGTAGTACATGGTACTATGGTTAGTGTTGTTGCGTTACCTGTTAGTGGACTTGTCGTATTGTATAAAGGCCCTCCGCTACATGATGTATTATTAAAGGAGTATAAAAAGAAATAGTAAGTTGTATTATCGGTAAGACCAGATGCTGTAAATGCTAAATTAGTATCGTTGTCTACAACAGTATTGCCTGCTCCAATAGTGTCACCTATGTTGTAGGTTGTTGTGTTAACTGGTGAGGGCGCAATGTTAGTAGTGTTCATTACCACTAAGTAATTATCTGCAGTGGGAGATGCTGCTGTAAATGTAGCGTCTATTGTAGATGTTGTAATAGCTCCAAAGGTTAAAGCAGTGGGTTGGGCTGTTGGTGTAGAGCAACTAGGAGTAGGGTCGGTTATACAAATATCAAATGTGCCATTGTTATTATTGCCATATTCAAAAAGACGAATATATAATGTGCTTCCTGGTGTTTGGCCTGTTAAAGAAATGTATGACATGTTACCATTAGTACTAGAATCGTCATCACAAGAAACTAATGCTAAGGAACCACAGCTTCCTGAGTATACAGCCATTCCACTATCTGTAACTACTCCAGTGTTTGTATCAATATTAAGGTTTCCACTAGCAGGTACAGTTACTGTAAACCAAACATCTCCACCTAAGTAGCTAGAACAGCCAGGTGCTGGAGTTTCTCCACTATCTGTTGCGTTTTCATTTGTGTAAGTAGCAAAACTACAACTAGTGTTAACAGGTAAGGCTATGGCATTGCTACAATCGTTATTAGTAGGAGCAATAGGTGCTGATGTAAGTGTTACAACAATGTCTCCATTTAAAGCATTTGTGGTGGCGCAATTATATCTGTTTAGTTGTATTCTATAATCTCCAGTTGTAGCTGGTGTGAAATCTATTGAAGCTTCAGATCCGCTACAAGCTGGGCCATTATCGTCATTGTAAGCTACAGATGTGCCACCGAGATCTCTAATAGTCATTTGTGTGTCAAAGCCAGATCCGCAATTAGAAATTCTATAAGTGGCTCCAGCAATCATATTGTTTACTCTAAAGTTCCTCCTTCCTCCTTGATTAGCAGGGGGCGTACAAGAAACACTTGTGCTTACTACTGTAGGTGCCGCGGAGGTGCAAGCATCATCTGTAATATTTGCACATTGACTATAACTGTTTATGGAAAAAATAAAGAGAATTAAAATACAAGTAATGTATTTGAGAGGCTTTGGTGTCTTAGTTATTTTAACTAAGGTAGGAGTGTAAAGTAATTTTTCAATCATAGAAGGTTAGTTTGGGGTTAACAATCAAATAGATATTTAGCACACATTAAATATTAAAGCATATTTAATACTTAAATAGAAATTAAATTAAGGGGAGTTTTAATATTGTATTTTAACTATTTTAGGTTCAACAACCATTATGTTAAAAGTGCACATTAAATTATAATAAATGCCCTGGGAGTAGCGATAATTATAACTTATATATAAAATACATATTCTTGATTCAAAAGATAGTTAAAATAAATGAGTTATTTTTTGAAAATTCTTTCAAATGCATTTTTTGTCGTTTAAATGCATTTTTTTGTATGTATTTATGTTGTGTATTGGTAATAAAATCGATAAAAGGTTTTTTTTAAGGTTTAATAAAATGTTATAGTCTTGATTTTGTTATAGATATATTTTTATGCGCTTTTTTTTGAGTATATTATTCTATTGCTCTTGTATGTTGAATATTGAAGAGTATACTGTAAAGTTGTACGTAGGATAAGGTAGATTTTAAACTATTATTTAAATACAGTATATGTAAACCGTATTTGTAAATTAAAAGTATTTATAAGTAAATTTGAACATTAATGTATTAACTATAATAATGTAGAGGGATGAATACTAAAAGGTGTATGGCAGTAAGTTTTGTTATTAGTTACTTTCAAGGTGAAAATTAAATCATAAAAAATGATGGTGAGTTTATGGAGAATTTAAGTGGTGTTTTTTTTGTGGAGACTACTCAAGTAAAAGGAGTGTCTAGTGTTGTGGAGTTGTATGTAAAAAGAGAAGACAAAATCCATTTAGAAGTCTCAGGTAATAAGTACAGGAAATTAAAATATAATATTGAGAAAGCTTTAGCAGATGGCGTTAATACATTATTAACTTTTGGCGGAGCATTTTCTAATCACATTGCTGCAACTGCTGCTGCAGGAAGACTTTATGGAATAAATACAATAGGTGTTATTAGAGGTGAAGAATTAGAAAAACAAATTAATAACAATCCAACATTATTATATGCTCAACAATGTGGAATGCAGTTTAAATTTGTTAGTAGAAGTGATTATAGGAACAAAGACTCAGAATTATTTATTGAGAGTTTAAAAAAAGAGTTCAAAGATTTTTATATTGTACCTGAAGGCGGAACAAATGCTTTAGCAATTAAGGGTTGTGAAGAAATTTTAACAGCAACTGACAATATTTTTGATTATATATGTGTTCCTGTTGGAACAGGTGGCACAATTTCTGGTATAATTAATAGTGCATTACCAAATCAAAAAGTTTTAGGATTTTCGGCATTAAAAGGTGATTTTTTAATTGAAGATATTAGTAAGTTTGCAAAACAAGATAATTGGCAGTTAATTAGCGATTATCATTTTGGTGGCTATGCTAAAATAAATACTGAATTGGTAACGTTTATTAATCAGTTCAAAGAAAGACATAATATTTCTTTAGATCCGGTTTATACAGGGAAAATGATGTACGGTGTTTATGATATGATAAAAAACAATTATTTTCCACCAGATTCTAAAATACTAGTTATCCATACAGGTGGATTGCAAGGAATTAAGGGAATGAATATAAGATTAAAACAAAGAAAACTGCCTTTAATACAATGAAATTAATGAGACATATATTTATTATTCTAGGTTTATTAGCGCTGCTTTCTAGTTGTGGCTCTCAAAAACGAGTAACAACAACTAAAAAGAGGAATAAAAAAGTAAGGGTTGTAAAAACTAAACCAAAGGTTGTCGTTAAAACTACTCCAAAGACTAAACCAAAAGTAGAAGTTACAATAAAAGACACACCAGAAGTATATGCAACACCTACAGATGAATATATTGCAATTTATAGTGATATAGCTCAAGACGAAATGCGTAATTATAATATACCAGCGAGTATAACTTTAGCACAAGGTATTTTAGAATCGGCCTCAGGAAAAGGGCGTTTATCTGTAGAAGCAAATAATCATTTTGGGATAAAGTGCCATAGCGGATGGAAAGGAGGTCGTATTTATCATGATGATGATAAAGATCAAGAGTGCTTTAGAAAATATAAAAATTCGAAATACTCATTTAGAGATCATTCTCTATTTTTAAAAGGTCGTAAGCGTTATCATAAGCTTTTTAAACTTAAAAAAGATGATTATAAAGGCTGGGCTAGAGAGCTAAGAGCTGCGGGTTATGCAACAGATAGAAAGTATCCTCAAAAACTAATTAGTTTAATAGAACGTTATCAATTATATCGTTTTGATGCAGAAGTTTTAGGTAAAGATACAGGTGTAAATGAGAAGCATATTGTGGTAAAAGGAGATACGTTGTATTCGTTATCTAGGCGCTATAATTTAACAGTACAAGAACTTAAAGATTTAAATAGTTTAGAAAATAATGATTTGTTTGAAGGACAAGCATTATTTGTTAAACCCTTACCAAAAGATTAATAATAGTTTATGATTTATAAACGAAGTAGTGCATTGTTTGCACAAGCAGAACAAGTTATTCCAGGAGGTGTTAACTCTCCAGTTAGAGCATTTAAAGCAGTAGGCGGAACTCCAATTTTTGTAAAAGAAGCAAAAGGAGCCTATTTATATGATGAAGACGGAAACCAATTAATAGATTATATTAATTCATGGGGGCCAATGATATTAGGACATGCTTATGAGCCTGTAGTTAGTGCAGTAATAGAAAAGACTAAAAAAGGAACCTCTTTTGGTATGCCAACTCAAATAGAAACTGAAATTGCTGAACTAGCAGTTTCTATGGTGCCCAATATAGATAAAATTAGGTTTGTTAATTCTGGAACAGAAGCTTGTATGAGTGCTGTGCGTTTGGCACGAGGCTACACAGGAAAAGATAAAATAATAAAATTTTCGGGATGTTATCATGGGCATAGTGATTCCTTTTTAATACAAGCAGGTAGTGGTGCAGTAACGTTTGGCTCTCCTAATAGCCCTGGTGTAACTAAAGGCACTGCAAAAGACACATTACTTGCTAAATACAATGATTTAGATAATGTGGCAGCGCTTATTGAAGCTAATAAAAATGAAGTTGCTTGCATTATTATAGAACCCGTAGCTGGGAATATGGGGTGTATTCCTCCTAAAAAAGGATTTCTAGAAGGCTTAAGAGATTTATGTGATAAACATGATGTTTTATTGATTTTTGATGAGGTTATGACGGGGTTTCGTCTGGCAAAAGGAGGTGCTCAAGAATTATTAGGAATTAATGCAGATATTGTTTGCTTTGGAAAAGTTATAGGAGGCGGATTACCTGTAGGAGCATTTGCAGCTAGAGAAGAGATTATGAATTATTTAGCGCCTTTAGGACCAGTATATCAAGCAGGAACATTAAGTGGAAACCCATTGGCAATGGCAGCCGGTTTAGCAATGTTAACAGCATTAAATAATGATGATGTAATTTTTACAAGACTAGCAGAAAAAACAGAATATTTACATAAAGGATTATCTAATGTTTTAAATAAACATAGTGTAGCCCATACTATAAATAGAGTAGGCTCTATGATTTCTGTTCATTTTGATGAAGGAGATGTTTTTGATTTTGAAACAGCAGCTAAAGGAAATAATGAAACATTTAAGCGTTTCTTTCATGGTATGTTAAATCAAGGTATATATATAGCGCCTAGTGCTTTTGAAACATGGTTTATTACAGATGCCTTAACTTATAATGATTTAGATAAAACAATAGCTGCATGCGATGTAGTTTTTAGTAATATGTAAGTTGCTAAAAAAATAAGATAAACATCAATAAAAAAAAGATTATCTAACTTAATAGATAATCTTTTTTTTTATGTAGAAAAGCAAATATGCTTTTATTTTTTTTGAGCAGCTCTTTGGCGTACTTGCATTCCAGTTCTATCAACTTTAGCTCCTGGTTGATCTGTAGCTATTAAGTATCTATTATATAATGCCTCATTATTTAAAGCATTTTTCATAGAAGACATTAAACGATCTTGTACTAATTTAGTGTTTTTTTTGTGAGCTTCTGTGCCAACTTCATTTGTAGCTTTTATGGTAGCTGTTTTACTATTATATTCTCTATAAGCCTCATAGACTTTAGATAGAGTAGCGTCATCAAATTGCAATAATTGTTGTAGTTTTTTAGCAGTATTAACTGCTTTTTCATTAGTTTCAGCTTTGCTTTGAGCTGTTGCAGATTGAGTTCCTATAACCATTGCAAAAGCAAAAAAACATAAAGTAAATATTTTCTTCATCATTTTTAGATAATTAGACGTTAATTACCCAAAGTAAAGCTATTTACATAATATTAGCAAATAAAAAAGATGCCGATTAGATAATCGGCATCTTTTTACTGCTTAAAAAACTAATTCATTAAGCTGTTTTGTTATTCTTTATGCTCCTCTCTGTGTTTAGGTCTTTTCATAGCTTTTCTTTTACCCATAGTTCTTTTCTTTCCAGCTCTTTTTCTTTTAGCTTGCATGTTTTCCCATTTTTTATATTGCTCTGTATTAAGAATGGCTTTCATCTCTTTCTTATGGGCTATTTGCGCATCTAATCTTTCATTCATAAGCTTTAAACGTTCTTCTTGAGAGCGTTTTTTAGCAGCTTCTTTAGCTTTCATTCTAGCTTCCATTTTTGCCTTTTTAGCTTTAGCATGTTTAAGGTTTAAAGCATTAACCTTTTTTTGCTGTGCTTCAGTTAAATCTAAAGCTAATGTTAACTTTTTAGTATGTAATTGAGACATGTCTTCTGCACTTATGTCTTTCATGTTGTGGCGTCTTTCCTTTTTATGCTCGTCATGTCCCTCTTTTCTGTGTTGGGCATTAATTTGAAACGCTATTAAAGCGATTAATACAAAAACTATTTTTTTCATCCTACTTATGTTTTTAATTGTTATTTGCTTCTAAGACCAACAAAAAAATAAAAGGTTTAAACAGAACGTTATTTTAACGACTAATTAACAGTTTGTGCTTGTTTTATTAATTGCAATGTAGTGTTATATAGCGGCTTGTTTTCCATTTTACTTTTAAGCCAAGCATAATAACTCATCACAAAAATATCTTCCTGTTTTGCCTCTACCCAATCAAAGGCATGTTCTACTTTATTGTAAAAAGCTTCTGTTGTTACTTGTTCGGGTTTTTTATAATAGTCTTCTACTAAAGCTAGGTAAGTAATAACACGTTGTTGATTTATACTTTTTAGGTATTTAAAATGTAGTCTTTTAAAGCTCAATAATCTTGAGTCTACATAATTTATGTTATGTAATTCTATATGTAAAATAATTTCTATTAAGTTCTTTTTTAAAACCCATTCTTTACCCGCTTTAGCTTCATAGTAATTATCTGTATGATAAAATTTTGAAAATAATTGATGAGATTTGTTATAGTCGCCAGACTGGATATAAAACATAATTAAGGTTAAATGTATGTCTAATAAGTTTTCGGTATCTTGGTGTTTGTAGGTTGTAAATGGTTGTAAAATAGTTATAGCTTTAGTTTGTTGGCTAGAGTAGTTGTAGTTGAGGGCAAGTAATAAATTGTATTTAAGTAGAAATGTTTTATAATGCTTTTTTCGTTTTAGTAGCATATGATTGTGCATTTGTTCTAAATAGAAAAGAGAATCGTTAAATTTTTTATTTCTAAAAAGGGTATTAGCGATTAAGTATAAAACTTGTATATGATAAAATAATTGCTTGTCTTTATTTTTATGTGTTTGTATCGTTTTATATGTATGAATTAAAAAAGGCTCTATTTTTAAGTAGTTTTTAGAAACAAATGCAGAAATACTAACTATAGATATTAACTGATAAAGTGATTTAAAAGACATTAAATCGTTACTATTTATATTGTACTCCTTTAAAGTCGTGTTTAAAAGAGTTTCAAAATCTAATACCTCTCCTTTATATGCAATATTATTTAAGATTTGTTTAATTTTTGCATAAACGATATTTAATTGATCCTCTAGGTAATGATTTTTCTGATTGTTTTTAAACTTAATAATAAGCCTATCTAAATCTAATTGAGGATTGGCATAAGCATATTGAATTTTTGTGTGGTAGATTTCATTTAGTATAGCGAATAAATGATGCTCTGTAGCTATGGCTTCTGCTTTATCTAAAATTTTATAAGCTACTTTATAGTGTTTATGATTTAGAAAAGTACGAGACGCTAAAATGTATTTAATAATTTGCATATCTACAGAATTCTCCTCTTTTAAATTAGAATTAGCTATAAAATCTATAATAGATTGGTATAAACGTTTCCTTAAAGCGTGGTATGCATCTTTATTATAGTTTTTATATATAGTGTTGCATATTGTTTTAGAATCGAATTCATTTTTGACTAGAAGCTTAAATAATATTATGTTTTTTGTGTCATTACGTTTGTTTTTTCGCTCTAAATAATTAATAAACTGTTGTTGCTCTTCAGAAGAAAGCGTAGATATTATATCGTTTAAATTTGTCATTATATCGTCAGTTTTTTATTGTTTTAAATACTAATTATAGTGTTATAAAGATATTGAATATAAATTATATCGTCAGTTTTTAATTGAAATTGTGTTTTGTACAATTATAAAGTATTGCACTTTTGTCCTGTAATCATTAAAAACAAAACAATATGAATCATTATCTAAAAACCACCGTATTAATAGTTGTATTTGGAACAATGACCGTTTTTTCAAAAACAATTAAGAAAAAAACAATAAAAAGCTATAGTAAGTGTGTTGCATTTATGAGTTGTAATAATACAACCATTATAAACCCTTTAGGTATATAGAAAATGAAGCTAAAGCAAGTAAATGCCGCTTTTATTGTAACTACTGGAATTTCAGTTTTAGTATTTGTCTATTTAGTATTTTTAGGATACGACGAAATAAAAACATTAAAAGATGTTATAAAAATAATTGCATCTATACTGTTTCCTATCCCAATGCTATTTTTTGTTCGCTTTATTTTAATAGAGCATTTTCTACCCAAAAATACAGACGAGTATAAACTTAAAAACCAAAGACCCGCTACTATTTTATTAATAGTCGCTATTGTTTCTAGTTTAGCAATCATGCAGGTGTTAGAACTAATAACACAACAAAAATTAGAACAAAATTTAATTTTTGCACATTTAATAAACTCTACAACAATAAGTAGCTATGTGCTTAATTATATACTGTATAATAACCTAAAAGTAAACGGGGTTTTAAGTGGCGTATTATTAGCGTTGGCTGTACACGTTTTCTTTTTATCAAACTAAACAACATTAAATCATCAAAAACAATAATATTATGAATCAAATATTTAACAACACAGAGCAAAAAGATAATACTAAAAAGAGAGAATTATTATTCACATTTCAATCTATAATAGTAACAGGCTTATTAGCATTTACAGCTATGGCATTTTTTTACTACAATAGTTTAACCATTGTAAAAGGGATTAAAGTCGTTTTTGCACCATTTTTATCGGTAGTACCATTATTATTTATACTCTCTGTATTAAGAGATTTAAGAAAAGGATTTAAAGAAGGGAATTATTCTAAAGACGAAATTATAAAGTTTGGACTTATAACATTAGGAGTAACCGCTGCATTTACAGGAATAACGTATTTATTATCTGAGATTGGTGCTTTAGAAATATTGCTAGCCGCTATTATAGCAATATTAAGCACCGTTTTCTTTTTAAGAAGTAAAATAAAAGATATTCTTGGAATGTCTATAATAACAGGAATTGCTGAAGGAATTATCGTGTATATGATCTTTTTGTTTTGATGATTGGTTACGTTAGTTAACCAAAAAAAATGGCGTAGCAAATATGTTGCGCCGTTTTTTAAACAAAAATTAAAAACATTACATGATGACATCAAAAAACATAACGTTAGAAAAACTAATATTAGCGTTTTCAATTTTTGCACCTTTATTTCTATTTTTAATATATTTAAACCATACCGTTTTTAAATCGCGGTATGTGCTAATAGGAGTTATGCAAGAAATGTTTACTATACCTTGTATTTTAGGACAACCCTTATTATTGATTCTTGCTATAATTGGACTCTATAAAAAAAAGTTTAAAACGCCTAACTATGTTTATCTTTCTATAATAATTTTGATTATGGGAATAAGTTTAACAGTTGTACAATTTATTATAGGGCAATCAAACTAAATATGAATAAGGAATTAAGATTCGCCATTTTTCTAATAAGTTCTATTATTCAAATAATAATGAAAGCATATTTCCCTGTAGTTGGAGGAGGAACTTCATTAGTACTAGTATTTTCAATTCCTATTTTAATTGGGTTAGGAATAATGTTTGCGCTAATCGATTATTATTTTATTATAAAAATTAATAATCAGATAATAAGGAATCTACTTTTTCTACTTTTAGAATTTATATTACTTGGTTTAGCTATTTGGTCTTATCCTTTTGCGTAAAAAAGCCATATCATTAATATTAAAGCAATAACAATGCATTCAAAACTTAAAAAAGAATTACCAGAATTGGTAAAAGAAGGCGTGATATCTCAAGACATTGCTTCCAAAATAGAACATTACTATAACTTAAAACAACCAACAAACCCTAACCGATTATTTACTGTGTTTGGAGTATTAGGTTCTATTTTAGTCGGGTTAGGAATTATTTTAATACTAGCACACAATTGGGATGATTTTCCGAAAACAATAAAAACATGTTTTGCTTTCGCCCCATTAATTATAGGGCAATTGCTGGTTGGCTTTTCCATTTTAAAACAAAAAAGTAAAACATGGAAAGAAGCATCAGGTGTATTTTTGTTTTTTGCAGTAGGTGCTTCCATGGCAATGGTGAGTCAGATATATAATATTCCAGGTAATTTTAGTCGTTATATGTTAACTTGGATATTATTGTGTGCACCATTAATATATTTGTTAAAATCTCATGCCTTAGCATTATTACATTTATTATTTGCTACAATATATGCTTGCGAATATGGCTATTCGTATAATAGTAATATCCCATGGATGTATTTGGTGCTTCTACTAGTGTTATTACCATATTATTATACTCTACTAAAACATAAATTTGAAGCGAATATAACATCTGTTTTTAATTGGCTTTTACCATTAAGCTTAGCAATAACCTTAGGTGCATTTATTACTAAATTCGATGAATTAATATTTCTCTCTTATATTATTCTATTTGGTTTATTCTATAATATAGGAAAGTTAGGCGTTTTAGAAAATTTAAAACTAAGACAAAATGGCTATTTAGTTCTTGGCTCTTTAGGCTCTATAGTCTTGTTATTAACTGCAAGCTTTAGATGGGTATGGAAAGATGTGTTAAGAATTAAACATGCTTTTATTAGTGAAAGCTCACTTGTTGTTGTCTTATTTATACTAACCACGTTTGTACTAATACGTTTACTATTAAAGAAACGGTTGGAAACCTTTAACCTTTTTCATTATATATACATAATAATGAGTGTCTTGTTTTTTGTAGGACTAACAGACGATGTTATACCAACAGTAATAACAAATATATTATTATTTGTTTTAGGTATAAATGCTATAAAAATAGGAGTAGATAAAATGCATTTTGGAGTTTTAAATTACGGATTATTAATTGTATCCGCTCTAATATTTTGTAGATTTCTAGATACTAACATGAGTTTTGTAGTTAGAGGGTTATTATTTGTAGCCGTTGGTGTTGGTTTTTTTATAACCAATTACATCATGCTTAAAAAGCAAAATGCAAACAATGTAAAACACTAAAATAACACTTATGCAAGCTATAAAAATAAAACACATATTTATACTATTTGTATTAATCGCATTAGTACAATTGTTTATTCCAATACAAATGATTTTAGGTCAAGAAACTATTTTAGATTCTGGAACTGCCTATAAGTTTAGAACAGAACCTATAGATCCAACAGATCCTTTTAGAGGAAAATACATAACATTACGCTATAACATAAATTCGGCGATTACACCAGATACTACTTGGTTGCGACAAGACGATGTTTATGTGTATATAAAAAAAGACAGTTTAGGGTTTGCTCAGTTAACCCAAGTTAGCAAAAAACCATTACCAGTAAAGGAAGATTATGTTATAGCTAAAGCAAGTTGGTATAATTATAACACCAATACATTAAGATTTAACTTACCATTTAATCGTTTTTATATGGAAGAAAGTAAAGCTAAACCTGCCGAAGAGGCTCATAGAGAAGCACAACGCGATACAATACCAAATAATACTTATGCCTTGGTATACGTTAAAGAAGGTGATGCAGTTTTAAAAAATGTAATAATTAATAAAGTCCCAATTGCCGACTATGTAGAATAGCAATATAAAAATAGCTAACTTTGGAAGGTAATGTATAATATTATAGCAATGAAAAAAACGATAGGAACCTTATTGTTAATGACCGTTTTATGGTCCTGTAAAAAAGATGGAGATAAAACAACTATAGAGTCTACAACTAAAGATGTTGTTAAAACCGAAAAAACAGCAATGCAAATGAATTTAGATAAATATGTAAGTGTAAAATTAACATCCAATCTAAATACATTAACAGCAAAAGAGCGCCAAATGCTCCCTATTTTAATTAAGACTGCAGATAAAATGAATAAGTTATTTGCATATGAAGCCTATGGCGATTTAGATGCTTTATTAGAAAATACAACAGATGACGATACTAAAAAGTATATAAAAATTAATTATGGACCATGGGATCGATTAGACAATAATAAACCTTTTGTCGAGGGCGTAGGAGAAAAACCTAAAGGCGCAAATTTTTATCCAGCAGATATAACAAAGGAAGCATTTGAAAAAGCGACGATGAAAGACAAGTCTAGTATTTATAATTTTGTTCGCCGTGATGAAGAAGGTAAATTGTACACCATACCATACCACAAACAATTTGAAAAAGAAGTAAAAGAAGTTTCAGTACTATTATTAGAAGCAGCAAGTTTAGCGGAAGATAAAGGACTAAAAAAATATTTAGAGCTAAGAGCAAAAGCACTATTAAATGACGACTATCAAGCTAGTGATTATGCATGGATGGATATGAAAAACAATACACTAGATATTGTGATTGGGCCAATTGAAACCTACGAAGACCAATTATTTGGAAACAAAGCCGCTCATGAAGGCTATGTGCTAATTAAAGACCAAGACTGGAGCAAAAAACTAGAGAAGTTTAGTAGCTTTTTACCAGAATTACAAAAAGGTTTACCAGTGGGTGAAAAATATAAGCAAGAAAAACCAGGAACAGATAGCGACTTAAATGCTTACGATGTGGTTTTTTATGCAGGAGATTGTAACTCTGGAAGTAAAACGATAGCAATTAATTTACCTAATGATGAAGAAGTGCAACTAAAAAAAGGAACAAGACGCCTACAGCTAAAAAATGCAATGCAGGCTAAGTTTGATAAAATTTTAGTACCTATTGCAGATGTTTTAATAGATCCTGCTCAAAGAAAACATATTACTTTCGATGCATTTTTTGCTAATACCATGTTTCATGAAGTAGCACATGGATTAGGAATTAAAAATACAATAACAGGAAAAGGAACAGTAAGAACAGCACTTAAAGAACACGCTAGTGCTTTAGAAGAAGGAAAAGCAGACATTCTTGGCTTATATATGGTACAACAACTGCATGCAAAAGGTGAGTTAAAAGAAGATTTAAAAGACAATATGGTAACCTTTATGGCGGGTATATTTAGATCTGTTCGTTTTGGAACCTCTAGTGCACATGGAAAAGCAAATATGATTCGTTTTAATTTCTTTAAGCAAATGGGCGCATTTACTAGAAATAATAATGGAACCTATACCGTTAACTTTCAAAAAATGGAGTTTGCAATGGAAACACTTTCCGAAGTTATTTTAAGTTATCAAGGAGATGGAGATTACAATGGTGTAAATAATTTTGTAGCTAATTATGTAAGCATTTCTAAAGAACTTCAGGGAGATTTAGATAAACTTAGTCATGCAAATATTCCAGTAGATGTGGTTTTTGAACAAGGAACTTCAGTTTTAGGATTATAACATAATTTTATAATATTAAAAAAAGACTTTAGAGCCTCTAAAGTCTTTTTTTTGTGTTTTCCTCTGTTTTTTAACTATTTATTATTGATTATATAGATAATTAACATTACTGCAAAATAAATGGAGGTGTTATGGCGAATTTTTATGCTTTTTAGCGATTTTAATAGTCGATTTATCGATTTATGGAAGTAGATTGATGCTTTCTATTTTATTATTTATTAATGTTGTATAATTATGGGGGCAATTTTAACGGTTAGTACAATAGTAATTCTTCTGTTAATAGTTTTAAAAATTATAAAAACTATTAATAGAATTAAAGCTTTAAGAGAGCGTGGTATAAATGTCTCTAATAAAAATATCTTTTACAAGTGGGTAACTAATACATTTCTTAAAAACTTACCACTTTAACTTCCTTTTTTTACTTTCATTATTCTTATTTATTTTAATAACGACCTAAAGTATTGGTGTTAGATTTAAAATAATATGTTTTAATTAAAACAAAGGTTTTATATATAAAATAGACTATTGGAATACCTAAAACAAAGGTTAATGCAACAAGTACCAATGTAAATTTAAAACCTATAAATGGAATTTTATTTGTTTCAGAATATAGAGATACATTCTTAATTAAATAATACCCACTACCAATAGCAATTCCTCCAATAAAACTCCATAGCAAATTAATTGTTTCTAATTGGTGCGCTGTTGAGAAAAAGAAAATAGAATAAATAATAAGCACTATAATACCTATTAATAAAGCATGTTTAACTTCTTGCATGTTAGTGTAATAATCTGGAGTAAAATAACGCTCTTTAATACAAGAAGCGCAAACTGTTTCATTATTGTTAATACATGTATGGCACATACCTCGCCTACACAGTTTGCAGTTTTTATGAGAAAATAAAAAAGGATGTGTATTACAAAAATATAACGCTTTGTCTGTAGTTCTCAAAATATACTGTTAGGCTTATTGTTCGACAATATCCATAAATAGTGATGATATTACAAACTTACTTTAAAATAATAGATATGGATGTAAAAAAATGTAAGGCATCTATTTTCTGTTCGACTTAATAGAAAAGAAAAATAAATTAAAGCTATGAAAATTATTCAATCCCTCCTTATGCTTTTTTCAGACACTTTAGATAGTGATTTTGAAACAGAAGACTTAACAAATTCTTAAGCATTTGAATTAAACCCTTAATTAAATTAATCCAAATTTAGTTTATAGTTTAGAGCCAAGAAAGCGCACATTATTTAAATAATATGCGCTTTCTATTTTAGTTCTACTCTTTTGTATTACGTGTTTGCGATTACAACACATTGTACCCAGCCATGAAAACGATCATCTATATGACCGCTACTATCTCTTAATAGAAAATCTGCAGCTACAGTAACAGTGTTACCTACAATTTTAGTGATATCTAAATCTATTTCTTGTTCTAATACATGATGATCTCCATCTGTATAGCGAATATTAAAACCTTTTAAAACTGCTTGAGCCGATTTAACTTTCGATTTAAAAACTGCAGTAGCAATCTCTCTTTGTTTTTTTCCTTTTGTAGAATCAAATGTAATTGATAATTCTTTAAATGAAACCATTATATTTTTATTTGCCTACCTACTCTGTTTAATATTGGCTTTTCGGTTTGCGCCATATCAATTGATTATGCAAATATGTATATATAAGTGGTTGTAAAATAGAGTTTTATAATCCTTAATAGCTAGTGGTTTTTCCTGTTTTTTATACAGGAATTATCTTTTGCTAATATTGTAATATTCAGCAATTAATAGTTTGTGGTCAGAAACAGTATATTCATAACTATTAAGAATATTAGGTTTTAAAGGTTGGGAAACCCATATTTGATCTAGTTCTAATAACGGAAGGCTATAGGGCCATGTTGCAGAAAAACCATTATTGTAATTATGGAAACTAGAATACCATTTAGTATAATTTGTAAAGTGAACGCTTTCGTAAGGTGTATTAAAATCTCCAACAATAATATCTATGTTATGAGTATTGGCATAATCAAGGACTTCTATAAGTGGTTGCTTCTTATTAATAAAAGGACTAGCATAAATATCTACAATTAAAACACTTGTGGGTACATTATTTATAGAGGTTTTAATGTGGTTAAATTTGTATTGTTTATCTACATATTTATAGCTAATAGAATCTATAGTGCCTTTTACTCCTAATAACATATCACCTCTTAATTTTTTTATACTATAATTAGGTAGGTTTGTATTTAAGCTTTCTAAATCCTGTTCATTAACATAAAGCGCTTCAACTAAAGTAATAATACTACAACTGTTGTTTTTAGTATGCGTAATGATTGGATGAATAGGAAATTGTTTCCTTTTAGCAACATTCCAAAATAAAACAGAATTAGTTTGTGATAGAGGTTTTTTGGTTTGAGTAAAATAATACTGGTTAAACCAGTAAAAAGATAATACAAACTGAAATATTATAATTGGGTAAACTATTGTTTTTTGTTTCCTGTAAAAGAATACTATAAGGCATCCTAACAAAATAATTAAAATTAAAGGTGTAGCATAGAAAATAATACTTATTGGAAATAGCCTGTCTTTTAAAACAAAATGGATAAAAATTAAAAAAGCATATAGTCCAAGACTATATGCTTTATATTGTTTTAACAGTTTCATGTAGTAGTTATACTATTTCTACAAACAAACCATCATCTGTTTTATTTACTTTAGCAACACCAAGCTTAGTTAAGCCTTTAATGGTTTTATCCCACTTTTTGTTGCTTAAACCAGATTGTGCTTTTAAATCATTTAATACAATAGGCGTTTCTTTTTTCAAAATTTCGAATACCGCTTTCTCTTCATCGCTCATAGGAACAACTTTCTTTTCTGGGCGCATTTGTGGGAAGAATAACACTTCTTGTATCGATTGATTATTGGTTAAAAACATAATTAAGCGATCCATACCAATTCCCATTCCAGAAGTAGGAGGCATACCATACTCTAAAGCACGTAAAAAATCATGATCTATAAACTCAGTAGCTTCATCATCTCCTTTTTGAGCTAATTTTAATTGATGCTCAAAACGCTCACGTTGATCTATAGGGTCATTTAATTCAGAATAAGCATTTGCAATTTCTTTTCCGCAAACCATTAATTCAAAACGCTCCGTTAGTTCAGGGTTGTCTCTATGTTCTTTACATAAAGGACTCATTTCTTTAGGATAATCTGTAATGAATGTTGGTTGTATGTAATTTCCTTCGCATTTTTCACCAAAAATTTCATCAATTAATTTTCCTTTACCCATAGTATCATCTACAGCAATGCCCATACCTTCGGCAGCCGCTCTAATCTCATCTTCAGTTTTACCAGTAATATCAAAACCAGTAAACTCTTTAATAGAATCTGCCATAGTAATACGCTTGTAAGGCGCTTTAAAATCTACCTTGTGTTCTCCAAAAGTAGCTTCCGAAGTACCATTTACTGCAATAGCACAATGCTCTAAAAGACGTTCACAGAAATCCATCATCCAATTGTAATCCTTATAAGCAACATATATTTCCATTGCTGTAAATTCAGGATTATGTGTACGGTCCATACCTTCGTTTCTAAAGTTTTTAGAAAACTCATAAACACCATCGAAACCACCAACAATTAAACGCTTTAGGTATAACTCGTTTGCAATTCTCATATATAATGGAATGTCTAAACTGTTATGGTGTGTAATAAATGGTCGTGCAGCAGCACCACCAGGAATAGGTTGTAAAATAGGCGTTTCAACCTCAAAATACCCCGAGTCGTTAAAAAACGAACGCATGGCATTAAAAAGTTTTGTACGTTTTACAAAAACCTCTTTAACATGTGGGTTTACAGCTAAATCTGCATAACGCTGTCTGTAACGCATTTCTGGGTCTGTAAATGCATCATGAATTTTTCCGTCTGCATCAGTTCTTGGCATCGGTAAAGGTTTTAAGGCTTTACTTAAAAGCGTAAAATCTTTAACCATTACAGTTTTTTCACCAACTTTAGTAGTAAATAACTCACCTTCTATACCAATAAAATCGCCAATATCTAGTAATTTTTTGTAGACATCATTATACTTGGTTTTATCATCTCCTGTACAAATTTCATCTCTATTAAAGTAAACTTGTATACGCCCTTCACTATCCTGTAGTTCTGCAAAACTAGCATTACCTTGAATACGACGAGACATTAAACGTCCAGCAATAACTACCTGTTTGCCTTCCTTATAGTCCTGTTTGACTTGTTTTGAGGTTTCAGAAACAGGAAATAAATCTGCTGGATAAGGATTAATCCCTAACGCACGTAATTTTGCTAGTTTTTCTCTTCGTACGAGCTCTTGCTCAGATAACTGTGACATAATATAATATGATGTATAATTAAGCCAGCAAAGATAGAATTAAAACAGATGAATTAAAACTAATTTTTACACAAGAAACATTAATAAACTATTTTATAAAGTTTATAAATAATAAAAGTGTAACAAAATATAAAATGCTGCGTCATATGAGCACATCAATCATCAATCTACAGAAATGTAGAATTAAATTAAATCAAAATTATTATGAGTTTTTGGAGAGTCGTACTTTCAATTTTATGCCCACCTTTAGCAGTCTTAGATAAAGGTTGTGGTTCTATCGTTATTGTGTTTCTATTGTGGCTTTGTGGCTGGGTTCCAGGTGTTATTGCAGCATTGGTTATACTTAATAACCCTAACAGATAAATCGTTATCTTTGTAGCCTAACTATAACCATAAATAAACCTATTAAAATGAAAAGATTTACTGTTTTATTAGCATGCCTTTTAGTGTTTGTGCTAACTAGTTGTCAATTTTCTGAAGACATATATATTAATGAAGATGGTTCTGGTAAAATGTCGTTTTCTTTTGATGGGTCAGAGTTAATGCAAATGGCAGGCGATGAAATGGGAGGCAAAGAAGAAGTTATAGATTCTACATTTAGTTTTAAAGAATTATTTGACACTAAAAGAGACAGTATCTCAAAATTATCGGCCGAAGAGCAAGAAAAATTAAAAAGTCTTGAACCCTTTAATATGCACATGGTAATGAATACTAAAACTTCGGAAATGAAGTTTGATATGTATCGAGAGTTCAGTAAAGCTGATGAATTGCAGGATATGTTTAAGGCTATGAATAACTTTAGTAATATGAAAGGCAAAGGAGCCGCTAAAGTGAATGACCCTAATAACCCTTTCTCGTCTTTAGGAAAGAACGGAAGTACAGAATTAAGTTATTCTTACAACGGTAGAGTATTTACTAGAACAGCTAAGATTTTAGATAAAGAAGCTTACAAGCAAATGACAGATAGTATAAGCAAAATGAGTATGATGTTTGCCAGCTCTAAATACAAATTAAATTACCACTTCCCTAAGCCAATTAAGTCAGTATCTAACGAGAAGGCATTATATAGTGCAGATAGAAAAAGTGTTACTGTAGAGTATGGGTTTATGGAGTATGTAAGTAATCCTGAAGCTTTAAATTTAGAAGTTATTTTAGAAGATTAAATTGTGAACAAAACAATAGAACTAAAAGATTTAGGGTCTAAAGACTTTAAAGACACTTGGGATTACCAAGAGAGTTTATTTAAAGACATATTAGATACTAAAATTAAGAACAGAAGAGAAAATGCTGGTTTAGAAACTAAAAATCACTTTCTGTTTGTAGAGCACCCGCATGTTTATACTTTAGGTAAAAGTGGGGATATGTCTAACCTATTATTAAGCGAGGCTCAATTAGTAGAAAAGGGAGCAACGTTTTATAAAATTAATAGAGGAGGAGATATTACATATCACGGACCTGGACAAATTGTTGGGTATCCTATTCTAGATTTAGAAAACTTTTTTACAGATATACATAAATATTTACGTCTTTTAGAAGAAATGATTATTCTTACCTTAGAAGAATATGGCCTTAAATCTGAAAGAAGCCCTGGTGAAACAGGTGTTTGGTTAGATGTAGGGACGCCATTTGCTAGAAAAATATGTGCAATGGGTGTTCGCGCTAGCCGTTGGGTTACTATGCATGGGTTTGCACTAAATGTAAATGCAGATTTAGGATATTTCGATAATATTATCCCGTGTGGTATTCGTGATAAGGCAGTAACCTCTCTTAATGTAGAATTAGGAAAGAAAACAGTAGATGAAAACGAAGTGAAAGAAAAACTACTGAAACATTTTAAAACACTTTTTGAAGCAGAGTTTATTAACTAATTTAATCGTTATTTATATACCATATTAAAAGTAGATATAGGGATATAACCAAACTCCATAAGTTCACTTTTGTCTTTTATAGGTTTTAAAAATCCATTATTTAAGAAAACTATAGTATCTGCTAAGTTGATAACGTTTTCATAATCATGATCGGTTATAATAAAACCTTTAGAAGCTTTCATTGTATTAATATAGCTAATAATATATTCTCTAATAATAGGACTTACACCATTGAAAGGCTCATCTAGTAAAATAAATTGAGCATTAGAATGTATAATTAATAATATCTCAATAATTCTCTTTTCTCCACCAGATAAATCTTGATTGCGCTTATAAAGTAGTGGTTTTACATGTTCATTATTAAGTACTATGCTACTTTGCGTTTTAGGAAGAAATAATTTTATTAAAGAAGCTATAGTTACATTATTGGGCAAGAAATTATTTTGAGGTAGGTAGTTAATTAGATGTCTTCCATCTGCAACGGTTTTAATAACTTTACCACCAGCCCGAACAAATTTAGAATCTGCTTTTTCTGTTCCAAAAATTATTTTTAATAATGTCGATTTTCCAGAACCATTACGCCCGATGAGACCCTTTATTTCTCCTTTTTTACAGGAAATAAAAATGTCACTTAATAACATTCTATTGTTATAAGATTTTGTTAAGCTATCTATATGTAAACCTGTCATATTAGTGATAGTATTAATAAGTTTATAAGCGCTATTACAAATGTTGAACCCCATAAAATAAGTTTGGTTAAACCTAAATTATAATAGTAATAATATTCATTTTTGTTTTTTATTTCATAAATGAACAAATGAGTCATTGGTGCTATATATAGATAATAAAGTCCAATAATATTTAAACTTACACTAAATATAAATCCAATAGCTACAGCAATTATAGCAGAAGTAAAAACTATTTTTTTCTGAAATAGTAATATGTTTTTAAGTAATCTCAAAAGATTCTTTTTAGATTATGAGATGGGAATATAAAGAAAGCTTTTAGGAGTTTTATATCTTTTTTAAATGATTTAACATAAAATCATATCCTAAAGCAGAGAACAATTAAAATAGAATAAGAACTGGAAGTTTTTATACCAGAAATTCTAGAGTTAATTTAAGTCGTTGAGTTCGTAATTAATTTCCGTCCTTTAATAATCCAAAGAATAGGACCTATAAAGCCAATCATAGAAATTAAAATCCATTTACTTTTTGAGTCTTTAAAGTTATTACTTAATATTTGAATAATAGCAATAGTAGTAATTGCTACAGAGCCAAAAGAGATTATAATAAATAATAGGGCTAGAAGTATTTTCATTAGTAAAGTTTAAAATTTTAACAAGTACATAAACTAATAATAACAGATTTTAAACAATTACAGTCTTTAATAAGTTTAGATAGTGCCGAGTTTTGTGCTTTATAAATAAGTTGAGTATTCTTACGATATAAATCCTCATAATTTTCTGAGGTATTAAGAAGTTCTAATTCCTTTTGTATTTTTATTTCAGTTTCCTTTACAATTGTTTTAATTTTTGTAATTAATTCTTTAGGTGTGGAGCCTGTTTTATGTATGAAAATATCATAGGTACACAGATCTTCATGTTCAGAATATTTTATAATTGGCTCAGTTTGCATCCAAAGTTGATCTTCTGGATTATAGTCTCCTACAATTTGTATAGCGTACGAAGCGACTATCATTTTAGTAATGCTTACTATTTTTATACTAGTTAACTTTATTTCGGTAGGTTTAATTAGTTTATAGACAGAGACACCATTATAATTATAACTTAAGCGCTTGGTATAAAAACTATGCGTTCCAGGTTCGTAAGTGAATTGGTTTTGTAAAAAAGTACTGTAATTTTTTTCGAGATGCTTCCTGTAATCTTCCGTATTCTTTCCATGAGCAACATATTTATAACCATGAACCTTGCTACCATCATTCAGTTCAATATCAAATTCTAAATGAACACCATTATATTCGGCAAAAACAATGGCGGGAAGGCAAAATATAAAAAGTAAGAAAAAGTTTTTCATTTAGGTTTCAATTAGCAAAGTGCATAAATCATTATATATCTAACACTAACAAACTTACCTAAAAAAAGCTCATAACAAACGAGAGTGTATTTGTTATGAGCCTTAATACTATTTAGTATAATAGAATAAACGCCTTCTTTTACTGCCCTTCCTCGTTAAAAAACACCTTGTAATAGAACATTTTTTTCTCTTCATCGTATCCTTTTTCTAAATGTTCACTTGCGGCATCTGGCGCATCAATATCTAATTTTATTTGTATATGAGTATCTAGCTTAATATCGGTTTTAATCTTTTTCTTTTCCTTATTAACAACAGCTTCAGCTAAATCAAACTGATTGCGTAATACAACATTTAATTCTTTCTCGTAGTCCTTTTTATAATCCTCGAACATTTGGATGTGTTTCTCCTCTTCAAAAACCTCTTCCTTAAAATTCTCAACATTTATTGTTTCATTATCCTTAAAATAATCAATAGTTTTTGCTAAAAAAATATTACGCTCTTGCTCACCATAACTAGACTTTAAAACATCTGTAGAAAACTCTTTACATAAATCTAGATAGTTATGCGTATGGTTATTCATATCATCAGCATACTTAATATTTAAAAAATGATCGGTCCAATATTGCGCATCGTAATTATTATTATCCGCACTAAAAATAATATTACCTTCCATGTCGGTCTGGTTTAAAATTAAACAAGCCTTATCCACTTTTTTAGAACTAATACCATTTTGTACAAATACATCATAACTACCACCCTCTAAAAAAGTTTGAAAAAACTTAATCTTACTTTCAATTTTAAAAATACCAACAGCATTGGTTACCATATCTCGGTATTCTATACCTTCAAACATAGCAATTAAAACATCACCAGTTTTTATTTGTGCAGAGTTAGACTGCTCAAACAAATGCTTCACAATATTCTTAGAAGTTTCTACAAAAGTATCTTCATCCTCTTTAAACAACTGTCTAGCATATGCATTAATTTCATTAAGCTCTACGTTAGAGTGGTGATTAAAACGGAAACTCTGCACAACAGATCCAAAAGGACGTAATAAAAAAGGCAACATTAAATTATAACTTTCCTCATCAAACTGTACTTCCTGTTCAGAAAAGGCATTTTTAGTATCGTTATGTTTATTACCAACCTTATGAATTATAAATTTTGAAATACTGGCGTTAGTACGTTTTATCATTTTTTTTATATGCTTTTATTGTAAAGTGCAATAGTATAAAATACCATGCAAAATTTAATTAATCTCGTAAACTAAAATGGAGTTACTTTCACCTTTAGTAACAAACTCTAAACTTCTGTCTTTATCTATGTTGTTTAAGTCAATAGAAGAGTTACCATAAACAGGGAAATTAGCAATAGATTTTGCTTGACTATCAAATAATAATACTTTTTGCGATTGTAAATCGGTAACCGAAACATATATTTTATCGTTAATATAAAAAAGTTTTGGTTCGCTATACGTTGCAAAATCTAAATCTATAGTTCTTCCTTTTATACTTAGTTTATTATCGCTTAGAGTTACTAATGTTTTAGAGGTCGCAGTAATGTTATGCCCTTCTGAAAGCTGTAACGGTGTTGTTTTTACATTACCAGACTGGTCAATAGAAACCAAATTACCATCAGTTGTTGTAGTTGTAAAAGTGTTTTTGTAATTATAAATAGGCTCTTTAGAGTATTTTAGTTGGTTTTTAACAGTAACTCTAGCAGTACCGCGTCTGCTCAAAATGTTTAACTTGTTATCAGTTTTTATTAAAATAAAATCTTTGCTGCCCATTCGTATATGTTGAGGCTGCGAGTTAATAGTAGCATCAGCACTTTTAAATTTAAACCCTTTAACCGATTTTCCTTTAGCATCATATAATAATACAGATTTTCCTTGTGTAACAAATAATCGGTAATTTTTATTCCTATCATAATCAAAAACCGAAAGCGGTTGTGTAATAATATCATTAAACTCTAGCGGGTACCCAGTAACATCCTTACCATCTCTACTAATTAAATACACCCGATTAGGTGTTGCAAAAGCTAACTGTAAACGCCCATTTTTGTAAATGTCTATTTGCTTAATAGCCCCTAAAATAGGACCGTTTAATTGGCGTTTCCATAGAATACTACCAGTATTAGAAATTAAATAAAGCTTATGGTTAACATCTTGCACAACAATATCTTTCCCGCGAGTACGATGGTTAGTTACAAAATGAGGTGTGTTTAATACGTTAGCATCTAATTTAATATTTAAAACTTCAGTAACAGCGTTACTAACAGCTTTAGATTTGTTCTTTTTAATAACAGCATTAAAGTGTGCATAATTAGTATCGTAAATAAACTGAAGCGCAGAAGATTTGTACGATTTTAAAGACGCTTCAATAGCTACATTTAGGTTAGTCTCTAAAATTTGTTTTAAAGAAGCAGCGTTAGTAACATACAAAATAGAAGCAGCACTACTTAAATTAGAAATAGACGATTTATAATACCCTCGAGAAGCAAGAGTTGTTTTATTCTGGTAATTAGCTATAATATTCTGTATAGCATCCAAGCTATTAGCAAAAACAAAAAACTGATCGATAACACAATAAAACTGAGCGTTATCAAAAGACACTAAAGGAGCAAACACATCCTTAAAAAACGAAGGCATACTAAAACTATAAATAGGAATTTGCCTATAATTATCAACACTATTTTGTTCGCTTAATAAAGCATCTTTAGTGCTAATAACATCTATAGAATTTAAAACAATAGCAGTATTATTATTCTCGAAAATAGTACCAACCTCAATAATATTATCAAACAATGGTATAGAAATACTATAAGAAGCGTTAGAGTTAAAAGCATCTAAATTATTTTTAAAAACAGAAAAAGTGTCAAACGTAAAACTTAAAAAACCATCGCTATTAGAAGGTGCAATTTTAGCCAATTCATTTTCTTGAGGAATAGTGTTTTTAAAAACGTTTATAAGACTATTGGTAGAATCTGTAGCTTTTGTAATACCATTTAAAACCATTTGGTCTTGCGTAATTTCAGTATCAAAAGCAAGATAATTGGTAAAATCAGAAAAAGGTAAAACATCAGAATTAAAAAGAGAAGTAATAAAATTGTTTTTAGTAGCATTAATCACAACCGATAAATGATTACTTCTATTAGTGGTGTTTAGTAATTTATCTACTACGGTTTTATTCTCACTTTTCTCAGAAGAACTTAAAACAGAAGCTAAAGCATTTACATTAGAGCTACCAACCAGAATACTATCCTTAATAGAAGTAAATAAAATCGAGTTATTATAAGTAATACGTTTTGCGGCATACTTACCAGCAGTAGCATCTACAATAGTTACATTAGGAATAGAGTCTGTATTAAAAACATCGGCAGTAAACTTAGTAGCAAAAACATATTGTAAACTATCATTATCATCTTTTAATAATGAAATAATAGTAGAATTTGTAGTATTTAAATACTCCAAACCCGAAAGCATGCCTGTTAGCTTTTTATAAGCAGGAGTAGGAGCGACAGCATTAATTAAATCACTATTATTTAAATTACTCGCTAAGCTTTCAATCGTGTTGGTATTAAGAATAACAGAAGCATCTTCCGAAATAAAATCATAAATAGAAGCATTTTTGTTTTCAGTATTACAACTAATTAATAAAAAAGAAAGCAAAAAACAGAACCAAAGGTATTTCATTATATCAATATAAGATTTCGGTAAAAATACCCATTTGTTTTAGTAAGTAAAAACTAAAAATTTAATTTTAATTGTTCAGGCAGAAGTTTAAAGCTTTTTCTGTGATATTTAGTAGCGCCATACTTTCTAATGGCATCACGATGTTCTTTAGTTGGATAACCTTTATTTTTTTTCCAATTGTACATAGGGAACTCTTCATGAATTTTATTCATGTAATCATCCCTGTATGTTTTTGCTAAAACAGAAGCAGCAGCAATGCTCATAAACTTACTATCACCTTTAATAATAGTCTCATAAGGAATAGTATTTAAAGGCTTAAACCTATTACCATCCACAATAATAAATTCGGGAGTAGGAGTTAACTTTAAAATAGAACGCTGCATCGCAATAATAGAAGCATTCAAAATGTTTATAGAATCAATCTCTTCCTCATAAACATGAGTAAAAGCAAAAGTAAGCGCATTAGCCTCAATAATAGGCCTTAAAAGCTCTCGCTTCTTTTCGGTAAGCTGCTTAGAATCGTTAAGAATACTATTCTCAAAAGTTAGAGGTAAAATAACAGCAGCAGCAGTAACAGGCCCCGCCAAACAACCACGACCAGCCTCATCAGTACCACACTCTAAAATAGTACCAGAAAAATTTAATTTTAGCATTTATATAAATCTTAACACTATAGTTATATAAAATAGTGTAATTATGTGTTAATAGATAAAGATTAAGAGAGTTCATTACTGTAAAATGAAAAACCCTTTAAGATATTTCCTATTTTTGGCAAAAATTCCAAATAAATATAAAACCCGTTTTTATATTTAAGGTTTAAAAATAAATATGATTTGAAGAATAAAATAATTTTAGTAGTCTTTTTATTAAGTTTCTCTATAACAGCCGGTGCACAAGAAATAAAAGACCCAGCATTGAGAACACAAAACGGATCTGTAAACCAAGGCATAGGAACAATAAACGATACAGTACAACGTAGAGGAGGGAAAAGTACGAGCAATAAAAATATAAAAAATAAAGACGCTAAAATAACCGACTACCTAATAATATCTCATGCAAACGATACAACACATGTAGATACAACCCTAACAATAAAAAAAGAATACAAATATAACTACCTAAGAAAAGATAATTTCGAGTTAATGCCATTCTCTAACTTAGGGCAAACATATAACACCCTAAGTTATAATTTTGAAGATACAAGCCTAATGCCAAGGTTTGGAGCAAGAGCTAGACATTTCAATTTCATGGAAGCCAAAGATATAAACTACTACCATGTACCAACACCATTAACAGACCTTTTCTACAAAACAGCTTTTTCCCAAGGGCAATTAATAGATGCCTTCTTTACAGTAAATACCACTAAGCAATTTAATCTGTCTGCCGCCTATAAAGGACTGCGATCATTAGGAATATACCAACACATACTAACAAGTACAGGTAATTTTAGATTCACCAGTAGTTACAAAACAAAAAACAAACGCTATATAGCAAATGCGCACTTCGTATCTCAAGATTTACTAAATCAGGAAAACGGAGGATTAACCGATGAAAGCGTTGCTTTTTTCGAATCAGGAGACGACGAATTTAAAGACCGTGGCGTGTTAGAAGTAAATTTCGAAGACGCAGAAAATGTATTAAAAGGAAAGCGGTTCTATTTAAATCACACCTATGCAATAATTAATCAAAACGATTCAGTAGCAAAAAACAATTTAAACGTAAAGCATATTATGCTATTTAAAGACAAAAGCTTTACATTCGATCAAACAACGGCAAATACCTTTTTGGGAAACGCCTTCCAATCCACACTATTAAGAGACCGTGTAACATTAGAAGAATTACATAATCAAGTACAATTAAACTACTCAAACAACATAATAGGAGATTTACAATTCAATGCAAGCCATAACAATTACAATTACGGCTACAATAAAATAGTAATCCTAAACGGTAGCACAATAACTAACCGGCTAAAAGGAGACGTTGTTGCAGTAGGCGGAAAATATAAAAAGCAAATAGGCGGTTTTCTAATACAAGGAGAACTAGGAATAAATGTAGCGGGAGACTTAGAAGGTAACTATGCAAAAGGAGAAGCAGCCTATCAAATAACAGACGATATTAAGTTGGAGGCACAAATAAACCATAGTTCCAAAGCACCAAATTACAACACACAGTTAAATCAAAGTGCATATATAAACTACAATTGGCAAAATAATTTTAATAATGTACAAATACAACAATTAGCCTTTAATCTAACATCAAAAAAAATAGCAAATATAACAGTAGATGCATCTACAATAAACGATTACGTCTATTTTGGTAAAGATGAAACAGGAGCAGTAAAACCGTTTCAAAACGATAAGTCAATAACCTATTTGCGAGTAAAAGCAAATAAAGAAATAAAGTATAGAAACTTTGCATTAAACAATACAGTAATGTATCAAAATGTAAAAGACGACAACAACACATTAAACGTCCCAGAAATAATAACACGTAATACACTATACTATTCAAATCATGTCTTTAAAAAAGCAATGTATTTACAAACAGGAATAACATTCAATTACTTTACAGAATATAACATGAATAGTTACGATCCCCTTTTAGCAGAATTCTACACACAGAACGATGTAAAATTAGGAGGATTTCCAAGATTAGACTTTTTTATAAATGCAAAAGTACGTCAAACCCGTATCTACTTAAAAGCAGAACACATTAATGCAGCCTTTACAGGATACAAATATTATTCTGCACCAAACACACCATACAGGGATTTCGCAGTACGATTTGGATTAGTGTGGAATTTCTTTCTATAGAAGCTTTTTCTATGGCGTTCCCTAATTACAAAGCAAGAAAAGCTTAGTAATAAGGTCGGGCTTTCATTACTCGCTCTTTTCAAGGAGCTCAAACAAGCCATTCAATCCCTAACGCAAGAGAGCATTAAACAAAAGAGAAAAAGATAAAGATTGAAGAAATCAATAAGCAAAAACAAGAGGGAAGCATAACTTTAAAAGCAGAGATAAAAAAAAGACAAGGCCCTTAAAAAATAGATACCCCCCCCACAAGAGTAAAAACCAACCAAAAACGCGTATATATAATAAGGACAAGAAGAGAAAAAACACTCCTTAAAAAAACTAAAAAAAAAGAGTGTATAACCCCTTAAAATTAAGGCTGTTAAAAACTAATTTAAAATAA
>NZ_JBSHNT010000145.1:0-191624 GCF_053601615.1 Pontimicrobium sp. MEBiC06410
AAAAACTAAGACAACTATTGAAAGAGGTCTAGTAGAAATTGAATCACGGAATATATTACAAGAGTTTTCTTCTGAACAGGTTTATAAACTTTTAAAAAAAGACCTCGCCATAAAGCTTAAACAAGTCAAATTGAAGATTGAAGGTTTGAGAAGTAAACTGAGGCAATTAGGAACTGAACAGAAATGGTTTGACTGGGTTGACAATTTCTCAGAACATATCAAAACTCAAACCAATATTTCAGACGAGATGAAAAAGGAGTTTCTCAAGGTTATAATAGATAAAATAACAGTGAACTATGATAATGAGAATAAACTGCACCTTTTAAATATTAATTTTAAAATACCTGTCGTATTAGAAAAAGAAAAGGGTTCCGAAAACGGAACCCAAATATCTATTATGCCAGTTAAACGAGGTCGTAAAAAGTTAAATCAACTCACCCCCGTTCGTGACTACTCCACCGTTACCGATTTAGCTAAGTTTCTTGGCTGATCTACATTTTTATTTAATAAAACAGCTATATGATAAGATAGTAATTGTAGCGGTATCGTTGTTAAAAGTGGGGTTAATACTTCTAAAGTTTCCGGTACTTCAATAATATGGTCTGCTAGGTTTTTAACATCTTCGTCTCCTTTTGTTACAATACCAATTATTTTACCTTTTCTAGATTTTATCTCCTGTATATTACTTACAACTTTTTCATAATGTCCTTTCTTGGTTGCAATAACAAAAACTGGCATTTGTTCGTCTATTAATGCAATAGGGCCGTGTTTCATTTCTGCAGCAGGATAGCCTTCAGCATGTATATATGAAATCTCTTTTAGTTTTAAAGCTCCTTCTAAAGCAACGGGGAAATTAAATCCTCTTCCTAAATATAAACAATTTTTAGCGTCTTTATATGTTTCTGCTACTTGTTTAATGTGGTTATCGGATTTTAAGGCTTCTTCTACTTTTCCTGGAATTAATTCTAATTCTTGTAGATGTAAATGGAATTTAGAGTTTGAAATACTTCCTTTTTCTTTAGCTAGTTTTAACGCTATTAATGTTAAAACTGTTATTTGTGTTGTAAATGCTTTTGTAGAAGCGACACCTATTTCTGGGCCAGCATGTGTGTAGGCTCCAGCATGCGTTTCTCTTGCAATAGATGACCCTACAACATTACATACACCAAATACAAAGGCTCCTTTAGATTTGGCTAACTTAATTGCTGCAAGTGTATCGGCAGTTTCTCCTGATTGAGAAATAGCAATCACTACATCTTTTTCTGTAATTACAGGATTTCTATATCTAAACTCTGAAGCGTATTCTACCTCTACAGGTATTCTTGCTAAGTCTTCAAAAATATATTCTGCAACTAAACCTGCATGCCAAGAGGTACCACAAGCAATAACTATAATTCTGTTAGCGTTTAAGAATTTTTCGATATTATCGTCTATTCCAGACATTTTAATAATGCCTTGTTTTGCTCTTAAACGGCCTCTATATGTGTCTTTTATTGCACTAGGTTGTTCATGAATTTCTTTTAGCATGAAATGTTCATAGCCACCTTTTACAATTTGCTCTAAATTCATTTGTAGCTCTTGTATATAAGGTGCTACTAATGAGTCGTTTTTAATTTTTCTAATTTTAACACCTTTTTTGCGTCTTACAATGGCCATTTCTTCATCTTCTAGATAGATGGCTTTTTTGGTGTATTCTAAAAATGGTGTGGCATCACTTGCAATGAAAAACTCATCTTCTCCAATACCAATAGCTAAAGGGCTACCAAGTTTTGCTACAACAATTTCGTTTGGTTTGTTTTTGTCGAAAACCGCAATGGCGTAGGCTCCAATAACTTGATTAAGTGCGATTTGAACGGCTTTACCAAGTTTTACGTTTTCATTTTTCTTTACATCTTCAATTAAGTTAATTAATACCTCGGTATCTGTATCTGATTTGAAAGTGTAACCTCTTTTTATTAATTCTTGTTTTAAAGATTCGTAGTTTTCTATAATCCCGTTATGGATTATTACTAAATTTCCAGAGTTAGAGTAATGAGGGTGAGAGTTAACATCGTTTGGGACTCCATGAGTAGCCCATCTTGTATGTCCTATTCCTACTGTTCCGCTTTCGTCTATTTCTTGATCTACACGTTGTTCTAAATCTGCAACTTTACCTTTTGTTTTTGAAAGTTTAATGTCCTGTCCGTCATATAAAGCTATTCCTGCACTATCATACCCACGATATTCTAATCGTTTAAGGCCTTCTAGTATTATTGGGTAGGCTTCTCTTTCTCCAATATATCCGACAATTCCACACATAGTTTTTAATTTTCTGTTTCTGTATAATATATTTCAAATTCAAGACGTTTTCCTTCAGGAATATTGTCTTTACTTCCGTGTAAAACAGTACCTTTAGGGGATAAAATACTTGTTACAGGAAAAGTGTTTATAGTAGCGTCATCATCGTCTTCAACAATGCCTTGAATTTTTGAATTGTTTATTATGTTTACATTGTTTGCTATATAAACTCCTAATTTTACATTTGTAGAATCTCTTAGTAATAAGTTGTTTATGTGCTCTGTTAGTCTAAACTTATAGCTTACACCATTGTCGTTACTGTCTCGTTTTAATATTTCAGAATAGCCAATTTTAGATTTCGTAGGTTCTGATGTATTTGTACTACCATCTAATAAATAATCTATTATTGGTGTGTTATTTTTTAAATCGTATAATAACAATCGGTCAGGTTCGTTACCAGCAACATCGTCTTGGTTTACATATAAAACTAAGTTAGCTTCGTTAATAAGCCATCTATCTTCTTTATCTTTAAAATAAGTGAATGCGTCAACTGGTGTACCTTCATCGTCTACTGTACCATTAAATAATTCTATAACGGCCATAGAGCCATCTCCTCCTTTAAGGTGTAGTTTATCGTCTCCTATAGTTGTGTTTGGTGCAACGGGTAAATTAAAGTCATTATTTATAGTATTTACTTTAATACCTCCTCCAAAAGCCAATCTGTATAATGTAGGGTTTCTTACATTTGTCCCCTCATCAATTTCTTCTTGATTTGTATAGTCTAATACAATGCTAGCCAATGAATTCGTTAAATCTAGCATTTGCATGTTACCACCTGTACCAGATGTGTTTTCTACTTTAAAGATTAAGCCTCTAAAAAATTCATTAAAGTTATTAGCATTACTTAATACGTCATTTTCTTCATTGGCAATAATTAAATTTTCCCAAAAATCATCAGGAACAATGTTAGGATCATTTAAGTCTACTCTTAAAGACGGTGGTATGCGTTCTTCTATTACAGGAGTTATGCCATCATCTTCAAAAACTAGGTTTCCGTCGTCATCAACTTCTTGTATTCTAATCTCGTCTATACTAGGTGTAAAATTGTCATTTACATATAAAAGCTCTCCAATTTGCGCGCAAAAAAGATCTTCTTGGTTAGAGTAATAGGCTTGAGATTCTTCAAAATTTGTATTAGGATCTAAGTCTCTTAATAAATAATTACTTCTGTATATAGATAATTTAAACTTAGCTTGAGGGTTAAAACCTCCATATATAGAGTCAAATTTATACTCATTGTTTCCATTTTCATCTGTAGATTCAATTGAAGTAAAATATGGTACTGTTAGCATAACAGATTTTATTCTAGAAATAGACGCATCTGTTGGGGCTTCACCAAAATCTGGGTTGAAATTTGTTGGTGTAATTTGTGCAACAATACCCGCAGTAGTAGTACCGTATACAGAGTTAGGGTCATTGTAAACACCAAATAAATTACCTGGCAAACCATTTGCTTGTATCCCGGTTGTGTTGTCTGTAATTTTTTGAGAATAAGAAACTACAGGGAATTTTATGCTGTTTGTTGAGAAGTTTTTAATCCCTTGGATGTCACTATCTAAATTAGAGAAATCTTTGTCGCAGGCTATCGTTACAAACAGGATAAGTGTTAGTAAAGCTAACGATTTTAGGGTGTTCGATATCTTTTTCATAAATATATTTTAATGCTCTTTTTAGCTATACAACGCTAGTATTGTAGAATTCTGTATATGCTTCAGCAAATTCGTCTTTTTCTTTAAAGTCTAAAACAGGCTTTTCTGAAGTTTTTAAATAGCTTTCTAATTCTTCCGGAATATCTTGAGAACCAATAATTAGTGCATCTGAATGATCTATTGCAACCTTCATCAAATTATTGTATGATGGTTTCTCTAAAACTTTAATAGCCTTTGTGTCGATATTATCGAAAGCTATTTTGTTAATCATATCATTATTTAAAGTGTCTTCAAAACTTTTACTGTAAATAGAAGTTACTATTTTACTTTCGTTAAATAAAGGTTCGTCTTTATAAAATTGTTTTAAATAAAGAGGTAATAATGAGGCTAACCAACCATGTACGTGAATAATATCTGGAGACCAGTTTAATTTCTTTACCGTTTCTATAACACCTTTGGCAAAGAAAATAGCTCTCTCATCGTTATCTGGAAATAAATTTCCTTCTTCATCAGTTAATGTTGCTTTTCTTTTAAAGTACTCGTCATTATCTATAAAGTAAACTTGTATACGCTCTTTTGGTATAGAAGCCACTTTAATAATTAGTGGCATATCCAAATCGTTAATGACTAGGTTAATACCAGATAAGCGAATAACTTCATGCAATTGATGTCTTCTCTCGTTTATATTACCATATCTTGGCATAAAAATTCTTATTTGCCCGCCTTGTTGATTAACCATTCTTGGAGTTTCAAATGACATTGAAGAAATCTCCGTTTCTGGTAAATAAGGAACAACTTCAGACGACACATATAATATCTTTTTATCTTTCATACGATAGTTTTAATGTTAACGTTGTACACAAAAGTCGTTCCTTTTTTGGAAAGAAGTTTTGTTTACAATCATAATATTTAGTTAAGCTTTAGAAAATTCTAAAATAAAAAACACGCAAAAGTACAAAATTTTATGCAGATTGCTACTAAATATATTAAGTTTGCACGCGTTAATTTTATATTAAAAATGAAGGTTTTTTCAAATAAAACAGAAATTCAAAACCATATAAGCGGAGAAAAGGATAAAAAAATAACCTTTGGATTTGTACCAACAATGGGAGCTTTACACAATGGACACTTGTCTTTAGTAAAAGAAGCACTTTTAAATAATGACTATGCAGTTGTTAGTATTTTTGTAAATCCAACACAGTTTGATAATGAAGAAGACCTTATAAAGTATCCAAGAACTTTAGAGAGAGATGTTACACTTTTAAAAACAGTTTCTAATAAAATAATAGTTTACGCACCTAGTGTAGAAGATATTTACGAAGGAAACACGAAGTCTGAACAATTTAGTTTTGATGGATTAGAGTTTGAAATGGAAGGCCGTTTTCGCGATGGACATTTCGATGGTGTGGGGACCATTGTTAAACGTTTATTTGAAATTATAACACCAGATAATGCTTATTTTGGTGAGAAAGATTTTCAACAATTAGCAATTGTAAAAAAACTGGTAGAAAAACATAACATACCTGTACGTATAATTGGTTGTAAAATACATAGAGAAGCTAATGGCTTAGCAATGAGTTCTCGTAATGAACGTTTAAAACCAGAATATAAAATAGCAGCTCCTTTTATTTATAAAACACTAAAAACTGCCAAAGAAAAGTTTGGCACAAAAAGTGCTAAAAAAGTTACGGAGTGGGTTGAAAAAGAATTTGCAAAACATAAATTATTAGAGTTAGAATATTTTATAATTGCAGATGTAGAAACCTTAAAACAAGTAAAACGAAAATCTAAATCTAAAACCTATCGTGCTTTTATTGCAGCTTATGCAGATGATATAAGATTAATAGACAATTTAGCACTAAATTAATTACCTTTGCCTCATGCAAATACAAGTAGTAAAATCTAAAATTCACAGAGTAAAAGTTACTGGCGCAGAACTTAACTATATTGGTAGTATAACTATAGACGAAGATCTAATGGATGCTGCGAATGTTATACAAGGAGAAAAAGTTCAAATTGTGAATAACGATAATGGAGAGCGTTTGGAAACTTATGCTATTCCTGGACCAAGAAATAGCGGAGAAATCACATTAAATGGAGCCGCAGCACGTAAAGTAGCTGTTGGAGATACGCTTATATTAATTACTTATGCTTTTATGGATATAGAAGAAGCTAAAGTGTTTAAACCATCGTTAGTTTTTCCTGATGAAGCAACTAATTTACTAAAATAGGTTTTGAATAAAACAATACTTAAACTATTAAAAATAATGCTCCCAATACTATTGGGAGTTTTTTTAGTATGGTATTCTTTACAAGATGTTCCCTTGTCTACGATTTTTAAGTATTGGAAAGAAGCAAATAAAAGCTGGATTGTTTTAGGTGTTTTTATTGGGTTGTTAAGTCATTTGTCTAGAGCTTATCGTTGGTTGTTTCAATTAGAGCCTTTAGGGTTTAAAGTTAAGTTTGGAAACAGTATAATGGCAGTTTTTGCTACCTATTTAATTAATTATACTATTCCTAGAGCTGGTGAAGTGGCTAGAGCATCTATTCTTACAAATTATGAAGGTGTTCCTTTTGAAAAAGGTTTTGGTACTATTGTAGCTGAGCGTGTTGCAGACTTGTTAGTTATGCTAATTATTATTACTATAACCCTATTTTTAGAATTTGATTTTATCTATAGCTTTTTAGTAGAACGGTTTAACCCAATTAAAGTAATTATAGGCATAACGGGTTTAATTATAGTGGGAGCATTTTTTGTATTTTATATTAAAAAAAGTACAACAGGAATTGCTTTAAAGATTAAAAATTTTGTTACAGGATTAATAGAAGGGGTTTTAAGCATTTTTAAGATGAAGAAAAAATGGCCTTTTATTTTTCATACGTTCTTTATATGGGGAATGTATGTTTTAATGTTTTATGTAACTAGTCTATCTATTCCAGAATTAAACAATGTCCCTTTTGGTGCTATTTTAATAGGGTTTATATCTGCTAGTTTTAGTATTGCTGCCACAAATGGCGGGATTGGGTCTTATCCTGTAGCAGTCTTTGCTGCATTTTCTATTTTTGGTATAACTAAAGATCCAAGCTATGCCTTTGGGTGGATTATGTGGGCTTCGCAAACTGTAATGATTATTGTTTTAGGAGGGCTCTCACTCTTATACCTGCCAATTTACAACAGAAAGAAATAATTTGTACATTGCATTGTAAATTAAATTTAACCTACAATGCAAAGATTATTCTATTTTTTCGTTTTTATTTTCTCATTTCAGCAAATAACAGCTCAAACTATATATAAAGAATTTGAGTCTTCAATTTTAGGCGAGTCGAGACAATTAAAAATACAAGTGCCTAGAGGATACGACGATACCGATAAAAGTTATCCCATTGTTGTTGTTTTTGATGGAGATTATTTGTTTGAAATTGTTGCGGGTAACGTAGATTATTATTCATATTGGCAAGATATTCCAGAAGCTATAGTTGTTGGAGTTAATCAAGTAGAGTCAAGAGATAATGATACAAACTACTCCGAGCAAAACTCATTGCCATTAGATGAAGGTGCAGAGTTTTTTGAATTTGTTGGTATGGAGCTAATACCTTACATAGAAAAGGTGTACCGTACAGAAAAATTTAAAGTAGCAGTAGGTCATGGTCAAACCGCTAACTTTATTAATTATTTTTTATTAAAAGATGTACCATTATTTCAATCTTATATAGTGTTAAGTCCAGATTTAGCACCAGATATGACTAGTTTTTTAAAAGAAAGATTATCTGGAGTAGAGACAAAAACATTTTATTATTTAGCAACGTCTAATAAAGATGTAAAGCATATAAAAAAGGGAACAGAGGCTTTGAATACAGCTTTATCTTCAATAGATAATAAAAACCTATTGCGCAGTTTTGATAATTTTGATGGGCCTTCTCATTATTCTCTACCTGCACATGCTATACCTAAAGCTTTAGAAAGTATCTTTTTTGTATTTCAGCCTATATCTAAAAAGGAATATAAAGAGACTATACTTAAGTTAGATACTTCTCCTGTAGATTATTTAAAAGAAAAGTATGCCACTATAAAAGATTTGTTTGGAATAGAGAAACCAATTTCAGTTAATGATTTTAGAGCAATTGCCGCAGCAATTAAAAAAACCGAAAAGTTTGAACATTACGAAGAGCTAGGTAAATTGGCAAGAAAAGAATACCCAGATACGTTACTTGGACATTACTATTTAGGGAAGTTTTATGAAAAAACGGGAAAACCTAAAAAAGCAATGAAGACCTATCAATCTGCTTATATTTTAGAAGAAATAGGAGGGATTACTAAGGATCAAGTTTTAGAATTATCCGAGCAGATTAAAGCAGATTTCGGTTACTAATATTAGATAACAATAAAATAATTCCAGTTTCTGGAAAATAAATATGGCAAAAGTTAAAACAACTTTTTTCTGTCAAAGTTGCGGTACGCAATACTCTAAATGGCAAGGGCAATGTACAGCGTGTAAAGAATGGAATACAATTGTAGAAGAGTTAATACAAAAACCAGAAAAGAGTGATTGGAAAACGCCTACTAATACAACAAAACGGGTTTCAAAACCGTTAAAATTAAAAGATATAGACTCTTCTCAAGAGGCGCGATTAGATACTTTAGATGAAGAGTTTAATCGTGTGCTTGGTGGTGGTATTGTGCCAGGATCTTTAACACTTTTAGGAGGAGAGCCTGGTATAGGAAAAAGTACATTATTACTCCAAATTTCATTAAAATTACCATACAAAACACTGTATGTTTCTGGAGAAGAAAGCCAGAAGCAGATAAAAATGCGAGCAGATCGTATTAACCCAGAGAATGATAGCTGTTATATTTTAACAGAAACTAAAACCCAAAACATATTTAAGCAAATCGAGGCCTTAGAGCCAGATATTGTTATTATAGATTCCATACAAACCTTGCATAGCGATTATATAGAATCGTCTAGTGGTAGTATTTCGCAAATAAAAGAATGTACTACAGAGCTTATTAAGTATGCAAAAGAGACAGCAACGCCAGTTATATTAATTGGCCATATAACTAAAGATGGACACATAGCTGGGCCAAAAATTTTAGAGCATATGGTAGATACGGTATTGCAATTTGAAGGCGATCGTAACCATGTGTTTAGAATATTAAGAGCACAAAAAAACCGTTTTGGTTCTACTAGTGAGTTAGGTATTTACGAAATGCAAGGCACTGGCTTACGAGAAGTAAGTAACCCAAGTGAAATACTGGTTTCTAAAAAAGACGAAGAATTATCTGGAAACGCTATTGCTGCAACCATAGAAGGTATACGTTCTTTAATGGTAGAAGTACAAGCATTAGTTAGCACAGCCGTTTATGGAACACCACAACGAAGCGCTACAGGATTTAATGCTAAACGATTAAATATGTTGTTAGCCGTTTTAGAAAAGCGAGCAGGTTTTAGGCTTGGGGCGAAAGATGTGTTTTTAAATATTACAGGAGGAATTTCTGTAGACGATCCTGCAATAGATTTAGCAGTAGTTGCTGCGATATTATCCTCTAATGAAGATATGGCACTTCAACGCGATTTTTGTTTTGCCGCTGAGGTAGGTTTATCTGGAGAAGTGAGACCAGTACAACGTGTAGAACAACGTATTTTAGAAGCCGAAAAATTAGGGTTTTCTACCATATTTGTATCTAAGTATAATACTATTACTTTAAAAGATACTGCAATTAAAATTCAACTACTTTCTAAAGTTGAGGATTTGGTAGGGTTAATTGTTTAAGTCCATTTATACTAATAAATTATTGAAACGTATTAAATAGCGGTATCTGTAAACCTATTAAATAAGGGGTAAACAACCCTAGATTTTAAGGTTGGCGCACGCACAATTCATTTATACTTTCAAAATACATTTGTAGTGTCAAATATTAAACAATAATTACAAATGGAAACTAAACTAGAAAAAACACAACAATTTGAATTCGATGCACAAATGCAAGAAATAAATGTATTGGCAGCGGCTAAATCTAATCCATACCATTATGTTGGTAAAATGCACAATGATGCTTTAGCTTATATTGTTGACAAAGTAAAAAAGCCAGATGCCAAATTGTTAATAAAGCATGCTTTAGAATATCAAGCGCTTGCCGATAAAGGGTTTATTAAAACTTTTGATGATGTATTTGTCGATACATTAGCATTACAAACCGATAGGTTGCTAAGCCATATCCAAAAAAATGATGGAGTAACACTAGGAATTCTTGATATCTTAACTTTAGATGAAGAAGTTAAAGACAAGTTATTCTGGCTAATTTTTACAATTTTAAACTTCGATCAAAACAATCAATCTATAATTGAGACTCTAGAAAGATTATCGTCATGGGAATTTAGAATAAGCCATTCTAAATTAATGATAGAACAACAACAAGTATTACTGTCTGCTAGTGCTATAGCAAGATATAGTTTAGATTATTGGACAGAAAATTTACAGCTTGAAGCCAAAGCCAATAGAAAGAAAAAATGTTTAAGAGCAATATTTACCGTATGTGCAGATGTTATTGGAGGTGTTGCTGGAGCAGTTGCAGGAACTACAGTAGGAGGACCAGTAGGAGGTGTTATTGGTGCTGCTGCAGTTGGGAGTGCAATGTCGGGAGGAGCAAATTTAATTTTTAGAGATTAATAGTTAAAATATAATCAATGCTATAAGTTCAGGGCTTTGTATTATATTAAGTTAAGCTACATTTTAGAAATAAGATGTAGTTTTTTTGTTCTAATTGAATAAGGTGTAGTTTGTACATTTATTATTACTGCTTGTAAATAATAATAGTAGTTATAAAGTATATATAATAGATTTGAGATCATTAAAAATCAATCTATTATGAAACGAACAGTTATTTTTTTATTAGCCTTTTTAAGCCTGTCATTAAGCTTTTCGCAAACTATTAATAAAGAAGTTGTAGACGATAAAGGGAAGCCAAAATTATTAGGAGTTGTAAATAAAGAAGGCTTAACGACAACTAATTATGCTAAATGGTTTAATGAAAATTACAGCGAATACTTAGTTAACGATAAAGTTATAAATCAATTAAAAGACTCTATAAAAGGTTATACTATAAAAGTGTTTTTAGGGACATGGTGTGGAGATAGTAAACGACAAGTACCACGTTTTTATAATATTCTTGATGCAGTAAAATTTCCAGAATCTCAACTAGAAGTTATTGCTGTAGATAAAACAGAAGAAGCCTACAAACAAAGCCCAACAGGCGAAGAAAAAGGCTTAAATATACATCGTGTTCCAACCTTTATTTTTTATAAAGAAGGTAAGGAAATTAATAGAATAGTTGAATCTCCTAAAGAAACATTAGAGCGAGATATCCTTAAAATTGTTACAACAAATAAGTATATGCCAAATTATATGGCAGCTAATTATATGCATACTTTATTTCAATCGAATACTATAGAAGCTTTAAAATTATTAGAATCTACATTAGTGCCTAGACTTGCCGAATTTGTAAAAGGAAGTAGAGAATTAAACACTTTAGGTTATATGTATTTAAGAAGCGATCAAACGGAAAAAGCACTATATGTTTTCGATTTAAATACAAAGATATTTCCTTATAAATATAATGTTTATGATAGTTTGGGAGAAGCTCATTTTAAAAGCAAGAATTATGCTAAAGCATTAGAGCATTATAATAAAGTTTTAGAATTAAAACCAGAAGATGAAAACGCTTTGATGATGTTAAGTAAAATAAGAAAAAAACTATAATAAAAAGGTGGTTACATCCTGTTAAAGAGCGTTTTAATCCTCTTGTTGCATTCTTTTTTTAGTGTGTTATTTGTATTGTTATTAATTTAAAATATATGTATTATGGCACCAAGAAATTGTAATGAAGCAAGAGTTCAATTAAGAAATCTAGAAAGAGCAATAGACCTATTTTGGGTGTTAAGCTTTCTTATTGGAGGTGTTGTTGGTATCGTCTCTTTAGGGTTAACAGCAACTGTTTTAGGGACATTAGCAGCTATAGGCATAACAGCAGGGACAGCGGTAACTTTAGCTTATGTTTACCGTAGGCTTTCAAAAGGAGCAAGAGATTTGCGTCAATGGATGGCAGATAATAACTGCTAGAAGAATATTATTTAGTATGTAAAATAAATTATTAGAAATAGAGTTTTAATACTACTAACTTAATATGTACAATTATTAAATCTCTCTATATAATATTCTTTTCATTATTGTTGATTGGCTGTAGAACTCAAGAAAAAGAAGAACAATCAATCACTCCAAGAATAGTTGATGCTAGTGAAAAAGTGATCTATAAAAAAGAGTCACCAAAGCTAGATAGTGTAAAACTTAACATTAATTTTAAACCCAAGGGAAATTATAAACTACACAAAACTAAAATTAGAGAAGATAAAGGCCATTTTAAAACGTTATTAGCAAACAATGCAAGTAAAGCAATAGATACCGCTTCAAAATACCTTTACACAAAACTAATAAACGATATTGTGCCACATTGGTATAATACCCCTTGGGATTTTAATGGGCACACTAATACGCCCAACAAAGGCGAAATAGCTTGCGGTTATTTTGTGTCTACCACATTAAGGCATGTTGGATTTAATGTTAATCGTTATAAAATGGCGCAACAAACAGGTTTAAACGAGGCAATAGCGTTGCAACCCAAAGAGGAGCTTAAAATATTTAGAAACTTAGATTTTAATACTTTAAAAAGTAAAATAAATAAGGCTTATAATAATGGTATTTATTTTGTAGGATTAGATAATCATGTAGGGTATGTTTTAATACATGATAAAATCCTATATTTTTTACATTCTAGTTATTACGATAATAAAGTGCTTATAGAGTTAGCAGAAACGTCTCCGTGTTTTAAATCTAAAATTTATGTATTTGCAGAAATAACAAGTAATAGAAACCTCGTGAAAAAATGGATTTTAAATGAGGCTTTGTATATTCCTCAGTAATAAATTAAACAATCTCCATCTTTTTAAGTAAAAAACTAGCATTCATATTCTGGCAAATACCATGCTTTAAAGTATAATCGAAATGTAACTCATCGTTTATAATTTCGGCATCAAAATAATAGTTCTTAACATCCTTTAATTCTTGTTCAATTTCACAAAGACTTAAATCGTGAGTAGCAATAATTCCTGTAGCATTAGAAGCTACTAATTTTTCTACAAACTTACGTGAGCCAATAGCTTTATCGGTACTGTTTGTACCTTTTAAAATTTCATCTAGAATAATAAAATAAGGCTCTTTTTGTATAGTGTCTACAATAAATTTTAAACGTGTTAATTCTGAAAAGAAATACGAGCTATCATCTGTTAACGAATCGCTTGTACGCATGCTGGTAATTAATTTTACTGGAGCATACGTGCTAGCTTTGGCGCATACAGGTAAGCCTACATTAGACATAACAATATGTAATGAAACCGTACGTAAAAAAGTACTCTTGCCAGCCATGTTCGCTCCAGTAACAATAAAGAATTCCTGTTTATTAATAAGTAAGTCGCTATCTACACGTTTATTTTTATTTAATAAAGGATGCCCTAAATCTGTAGCTTTAATAACCGATGGGTTTGTGCTAATTTCTGGAAACACAAACTGTGGGTGATTAAAGGTGTAGCTTCCTAAGGAATTGTATGCATCGAAAAAAGAAACGACTTCAAACCAATCTTTAACAGTATTTTTATAAGTCTCAATCCATTTCTCGATATTATAGGTTTGTTTTATATCCCATAAAAATAATCCATTACCAAAAATGGCAGAAATAATATTGTTTCTGTTATCTAAAGCATCAATATGTTGTGAGAATAATTTAAAAATTGATGATGCTGTTTTTTGTTCCGATTGAATTTGCTTTTGCTTACTTATAAGTAACTCTGAATTAAAAGTTTCATTTTCAATCTCATTTAATAATAGAGAATATTGTCTAAAGGTATCTTTAATTTTGCTAGTGTTTGTAGCAAGAGTATTTATTTTTTTTACAAATCGGCCAGTAATACCTAAGCCTAATAATAACCAATATAAAAACAATAACGGAGGTGCTATACTAAAAATAATAAGTATAAAAACAGCAACTGAACCTAACGTGAACGCTAGAGGAAGCCATTTAATAAAAGAGGGTAAAAAGGATTGATGTGATTGTAACCATTGTGTTATAACGGGAGCAGGTGTCTCAACTTTTATAAGAGAAGCAATAGCAGAAAAACGTTGACGCCAATCTGGTTTTTTTGCTAAGTTATCTATCGCTTTTTGGCGCTCTATAATACCATCAGTTTTGTTTGCAATTAAAGCATTGGCTAAAACAGAAGTCCCTTCATTAGTAGAAGACCTATTTATAAACTGAAAAAAAGAACCTCTACCAAATAAGTCGATATCTAAACTGTAGTAATGAGATGGGTCTTGAAATTGAGAACCATCTGGTCTATCGTGAAAATCACCAGAAGCAATTTTTAGTTCCTCTTCATTAATAGAAACTAAAGCTTGATGTAAATTTCGTTTTGCTTTTAAATCGGTATACTTAGATAATAAAAATAGAAATGCAGATAGTCCTAAAACACCAATAATTATTGCTATTTGCCATGTGCTAAACGTTAAATAGATAGCAAAACCAGTAGCTAAAAAAACTAACAAGCGAAATAGACTAAGGCTTGTTAATTGCTTTTTTAATCGAGAAACCTCAATAGTATGTTTTTGTAATTGTTGCTTAAAATACGTTTTAGGATCGGTCATTATAATTTAGAGGCGTCTAGTGCTTTAAATACGTTAATAATGGTTTGCACAGCATTTTTATAAAATTCTGGGTGAATATTTTCGTAATCGTCTGTAGGTTTGTGGTAATCTTCATGATCTGCAACACCAAAATAAATAAAAGGAATTTTGGCTTTATGAAACGCAGCATGATCACTAGAAAAGGTCCAATTCTCTTTACCATCTTCTCCATCATGTCCCTTAGTTAATTTTAATGTATCTGTATTAAAACGATCTATAACAGGAATAAATTGAGTATTGTAGCGTGTGCCAACAGCAAATAATTCGTTATCATCACTTCGGCTTACCATGTCCATGTTAAGGTTTAGTTTTATTTTGTTGTTAGGAATAATTGCACTTTCAACAAAATGATAAGCCCCCTTTAAACCTAATTCTTCACCATCAAAAGCAGCTAAAATAACGTTATGCTTTGGTGGGTTTTTCTTAAAGAAATCTGCAAAAGCAAATAAAGCGCTTACGCCAGAGGCATCATCATCTGCTCCATTATATATTTTACCATCTTTAATACCTTCATGATCGTAATGGGCGCTAATTACAATATACTCTTCTGTAGAATTGGTGCCTTTAATAAGACCTAAAACATTAGTAGCATTATATGTTTTTCCTCTCCCACTAAATGAAAAATCTTGTTCGTAACTACCATTTAAAGGAAGTACCTCTAAAGTTTTAAACTGCTTAATAATGTATGCTTTTGCTTTTTTTGCACCTTCTGTACCAGTTCTTCTACCTTCAAAAGCATCAGACGATAACGTTTTTACATGTTGTAATAAGGCATCAGAATTGTAAACGTAATCCTTAGACGGGGATTGCGTTTTACTAACGTGTTGTTTTCCGCTTTTACAGTTAAAAAATAAAGCAAAAATTAATACATATAATACTGTGAGTTTACGAAACATAATACTGTTGTTTAAAAAGCTAACATTGTATTAGCTATATGGTTATAATACAATTAAAATAAAGGTATTTTAATTGTTGTTTGTTTAATCTAGCCTAGAGCTTGTTTTAAATCGTTAATTAAATCCTCTACATCTTCTATACCAACACTTAATCTAATTAAAGAGTCTACAACACCTATTTTTTCACGATCTTCTTTAGGTATACTAGCATGAGTCATACTAGCTGGATGCCCAGCCAGAGATTCTACACCTCCCAAAGACTCAGCAAGTGCAAATATTTTTAAACTTTCTATTGTTTTAATAGACGCTTTGTAGTTATTTCCTTTTGTTGTAAAAGAAATTATGCCTCCAAAACCTTTCATTTGAGATTTTGCAATATCATGATTTGGGTGATTTTCAAAACCTGGCCAATAGACTTTTTCTACTTTTGGGTGCGAAGCTAAAAACTCTGCAATAGCCTTCCCATTTTCGCAATGGCGTTGCATTCTTACATGTAAGGTTTTAATACCACGAAGCGCTAAAAATGCATCTTGTGGCCCACAAATAGCGCCACTAGCATTTTGAATAAAATAGAGTTTACTAGCTAAGGCTTTATCTTTTACAATTAAAGCGCCCATAACTAAATCGCTATGTCCACCAATATACTTAGTGGCAGAATGCATAACTATATCTGCGCCTAAATCTAGAGGTCGCTGTAAATAAGGTGTGGCAAAAGTATTATCTACAGCTAATAGTATATTGTGTTTTTTAGCAATAGAAGCAGTTGCTTTAATATCTATAATATTCATCATTGGGTTAGTTGGTGTTTCTACCCAAATTAGTTTTGTATTATTATTAATATACTGTTCTATAGTTGCAGCATTTTCCATGCCTACAAAATGAAACTTAATGCCAAACCCTTGAAATATTTTAGTAAACAATCTATAGGAACCCCCATATAAGTCATTAGTAGAAATAACTTCATCTCCGGGTTTTAGTAATTTCATTACCGCGTCTATTGCTGCTAAACCAGAGCCAAAAGCCATTCCAAATTCCCCATTTTCTATACTAGCAAAAGCATTTTCTAAAGCTTGTCTTGTAGGGTTGTGTGTTCTGGAGTATTCAAAACCTTTATGACCGCCTGGAGTAGATTGTGCATATGTAGAGGTCTGATAAATTGGTGGCATTACCGCACCATACGCAGGATCGTGATGTTGTTTACCGTGTATTGTTTTAGTGTTAAATTTCATGTGTTTGTAGCTTTAAAGAAGTTAAACCTTTGGTAGGTTTTCATCTTAAAAGTTTTGATTACAACAAAAATAGCTTTTAATTCGTTGTATTCAAATGTAAACAATGTCTTTAATCTATGTTTAACAATTCTATCTTTAAAAGATTTCAAATAGCAAGCTTTATGTTTTGTATAATATGCTTGCATTCTTGTAAAAAAGAAGTTGTTCTTAATTTTTCAGAAACTAATATTTTAGTAGAAAGCGATGCTATTGTAGAAATTAATATGCCAAAGGCAGAGGGGAAAACAGAGGCTTCTAAAAATATAAATAACACATTAGAGTCTTTTGTAAATAATGCACTAACTGTAGATGCCGCAAAAACAGCTAAGGCTAGTATAAAAGAAAATATAACAGCTTTTGGAGAATCTTATACTTCCTTTAAAGCAGAATTAGAAAAATTATCTTTAGATAATTTACCTATATGGGAAGCTGTAGTAGATGGAGAAGTGCTTTATAAAAATGAAACTATAGTTTGTATAGCTATGAATTCGTCTATAAACACAGGTGGTGCGCATAGTAATATTATTACTAAGTTTTTTAATTTTAATAGTACAACAGGAAAACCTTTAGAGTTTCAGGATTTATTTAATGACGTAGATGGTTTTAAAACCATAGTGAAAAAATATTATGATAAAGAATTATTAACAGGTTATGTAAATCCTAATGTAGACTTTAAAGAAGACGACTTCCAATTGCCTAAAACAATAGGGTTTAGCGATGATGGTGTTATTATCTTTTACGACACACTAACGCCAGCAGATGAACCTTTGGAATTTACAATTCCTTACGAAGTTGCTAATAAATATTTAAAAGTTTAAAGCGACTTTTTAAGTGCTAAAATATAACCTAAGTGAATGCCTTCATGAAAGTTATTAAATGTAATAGCATCTTCCACATTAGTTAAAGTGCTTTTTGTAGAAACAGTGTAGGTATTGTAATGCTTAAAAATCTTGGCATTATAATCTTCTTTTGTTTGTTCTATAGTAGAAAATAATAACCCTTTTATTTCGTCAACTTCATCTTGCGTTGCAACGTGTTCAGTTTTGGTTCCTTTTTTATATTTTAAAACTAATTCTTTTGAAACTAGCATAGGTAACTCAGATAGGCTATAGACTAATAACTGCTGTGTAACAACAGTGTGCGCAATATTCCAAAAGATATTATTAGAAAAACCAGCTGGAACTTTGTTTAATTCTTCTAAAGTATAATGCTCTAAAAACGATTTAAAAAGCATACGGTTTTTTATAGTAATGTCGAAAGCGAAATCCATAAGTATTATTTTGGGATAAATGTATATAGAATAAATTAATTCTGCCATAATTAAAAAGAAAATTAAGTTTGATGGATTTACTCAAAAATGAATTTACTTTGCAGGCATAAATCAATAAAAACCATTCTAACAAAAATAATATGAATAAAATATATTACTTAAAAACATGTAGTACCTGTATTAGAATATTAAAAGAATTAAATGTGCCTTCGCATTTTATTTTACAGGATATAAAAACTGAAGCAATTACAGAAGCTCAGTTAGAAGAAATGAAAGATTTAGCAGGAAGTTATGAGGCCTTATTTAGTAGGCGTGCAACACTTTATAAATCTATGGATTTAAAAAATAAAGACTTAACAGAAAACGATTATAAGAATTACATTTTAGAACACTACACCTTTTTAAGCCGCCCTGTAATGATTATAGATGGCGTTATATTTGTTGGTAACTCTAAGAAAAATGTAGAAGCAGCAAAGCAAGCTTTATTAGCATAAAAAGTAAATATATTATAGTTTTTAAGGGTATAACGTCTATAGAATGAAACAAGCACAAGTTAGAATTTTTGCCTTATTGGCTGCTTTAGCAGTACAATTTTTGTACGGTTTAAATTATACGTTTGCAAAAGACGTTATGGCTGGAGGTTTTCTTGATGCGACAGCTTTTGTAATAATACGTATTGGTGGAGCAGCGCTTTTATTTTGGATATTTAGCTTTATAGGGCCCAAGGAAAAAATAGAAAAAAAAGACTATTTAAAATTCTTTTTTGCAGCACTCTTTGGAATAGCCATTAATATGCTTCTCTTTATAAAAGGATTGCAGTATACCTCTCCAATACATGCATCGGTAATTGTAACTATAACGCCAGTATTAGTACTTATTATGTCGGCTATATATCTAAAAGAAAAAATAACTATTTTAAAAATTTCAGGTATTCTTTTAGCATTTGTAGGAGCTATTGTATTAACAGTTTATGGCAAATCGTCTTTTGAAGGTGATAATGTTGCTTTAGGGAATTCGTTAATATTAATAAATGTAACAGCCTATAGTATATATATTATTTTAATAAAAAAACTAACCTATAAATACCATCCGTTTACATTTATAAAATGGCTATTTCTATTTGGGTTAATTCTAGTCATCCCATTTGGTTACAGCGAATTAATAGCTACCGATTTTTCTAAATTTACACCTTATGCCTATTTTGCTGTAGCATTTGTAGTTGTTGGGGCAACATTTGGTACCTATATTTTAACTCCATTATCTTTAAAACATTTAAAGGCTTCAACCGTTAGTATTTTTATCTATATGCAACCAGTTATTGCTGGTCTTTTTGCTATTATAATGGGAAGTGGTAGTTTAACAAGTGTAAAACTTCTTGCTACTGCTTTAATTTTTTCTGGAGTTTATTTAGTAACTAAAAAACCAAAATTACAAGCTTAAATTTATGGGTTTTCTACCATGTAGCCTTGTGTCTTCTTTAGTTAATACTTTGTAGTCTTTAGCTTTTGGAAAAACTTTAGTTAACGCTAATAACTCTTCTGGCAAGGCAGATAGTTTTCTCGTTTTTAGGTCTATCCAAGCACCAAATATTTCGCAATACGCCAAATTTTCTCCTTTATGATTATAGAAATTATGGTCGAATTTAAAAAACATACCATCTTCACTTAAACCAGAAACTTCCAAACTTACAGTTATAGGTTGGCCATGAAACGCTTCTTTAAAGTAATGTACATGCTCATAAAAAACCACAGGACTTACACCAAACTTTACCATTTCTTGCATGGTAAAACCTTTTTCTACTAAAAAGGCCATTCTAGTGTGGCTCATAAAATTAATGTAAGCAGAGTTTGCTAGGTGTCTATTAGCATCAATATCACTCCAGCGTATTTCGAAATTTTTAGTGTACATAAAACTTTAAATTATAGAGTGCAAATTTAAAGTTTTTTATGGCATAAAATCTTAATCTTTTCTAAAGCATCTGTTTTCATTACCTTTGCTCAACTTTATAAAATAGTTTATGATACATTCAATGACAGGTTATGGTAAATCTGTAGTACAGTTACCAACAAAAAAAATAACAATAGAGCTAAAATCTCTTAATAGTAAAAACCTGGATTTAAATGCAAGAATGCCTTCCATTTACAGAGAAAAAGAATTGGCTCTAAGGAAAGTAATTGCAAAAGAATTGGTGAGAGGAAAAGTAGATTTTTCTATATATGTAGAAACAACTGCAGAAGATACCTCTACAAAAATTAACACACCAGTTGTTAAGCAGTATATGAAACAGTTAAAAGAAGTAACATCTGGAGAAGAGATAGAGCTTTTAAAAATGGCTGTTCGTTTTCCTGATGCTTTAAATACAGAGCGAGAGGAAATAGATGAAAATGAATGGCAAACCATAGAAACTGAAATAAAAGAAGCTATTAAAAGCATTAAAAGTTACAGGCTAGATGAGGGGAAGGTTTTGGAAGCAGATTTCAAAAAACGAGTAGCAATTATAGATGATTTACTTGAAAAAGTAATTGCAATGGATCCAGAACGTGTAGAAGGTGTAAGAGAGCGACTTAGAAAAGGAGTAGAAGAATTACGAGAAAAGTATGACGAAAATCGTTTTGAGCAAGAGCTAGTCTATTATATTGAGAAATTTGATATTACAGAAGAAAAAGTACGATTAAAAAACCATTTAAATTACTTTATAGAAGCCTTAAATTCTAAAGACTCTAATGGAAAAAAATTAGGATTTATAGGACAAGAAATGGGAAGAGAAATAAATACTATTGGTTCTAAAAGTAATTATGCGCCAATGCAACAATTAGTTGTACAAATGAAAGATGAATTGGAGAAAATTAAAGAACAACTTTTAAATGTGCTTTAATAATTAAATTTCTAATAAAAAACTAAAATTAAGAGATCCCAGTGTTAGATAAGACAAATAAAAATAACGGAAAACTTATAGTATTCTCTGCACCATCGGGTTCAGGAAAAACAACATTAGTAAAGCATTTATTAAAGCAAGAAGAACTTAATTTAGCGTTTTCTATTTCTGCTGCTTCTCGAGAACCAAGAGGACAAGAAGTAGACGGTAAGGATTACTACTTTTTATCGTTTCAGGAATTTAAAAATAAAATTAAAGCCGACGAGTTTTTAGAGTGGGAGGAAGTATATAGAGATAATTTTTACGGCACATTAAAGAGCGAAGTAGAGCGACTTTGGGCATTAGGAAAACATGTTATTTTTGATATAGATGTTTCTGGAGGACTCCGTATTAAAGATAAATTCCCAGAGAGAACCTTAGCTGTTTTTGTAAAACCGCCAGATTTAAACGAATTAATAAGACGATTAAAAAATAGAGGAGAGGAAACCGAAGAAAAAATTAGCATGCGTGTAGCAAAAGCTCCTGCCGAACTGGCTACTGCTAGATCGTTTGATGTTATTATTGTTAATGATAATTTAGAAAAAGCATTAAAAGAAGCAGAAACCATAGTTGGGGATTTTTTAAAAGAAAAATAAAATGAAGGTAGGACTCTATTTTGGCTCTTTTAATCCTATACATATAGGGCACATGGTAATTGCAAACCAAATGGTAGAAAATAGCGATTTAGACCAAGTATGGTTTGTGGTAACACCACATAATCCTTTTAAAAAGAAAAGTACACTATTAGATAATTTTCAACGTTTGGAAATGGTCTATTTGGCAACTAAAGACTATTTAAAATTAAAACCTAGCGATATAGAGTTTAAATTGCCGCAACCTAATTATACTATAAATACATTAACCTATTTAAAAGAGAAATACCCTAATCATGAGTTTTCATTAATTATGGGAGAGGATAATTTAAAAGGGTTTCATAAATGGAAGAATTACGAACTTATTTTAGAATATCATAATATTTATGTATATCCTAGAATATCTGAAGGTATTATAGAAACCAGGTTTAATGACCATAAAAAAATACATAGAGTCGAAGCGCCTATTATGGAAATATCGTCTACCATGATACGTAAAGCAATAAAAGAAGGGAAAAATGTGAAGCCATTACTTCCCGAAAATGTATGGCAGTATCTTGATGACATGAATTTTTACAAATAAGTCAATTACAACATAATAAAAGAATGATGTGTTTCAGTGGTTACTTCCAATGATTTCGATAAACGAGAAATTGTAACGAGAAGCTTTAAATCGCTTAACTTTTTTCTACAAAGCTCACAATAGTTTCTAAAAGCTCTGGAGATAATTTTCTAAAAGCTTCGTTATACGATTTAGAGTTTTCTAAACTATCCCCTTCAATTGGAACTAAAATATGATTCATTTTTTCTATAATAGCTAAAGTAGATTGAGGTGCAGCATCATGTAAAAGCTTTGCTTCCTCTTCAGAAACCTGCAAATCTTTAGTGCCATTAATAATAAGAATAGGCATATCTAGTTTTTTTATCTCTTCTTTAGGATTGTAAGACATCCAATTCGCAATAAAAGGTTGTACATCTTTATTAAAAATAGAACCTAAGGCTTGCGGATAATCGTTTGTTGTTTTTCCTTTTTTTAAAATAGCAAAAACTCTTTTAGCATCCTCAGTAAACATAGGTGCAGTTTTGGTAACTTGTTCTATAATAACGTTGTCTATAGATTGCCCTGCGCCAGCAAGAGAGATAAAACCATCTGCTCTACCTTTAGCAGCTAATAAACCAACAAGACTACCTTGGCTGTGTCCTGCCACATATATGGCATTATAACGTTTGGTTTTCTTAAAATATTCAATTACCGATACAGCATCAGTTACAAAGTCATCAAATAAAATAGACGAATCTACGTTACCACGTCGTATTTGTTTTACAATACGTTTATCGTATCTAAACGTCGCTATATTTTGGGCGCTAAGTCCTTCTGCTAATTTTTTTAAATTATTACTTTTTAAAAAATTTTGATTTCCATCTCTGTCTGTAGGGCCAGAACCAGCAATAATAATAACCAGGTTTGGTTTCGTCGCATTATTAGGGGTTAATAATGTCCCATCTATTAATTTGTTAATAGCTACATCTTGACTAGAGTGTGTTTTCTCTTGCGCGAAAAGTAATGTACTCATTACAATAAAAAGAAAAGACAATTTTAATTTCATTTAAAAAAAGTTTTATTAATGATAGTTATGCAAACAAAATGCCAATTATAATATACATAACGCAAATTTACATTTATTTATTGGATGGAAATTGAAAAAAAACTCTTAACAAAACATGTATTTCATCGGTTATTTGTTAAAATCAACTGTTTTTTGTTAAAATTAAGTGCGTTTCATCGAATATTAACACGTTTTAACGGTTAGTAAGAATTATAATTTTATTTTTGGATTGTACTAAAATACATACTTTTTAGTTCAATGGATTAATTAATTAATATTTGCATCGCTATTTGTTGATATAGCAATACTAAATCTAACAATATACATATTTTGCAAATAACTGAAAGCTGAGGTTGAGGGACCTCAGCTTTTTAGGTTTTATACGTTTCTATTTCAGTAAATCTTATTTTTTGCACGTACTATAAATTATTTAATCACTCTAAACGTTAAGTTTATTCTCGGTTGTATTTCTCGTTTTGTTTTGGCTATTTGGTGCAACCAATGGTGCTGTGTTTCGCCTTGCATTAACAATAAGCTGCCATGCTCTAATAATAGTTTTTCGCGTAATGTTTTATCTGTTCTATGTTTTAAATGAAAATGACGCATTTCACCAAAAGTAACAGAAGCAATTACTGGGTTTTTACCTAATTCTTTTTCATTGTCTGCATGCCAACCGTTACTATCTTGACCATCTCTATATAAATTAGCTAAACATGTTGTAAAAGACGTATTGGTTTTAATTTTTAATTTATCCTTGATAGCTAATAAATGACTATTAAAACTATGAGGTTGCATAGAAATGTTAGAGTAGGAGTATGGCTTGTTGTTGTCTGCAAATAAAGCTGTTAATCTAGGTTGTTTGTATGTTTTTCCAAAAACAGTAATATCATCTTGTTGCCAAGGAATTACTTTTAAAAGTGTATTATAATAAAAATTAGCCTCTGCTATATTAAAGAAATTAGGAAAATAGCTAATGTCTGCATCAGGCAAATCTAATTTTATCTCTTCAGTTGGAAACATACATTATAAATATTGATAAGCCCAATACATTAAAACAAACTGTAAAGGAATGCGGAGTATTAAAATCCATTTTGGAATTCCTGCGGAAGCTTTCTTTCCAGATAACATATAAAAATGAACCGCTAAAAATACAATTAGCATAAGGATTATTCCATAAATAGCAAATGTTTGTAATGTTGGGAAACATAACATTAGGCCTAATATAATTTCGGCAATACCACTTAAATAGACCATTAATTTCGGGTTAGGTATATATCTAGGCATAACACGTAAATACATTTTTGGCCTTATAAAATGCATAACACCTGCAAAAATATATAGAGAAACCATTACATAAAGATGCCAAGTAAATACCATAATTAAAATTTTATTTCTCTAAATTAGCACATAAACATAAAACTATGCGATTAAAATTAACCTTTTTACTAACTTTTATGGTAAGCTTCTGTTTTGCACAATTACCAGAAGGGTTTGTATATGTAAAAGATGTAGTCCCTAATATAGAAATAGAGTTACGTTACTGTACAGATTACAATTTTGTGGGAGAAGTTATAGATGGTTATAAAGAAAATAAAGCCATTTTAACCAAAGAAGCTGCTTTAGGTTTAAAAAAGGCACAAGCAGAATTAAATAAGCAAAATTTATCTCTTAAAATTTATGATTCGTACAGACCTCAACGCGCGGTAAACCATTTTGTACGTTGGGCTAAGGATGTAAATGATACAATAATGAAAGCTGTTTTTTACCCTAAAGTAAAAAAGAAGAACTTATTTAAAGCAGGTTATATAGCCTCTAAATCTAGACATAGTAGTGGCAGTACTGTAGATATTACAATTGTAGATATGAAAACAGGAAAAGAGTTAGACATGGGATCGCCTTACGATTTTTTTGGAAGTGAATCCTGGATAAAAAACAGTAGCCTAAATAGAGAGCAACGAAAAAACAGGAGCCTATTACAAAAAGTAATGAAAAATTGTGGTTTTAGAAATTACCTGCAAGAATGGTGGCATTTTACCCTTCGTGGCGAGCCTTTTAAAAATCAATATTTTGATTTTGTTGTGGAGTAAATTATTTTTTCAAATTACGAATACGCTCCAACAGTGTAGGATGCGAATAATGCATAAATACATACGCAGGATGTGGCGTTAAATTACTTAAACTATTTTTAGTTAGTTTTTTTAAAGCGCCAATTAAAGGCTTTGCATTGTATGTGTTTTTAGCATAATCGTCTGCTTGATACTCAAATTTACGTGAAAGCAAGTTCATGAGTAACCCAGTTATTTCAGATAATGGGCTATATAAAATACCAAAAGCAATTAACCCAATATGAAAACTAGGAATACTAACATTCAAAGTCTCAGATAGTAATGGGTTACTAATAAAAATGGATAAAATATAAAGCGTTAAGCCTGTTATAATAATAGAAATAGATAAATTATAAATAATGTGTTTACGTTTGTAGTGCCCCACTTCGTGCGCCAACACAGCAACTATTTCTTCTTCCTCTAAATCGTTAATTAAAGTATCGTATAATGTTACACGTTTTTCACTGCCAAAACCCGAAAAATAAGCATTGGCTTTAGTGCTTCGCTTAGAGCCATCGATAACAAAAATGTTCTCTAAACTAAAACCTACCGTTTTTGCATAGTTAGAAATAGCAGTTCTTAAATAGCCGTCTTCCAAAGGCGTTTGTTTATTAAATAAAGGAACAATTAACTTGGAGTAAAATACATTCATGACTAATGTAAATATGGTAATTAATCCCCAAGCATATAACCAGAACGAATTACCAGTAGTTTGGTAAAACCAAGTTAATAACGCCAATATACTTCCGCCAACAATAATAGTCATTAACCAGCCTTTTATTTTATCTAAAACAAAAGTCTTTTTGGTGGTCTTGTTAAAACCAAAACGGGCTTCTATAACAAAGGTTTTATAATAAGAAAAAGGAGTCGTTAAAATATCACTACCAATCATGATAATACCAAAAAAGATCAAAGTTATTAATATGGTATTAGTAGAAAGTTGTCTTGCTAATTCATCTACAAAAGCAAAACCATCAAATAAAAAGAACGCTAGTGTTAATGCTAAAGAAAATGTAGAGGTTAAAATACTAAATCTATAATTTGTTTTTTTGTAAGCCTGAGATTTTTTGTATTCTACAGCATCATAAACATCACTTAGTTCCTCTGGAATTGCATCATTATAGTGTTTTGCGTTTAAAGCATCTAAAATGGTATCAATTAAAAAACTAATAATTAAAATAGCAATTAATATATAAAATAGCGTTTGTGATGTCATAATTTAGTTAAAGTTTCGTTGTCTTTTAGCTTCAAAAATAAGAATACCTGCAGCAACAGAAACATTCATAGAATCTATAGCGCCTTGCATAGGGATGATTATATTTTTTGTAGAATGATCTCGCCATTCTTGGCTTAGACCTGTAGCTTCAGTACCTACTACAATAGCCGTTGGTTTAGTGAAATCTTGAGTGTGGTATGCTACAGATTCTTGTAAAATAGCAGCATAAATATTAATATTATTATTCTTTAAAAAATGAATAATACTGTCTGTTGTACCTGTAGCTATTTGGTTGGTGAATATGCAACCAACACTTGAGCGTATAATGTTAGGGTTATATAAATCTGTTTTTGGGTTAGCTATAATTACAGCATCTACTTTTGCAGCATCAGCAGTACGAAGTATAGCACCAATGTTGCCTGGTTTTTCAGGCGCTTCGGCAATTAAAATTAAAGGCGTATTAGTATTAAAACGTAAAGTTTCAATACTATTGGTTTTACTTTTTGCAATAGCTATAATACCTTCAGTAGTTTCTCTGTAAGCTATTTTTTGATAGACCTCTTTACTAATTTCTATGAGGTTAATGTCTTGGTTAATATTGCTTCTTACTGTGCTTTCAGAAATTAATTCAGGATAAAATAAAACAGTCTCAATAATATAATGTCCTTTTATTGCTAGGTCAATTTCGCGTACCCCTTCAATAATAAAAAGCTTATTTTTTTTCCGTTCACGAGATTTTTCTTTTAATAAAATAATCTGTTTTATTAAAGAGTTTTGTGTGCTGGATATTTGCTTGTTAACCATAGTATTTTTAGACAATTCTAGCTATTATGCGCTAGAGCAAATTTAAGATAATTATACAGGTTATTTTAGATAATTATTTTAATTAATAAAAAACAGAAGGTAGGAGTTTTTTTAAACGAATTGTTTAAGTAGTAATTAATCGATATTGAATTTATCTTAATTTAAATAACTGCAGTGTTAAAGGTGAATTTATTAAAACCCTTACTAAACTATCATGAAAAAAATACTACCATTATTATTTGTGTTATTGTTTTCTGTATCGGGATTTTCTCAAATAGATTTGGGACCAGATGCAGAAACATGTGCAAGTGAATATATTATTGAAACAGACACTTCAGGAACCAATTATATTTGGTTTTTTGAAGGTGTAGTAATCCCAGGAGAATCATTATCCTATCTAGTTGTAACCCAATCGGGAGAGTATAGTGTTACTACTACTATTGCTGGAACAGATTACAGCGATGCTATAAATATAATGTTTATAGCCCCTCCAGTAGGAAACACTCCAACAGATCTAGTTATTTGCGATGAGCAAGGTAGTGGTAACGTAACAGTAGATTTAGCAATTAAAGACACTGAGGTTTTGGCTAACTTGTCTTCGTCCAATACCTATGATGTATATTATTATTTAACAGAGCAAGACGCTATAGGGCAAACAAATCCTTTAGCTAGCCCGTTTACTACATTTGTAAATCCGCAAACTATATATGCAGTTGCCGTGTCTACTGTAAGCGACTGTATGTCTAACATAGTAAGTTTTAATATTATAGCAAATCCATCTCCAATAGTTTACCCAAACGACACTATAGTTTGCGATGAAACAGGTAGTGGTTTTGCGACATTTGATTTAACTATTTACGACACTCAATTCTCGCAAGGAAACATTAACTACGCCGTAACTTATTACGAAACAGAAGCAGATGCAAGTGCAGGAATAAATTCTATTGCTAGCTTATATACTAACACAACACCATATACTCAAATACTGTATGTAAAAGTTGAAGATATCACTACAGGATGTAGTAGTCTTACAGAGTTATACTTAAATGTACTAGGAGTACAAAGTGTTCCCCCAACACCGTTGGTTGTTATAGATACGGATAACGATGGTTTTGCAGCCTTTAATTTAGTTGATAAGGACAATGAAATAACAGGAGGGAGTACCTTTTTAGGAGTTACTTATCATGAAACTTTAAACGATGCATATAATAATGTTAATAGTTTAACATCACCATACAATAATATTGTAGCCAATACACAAACCGTATTTGCTAGAGTAGAAGATTTAACCCAAGGATGTTATGCAATAGAAGAATTAATACTGCAAACAGAATATGCACCTTTTGCAATTAATGAGGCAACATTAGAACTTTGTAACGAAGGAATAGAAGGTATTGCAACATTCGATTTAACATCTGCAGAGCCTACAATTTTAGATGGATTAAATGCATCAAATTATCAAGTAATATATTACGATAGCCAATCTAATGTTATTTCAAATCCTACGGCCTTTACAAATACGAGTAACCCACAAGAGATTGTAGTTGAAGTAACAGAAATAACAACTAATGATGTTGTTACAACGACACTAACCTTAATTGTTAACGAGCATCCTTATGTAAGTTTCGATCAAGGGTTAATAATCTGTAATGGAGAAACCTTAGAATTAAATCCTAATGGGAATCCAAATTACAATTATATATGGAATACTAACGAAACAACACCTACAATATTAGTAACAACAGAAGGTTTCTATTCGGTAACAATAACAAATCCAGTTACAGGATGCGAAAGCACTGAGTTTGTAACTATTGGAGCAGGAAACTCGCCAGTAATTGAAACTCCTCTAGATCTAGTATCGTGCGATACTTTAGGTGTGTTTGATTTAACAACAGTAATACCTCAGGTTTTAAACGGCATTGACCCTAACACAATTACATTAGAATTTTATGAAACACAACAAGATGCAGAGAATGATGTTAATTCAATAGCTAATACTAATAGTTATACGGCGTATGTAAATCCGCAAACAATATATGTAAGAGTAAATGCTAATTCAAGTACATGCTACTCTATAGTAGATTTTAATTTAATTTCAGAGAGCTGCCCAACAACAATTACATGTGGAACACCAGAAAACATAACATTTTGTTATGAAGATAACGAGACACAACAATACACTTTTGTTAGTAGTAATGGAAGCCCATTAAGAGTTGTTTTTAATTCGGGTATGGTAGAAAACAATTGGGATGAATTAATTGTTTTAGATTCCGATGGCGTAACTAATTTAAATGCAGCGAGCCCGTATGGAAATGAAGGAGACCTTACTAATTTAACATTCGAATCTACAGGAGATACAATTACAGTTTATGTACAATCAGATTTTATAATAGTTGGTTGTACCGATGAGAACCCTATTAATTTTGATGTCTTCTGTTCTACTGATAACTTTGGAATTATAGAAGTTAATGCCTTTATAGATGAAAATAACGATGGTGTTTTTAATGGAGTAGACACACCATTTACAAATGGCTTTTTTACCTACGAAAAAAATAATGATACTAACATAACAACGGTTAATGCGGCATCTGGAGGGTTTAATATTTATAGTTATGATGATACTAATACCTACGATATTACATTAAGTACAAACGAAGGTTACGAAAGTTGCTATACAATAACTACATCGCTTTTTGAAAATGTTAACGTAACCTCAGGCAATACAATAGCTATAAACTTCCCTGTAACAGAACAATCGCAATGCGAAGACTTATCTGTATCTTTATTTCCATCTGCACCACCACGACCAGGTTTCGATTATTATAATTATCTAATTATAGAAAATACAGGATATTCTACAATAAATTCTGGAACAGTTACTTTTATAAACGACCCATTAGTAAATTATTTAGGAGTAAGTTATGTTTCGCCAGAGGTAACGGTAACCTCTAATGCTAATGGATTTACATTCAATTTTGTAAACTTATTACCAGGAGAAACAAGAGGTGCGTGGATAGAAATGAATGTGCCTGCATCTGTAAATCTAGGAGAATATGTTACAAATACTGCTACATATACAACAGCAGCAAATGACATTGTTGTAGATAATAACACATCAGTACTAAGTCAAGAAGTCGTTGGCTCTTACGACCCTAATGATATAACAGAATCGCATGGCCCAGAAATAGTATATGAAGATTTTATAACCACAAACGAATACTTGTATTACACTGTAAGGTTTCAAAATGTAGGAACAGCAGAAGCAATTAATGTAAGAATAGAGAATACCATAAACCCTTTACTAGATGTTAGTACACTAGAAGTTTTACATACTAGCCATGATGCTGTTTTAAAAGCGGTAGATAATCAATTAACATGGTTTTTTGATGCTATTAATTTACCAGCAGAGTCTCAAGATGCAGATGGAAGCAATGGATATGTATATTATAAAATAAAGCCAACAGCTGGATATAATATTGGTACAATTATACCAAATACAGCAGAGATTTATTTCGATTTTAACGCAGCAGTAATAACTAATACGTTTAACACAGAGTTTGTAGAGCCAGCTTTATCTGTAGAGGAATTTAGCCTAGATAATACATTTACAGTACATCCTAATCCAGCTAATACTATAGTTAATATTACTGTAGGAGCTATGTTAGATGAGGATGCAAAAATTATTGTTTACGATATTCAAGGAAAACGATTAATAAATAAGACTTTAAGTAAAAACACTTTGAAAACGCAATTAAATATTGAAAACCTACAAAGTGGAATGTACTTTATAAACTTAAAAACGAATACAAAAGAAACTATTAAGAGGTTAGTAGTTGAATAATTAATGCCATAATTATTTTTAAAAGCTTCAGTATTGCCGTGCTGAAGCTTTTTTTATTTGCGTAATAAAAAAACACCGCTTAAAAGCAATGTCTTTTAAACGGTGTTTTTACTAACTAACCAACCAAATTTTTAATGAAATTTTTCTAACTCGCAGAATTTTTCATTTCAAACTATTTTATTTAACACGTGTGTTTTCACGTTTATTCTCTTTTTTAGCACTTCTTTGCTTACGTTTTTTTAGTGCAGACGATTTAGATTTATCTACAGTCGTTCCAGTTTTTAAGTATTGTATATAACCTCTACCTCTAAACTCGTATACTGTTCCAGACGACGGGTGTAACAACTCTATCGTTTCATCATTAATAACGCTTAACTCAAAGAATTCATTGTCGAAGAAATCATAATCTAATGTTAAAGTTTTTAAATACATATTACCTGGTACATCACTAACACCATAAATCCCTGTATAATCCCAAAATAAGTTATCTGGATTAGTTCCTACAGCATCTTGAGAACTTCTAAACGTAGAATCGTTTCCTCCAGATAAAAACTGTAAAAAGTTTTCATTATCAAATTCATTTAAAGCGCCGTAATCACTAGTATATGTTTTTTCCCAAGCTTCATATTCTTGCATGAAGTAATGAATGTTATCGTAAAATACATAATCGTAATCGAAATTAGAACGTTGGTAACCATTTAAAAAATAAGACGTATCGTTATTTGGGTTATATAATTCAATAGTATTGCTATCTACTTGATAGACATCAAAAGTTTCAAAACCATCAATGTCATGATTAATATCTAAAATCATGTTATAAGCATTATAGTTTCCAACAGGAATACCATATCCATTACCTTGACTGCCAATACCGACTAAATTATTATTAGCATATAAAACACCGTTTTTAAAAGAGATCGTAAAAGCAATCTGTAAAAAAGGAGTTTCTCCATAACCAACAGTCTCATTAATATCTACGTACCATAACTCATGAGTGTTTAAAAGCTGATTTAAACTAATATTAGGAGCAGGAACAATTGGGTCTTCTACAATAACTTCTGTATAACAAGAAGTAAATAAAGTGGCCACTAAGGCAAATACCGAGAGTAATTTTATCGTTTTCATATTCGTTTCGTTTTAAGGATTGATAATAGTAGTATTTCAAAACGCATGCCAAAAATTAAAACAGTTAACGTTTAACTGTATATAGAAGACTAATATTTTGTGTACTTTTGAAACTCTATTTATAGATAATACCTTATGAGTAAAGCATTAAAATATGCCGTTTTTGGTTCAGGAAGTTGGGCAACAGCCATAGTGAAGATGTTATGTGAAAATGAAACAAAGGTTGGGTGGTACATGCGTAGCGTGTATACCAAAGAGCATTTACTAAAAGAACAACACAATCCTAGTTATTTAAGTTCGGTAGAATTTCATTTAGAACAATTAGAGCTAAGTAACGATATAAATGAAATGGCTAGTAAAGCCGAAGTACTTATTTTTGTAATACCATCAGCCTTTATTTATTCCGAATTACAAAAACTAACAGTAGATATTACTAATAAAGTGGTGGTGTCTGCGGTAAAAGGAATCTTGCCAGAAACAGGATTGCTGCTAGGAGAACATTTTCATGATTATTATAATATTCCTTTCGAAAATATAGGAGTTATTGCTGGGCCCTGTCATGCAGAAGAAGTTGCGCTAGAACGATTGTCTTACCTTACCATATCTTGTGCAGACCCAACAAAAGCAGAAAGTATTGCCAATGCCTTATCTAGTAGTTATATAAAAACTAAAATTAGCGATGATATCATTGGTACAGAATACGCGGTAATGCTTAAAAACATTTATGCTATTGCAGCAGGAATAGCACATGGATTAGGGTATGGAGATAATTTCCAGAGTGTGCTTATGAGTAATGCTATTCGCGAAATGAAACGCTTTATTAAAAAAGTACATAAAATGAAACGTAATATTAATAATTCGGCCTACTTAGGCGATTTATTAGTAACAGGCTATTCTGTGTTTTCTAGAAACAGAATGTTTGGTAACATGATAGGTAAGGGCTACACCGTAAAATCTGCACAAATGGAAATGAATATGGTAGCAGAAGGTTACTATGCGACTAAAAGTGCATTTTTAATTAATCAGAAAAACACTAAAAAAACGCAAATGCCTATTATAAAAGCTGTGTATAGTATTTTGTATGAAGGTAAAGATGCCAAAAAAGTGTTTGCGAAATTGACGGATAAATTGGATTAATTATTTCTTTTCTGTTGTTAACAATTAACACTGGTAATGTTTACATTGTGTTAAGATTGAGTTTGGTAATAGTCTTATTAATAGTTGTTTAATTCATAATATTGTATTGTTGGTTGAAAAGTAATTATTTCAATTTACATAAATACAGTAATTAAGATGAAAGAAATAATACCAGTTTTATGCCTCACGTTTTTAGCTTTAATAATAATTTATTGGATAATGCCAACTAAAAAAATGAAAGCAGTAAATGAAGCTATAAAATCGTTATTACAAGTTTTACCTATTACGAAAATTATTGAAGGGATAACAAAAACTACAATATCTAAAGGTAAATAGTTTATTAATACTAATTATCCAGTTTATAAACTCACCATTTCCCCTCAATAACACGCACTTTTTTCGCAAAATTCCTTAATTTCGCATTTCTTATAATAAATCAGAAAAAATGAGTGCAGGATTCCCTGAATATAAAGGACTTAACTTACCAAACGTAGCAAGTGAAATACTAGAGTATTGGAAGGACAATAATATCTTTGAAAAGAGTGTAACCACTAGAGAAGGCGCGGCACCTTACGTATTTTTCGAAGGACCTCCATCTGCAAACGGATTGCCAGGAGTACACCACGTTTTAGCACGAGCTATTAAAGATATTTTTCCGCGTTACAAAACCATGAAAGGGTTTCAAGTAAAGCGTAAAGCAGGTTGGGATACACATGGTTTACCAATAGAACTTGGGGTAGAGAAGGAGTTAGGTATTACAAAAGAAGATATAGGGAAAACCATTTCTGTAGAAGATTATAACGCAGCATGCCGTAAAGCAGTAATGCGTTACACAGATATCTGGAATAACTTAACCCAAAAAATGGGATACTGGGTAGATATGGATGATCCATATATTACCTACGAGCCAAAATACATGGAAAGTGTATGGTGGCTATTAAAAGAGATTTATACTAAGAAATTAATGTATAAAGGTTATACTATACAGCCGTATTCTCCAAAAGCAGGAACAGGATTAAGTTCTCACGAAGTTAACCAACCTGGCGCGTACCAAGATGTAACAGACACCACAATAGTTGCTCAATTTAAAGCTATAGAGAGTACATTACCAGACTTTTTACAAAACGAAGGCGATATTCATTTCCTAGCTTGGACTACGACACCTTGGACCTTGCCAAGTAACACAGCATTAACCGTTGGACCTAAAATTGACTATGTTTTAGTTGAAACCTATAACCAATACACATTTAAACCAATGAATGTGATTTTGGCAAAAGCATTAGTTGGAAAACAATTTGGTGGAAAAAATAATGTACAAGTTGAAGAGAAATCAGAATTACTTAATTACAAGTCTGGAGATAAAAAAATTCCTTTTTATATAGTCGATTTCGGTTGGGATTATTCTGATGAGGAATATGAAGAAATCAAAAAAGAACATAATAAAGCTTCAAGTGAATTCCTAAAAGATAGAGAAATTGTAAAGCAAAAGTATATTAAAAAAGAATTTAAAGGAAAAGAACTTGTTGGTATAAAATACGAACAATTATTGCCTTACGCCTTACCAAACGATAACCCAGAAAACGCGTTTAGAGTTATTTCTGGAGATTTCGTAACAACGGAAGATGGAACAGGAATAGTACACACGGCACCAACATTTGGAGCAGATGATGCATTAGTTGCAAAACAAGCATCGCCAGAAGTTCCGCCACTTTTAGTAAAAGACGAAAATGATAATTTAGTACCACTGGTAGATTTACAAGGTCGTTTTAGACCAGAAATGAAAGAGTTTGGCGGTAAGTACGTTAAAAACGAATATTATAAGGATGGCGAAGCGCCAGAACGTTCAATAGACGTAGAGCTTGCCATTAAGTTAAAAGAAGAAAACAAAGCCTTCAAGGTTGAAAAATATAAGCACAACTATCCGCATTGTTGGCGTACAGATAAACCAATACTATACTATCCATTAGACTCTTGGTTTATAAAAATTACAGATGTAAAAGGACGCATGCACGAGTTGAATACAACCATTAACTGGAAGCCAGAATCTACAGGAACTGGACGTTTTGGTAATTGGTTAGCAAATGCAAACGATTGGAATTTATCGCGTTCGCGTTATTGGGGAATTCCGTTGCCAATATGGAGGACAGAAGATGGCAAAGAAGAAATCTGTATAGGTTCTGTAGAAGAATTAAAAGCAGAAATGGCAAAGGCGGTTAAAGCAGGTGTGTTAAAAGAAGATATTTTTGCAGATTTTGAAGTCGGGAATAACTCTGAAGAAAACTATGCAAAGTTAGATTTACATAAAAATATAGTAGACCAAATAACATTAGTATCACCATCTGGACAACCAATGCGCAGAGAGAGCGATTTAATAGATGTTTGGTTCGATTCTGGATCTATGCCTTATGCACAGTGGCACTACCCATTTGAAAATAAAGAGTTAATAGATGAGAATAAATCGTTTCCAGCAGATTTTATAGCAGAAGGAGTAGATCAAACCAGAGGGTGGTTCTATACATTACATGCTATAGGAACTATGGTTTTCGATTCTGTAGCCTATAAAAACGTTGTTTCTAACGGATTGGTTTTGGATAAAAACGGACAAAAAATGTCTAAGCGTTTAGGTAACGCAACAGACCCTTTTGAAACCTTGGATACGTACGGAGCAGATGCTACACGTTGGTACATGATTGCAAATGCAAACCCTTGGGATAACTTAAAGTTCGACTTAGAAGGGATAGAAGAAGTAAAGCGTAAGTTCTTTGGTACGTTATACAATACCTATTCATTCTTTCAGTTGTACACGAACTTAGACAAGTTTACGTATGCAGAAGTAGATATAGCAATAGAAGAACGTCCAGAAATAGACCGTTGGATACTGTCTGAATTAAATACTTTAATTCAAAAAGTAGACGAATATTATGCAGAATACGAGCCAACAAAAGCGGCACGTGCTATTTCTAACTTTACGCAAGATTATTTAAGTAACTGGTATGTGCGTTTAAGTAGAAGACGATTCTGGAAAGGCGATTACCAACAAGATAAAATATCGGCATACCAAACATTATACATATGTATGGTAACCATAGCAAAACTTGGAGCACCAATTGCACCATTTTTTATGGATAAACTTTACCTAGACTTAACGAAAACGACACAAACAGAACAGTTTGAAAGTGTACATTTGGCGGAGTTCCCAAAAGTGGATGAAACCCTTATAGATAAGTCTTTAGAAAGAAAAATGGAAAGTGCGCAAACAATATCATCATTAGTTTTATCGTTAAGAGCTAAAGAAAAGATAAAAGTACGCCAGCCATTGCAAAAAATTATGATACCTGTTGATAATGCCCAACAGAAAGAAGAAATTTTAGCAGTTTCCGATTTAATAAAGCATGAGGTTAATGTAAAGGAAGTGGAGCTTTTAGATGATGCTTCAGATATTTTAGTAAAGCAAATAAAACCTAATTTTAAAGCACTAGGCCCTCGTTTTGGTAAAGACATGAAAGCAATTGCTTCTGAAATTCAGAAGCTTACATCTGAAGATATAAAAATAATTGAACAAAAAGGAACACTAGATGTCGAGTGTAACGGAAAAAATATTATTTTAGAACTCAATGATGTTGAAATAACATCGCAGGACATTGAAGGATGGCTTGTAGCAAATGAAGGAACGTTAACAGTTGCGTTAGATGTTACAATTTCTGAAAATTTACGAGAAGAAGGTATTGCACGTGAGCTCGTAAACCGTATTCAAAATTTACGTAAAGATTCAGGATTTGAAGTAACAGATAAAATTAATGTGCAGTTAATGAAGGAGAGTCAAATTGTGCAAGCAGTTCAAAATAATTTAGAGTATATCAAGACAGAAACATTAACGGAGAATCTTGAAATTATGGACCAAATAGATAACGGTATAGATATTGCATTCGATGCAATAGAAACAAAGTTATTTATTCAAAAACATTAAGATTATGGCAATAGAAAATAAAGTAAGATACTCAGATGAGAAATTGGCAGAATTCAAAGCGCTTATATTAGATAAAATAGAAAAGGCACAACACGATTTAGAACTAATTAAAAGTGCGTATATGAACGACCATAATAATGGTACAGATGATACGTCACCTACGTTTAAGGCTTTTGATGAGGGAAGTGCTGTAATGAGTAAAGAGTCTAACTCTCAATTAGCTATAAGACAAGAAAAATTTATTAGGGATTTAAAAAATGCTATTATTAGAATAGAAAATAAAACCTATGGTATTTGCCGTGTTACAGGAAAACTAATTAATGCTAAACGCCTAGAGTTAGTACCACATGCTACCTTAAGCATTGAAGCTAAAAATATGCAGAAATAAAGTTTTTAAACGAGAACTTTTATAATAAATAAAGGCTGTTTAAAAAGTGAAATTTTCGTTAAACCGAACTAGGTTTGGTTTCCCTGTAACAATTTAAAATAAGTTTAATGGGATTCTAAAAACACATTTGGTAAGATGATTATTATGCTTTTTAAACAGTTTTTTTATATCTGCATACTAATAAAACGAGCAGTAGGTGCTCCCGCTGGATTGTTATGCGGTGTTTTAATAGTGAGTTTAAAAGGACCATTACCCTGAATAGGTGTTGGAGCATTTAAATTAAGATTTGGAAATACGCCATTAAAAGAAATAATAACAGGGTTAAAAGTACCTACTTGATGATTTGGACTCGTGCCCATACCATCTACATTTACATTTTGATTATCGAAACTAACTACTATAGGAAGATTAGTTCTGTTTATAATACTAAATTGTGGCATAATTAAAATTTTAATAATATCTACTCTATTAGGCTTTTCGATTTCCGCCGTATCATTAATTATTATAATGCCAAATTATAGTTTATTTGGGGTTATTAAAAGAGTAGAAACACGTGTTTTTGGAATTTAATTAAAGGGGTGCTGTGTTTAGAGATTAGCTGTTAAATGCATAACAGGCATTTAATATATTTGTGTTGTATTATAAAATAGTAGTATAGTTTTTGTAAGTAGAGTAATGTGAATTATTTAATGAAATATTTAGCGTATAGTATCATCCTATTGTTTTCAATTAACATGAAAGCTCAAAAAGTAATTGAGAGCACTATAGATGCTAAAAATATAACGACAGTTGTTATTGAAGGCGATGATATGTTTAATATAAAATTAACATCGGGACCCGTTGCAACAATTACACTAAAAACAAAAAGTGAAGGAGAATATAGTGAGGATATTGTTGTTTTGTCAAATATAAAACAAGATTCCTTGGTGATTTCTAGTGCTTATCAGCCCTTATACGTAAACCATAACGATAAGTTAAGCGCTCATAAAGTAATATCTATAGAACTAGAATTAATAGTGCCAGAATATCTAAACATTTACGGTAAAAGCAACATCGCTTCTGCTGAGGTTTTTGGAGTCTATAATACTTTAATTTTAGAATTGTCTCAAGGAAATTGTGCGTTAAAATCCTTTACAGGAAATGCTATTATAAATACTATTGAGGGACAAATTAAGCTTAATACTAATTATGCTAGAGTAGAGGCATATACTAAAACTGGGACCATAATTAGAGAAGAAATAGCCTTGGGAAATAATGAAATAAAATTAAATTCTGTTAATGGAAATATAAGTATTACGAATACTAAAAAATAAACTTATATTTTAGCATAGATTATTTTAAAGAATATATGTCATTAAAAAAAGCCTCAATATTTATCATTCTATTATTACTTATAGATCAAGTAAGTAAAATTTACATTAAACTGCATTTTCAATTAGGAGAAGACGTTACTGTTTTTAATTGGTTTAAAATTTATTTTATTGAAAATGATGGGATGGCTTGGGGAACAAAACTAAGTGATATCATCCCTTTTATAAGTGACCGAGCAGCTAAGTTAAGCTTAACCGTTTTTAGAATTTTTGCTATTATGGGAATAGGCTATTGGCTTTATAGTACTATTAAAAAACAAAAATCTAAAGTGTTAATAATAGCTTTGATTTTTATTTTTGCTGGCGCCCTTGGTAATATTATAGATTCTGTTTTTTATGGTGTTATATTTAATGATAGTCATGCTCAGATTGCTACATTTTTACCAGAAAAAGGTTATGACACTTTACTGCATGGTAAAGTCGTAGATATGTTGTACATGCCAATATGGGAAGGTGATTTACCAGATTGGTTACCAGTATATGGAGGTAGGCGCTTTAATTTTTTTGAACCAGTATTTAATATTGCAGACGTTGCAATAAGCATAGGGTTTGGGATATTAATCTTTTTTAATAAAAAAGCATTTCCAAAGATGACAGAAAAAGCCTAGTTGTATTATGGCATTAAATCAATTCTAAGCACTTTTTTTAAAAAGATCTTCAAAATCGTTTATGTTAATAGGTTTAATTAAATAATCGGTTACACTGGTTAAAGACTTTGCTCTATTAATATCTATTGGGTTTATAGATGAGCTTACAATATATAAAGTTACAGTTTTATTAAAGCGCGGTTTTATTTGTGTAAAATGCTCTAGAAACTCCCATCCATCCATAATAGGCATATTAATATCTAAGAAAATAATATCTGGAATTTTATTTGTGGTTAAATTTTGTAATAAGGTTTTAAAGTAATCTATGCTTTCTTTTCCATCATTAAATACGAGTAGGTTTTTACATAATTTTCTGGTTTCTATAATACGTTTTACAAGATTAACATAAATACTATCATCATCAATAATACATGCTAGTTCTACTGGTGTGTACGCCATAAAGTTAAAATTGAATTTTAAAAGTTGTTCCTTTTCCTACTTTACTATCAACAAAAATTTCTCCGTTCAAGGACTCTATTTGGTTTTTTGTAATAAATAGACCAATGCCAACAGCATCTTCATTATAATGAAAAGTATTATACATACCAAATAGTTTTTTTCCAAACTTATTCAAGTCTATTCCTTGCCCGTTATCTGAAACTTCGAGAATTATTTTATTGTTTTCAATATATGTTTTTAATTTAATAATCGCATTACGCTTTTCATGTTTATATTTTATAGCATTAGTGATTAGGTTAAGCATGATGCTTTCCAAATAGGCGGGAATATATTTGATGGTTTGTGCCATAGAAAAATCAAACTCTACTACAGTATTGTCTTTGGTTACAAGATGGTTTATAGATTTTAATACAGTTTGTAGTGTATCCTCGAAAGCAATTATTATTTTATTTTGGTCTGTTTTAGTTTGTATCGTTACAATATCGTTTAAATGCTCTATAGTGGTATTTAAGCTTTCAGAAATATCTTTAATACTACCTATTAACTCTAGTTTTTCCTCTACAGATTTTAAGTCCTCTATAAGTTGTACAATAAGAGATAAGTTACTAGTGTGAGACCTTAAATTATGAGAAACTATATGAGCAAAATTGAATAGCCTCGAGTTTTGAGAAGCTATAATATCTGCTGTTTTTTGTAAGTGTAACGTTTTTAATTTTTCTTCATCTATATCTTGAAAAACACCTCTAATACCTATAATATCCTGTTCGTCATTGTAAACAGGTTTTCCTATTGCTTTGGCCCAGAATACACGCTTATTTGCAGTAACCATTTTAATTTCTGTGTTAAAAGGTGTGCCTGCCATTGCACATTTAAAAAATAAATCTGCAGCTAGTTGATGGTGCTCTTCTGCATAATAATGCGATGAGTTTTTTAAAGAAGGAATATAATCTTCGGGATATTCCATAATGCGCCTAGTCTCTTTATCCCAATAGCTTTTTTGATCTAAAAAATCTACATACCAACTTCCTGTAGATGTCATCTCTGCACTTTCACGATAGTAGAAGTTATTATCTTTAACTTTGGCATTCGTTTTAATTTTATTTTCAAAAAAGAAAATAATCTTAGAAGTATCATGGATATTTACTGGTAGTACAGAATTTGTTTTACAAGTATATTCTTTATACTCGTTAGTCTTTTTTTTTATTTGAATATTTTGTTTAAAACCAACATTATTTTCTACCAAACTAAAGAAGTTATCTCTAAATAATGCTTTGTCATTTTTATGAATTAATCGTTCAAGAAAGAAATCTAATTTCGTGGCAATTTCGCTTTGTTTATACCCTAAATCAGAGATAAACGCAGAAGACCAATAACTAGTATTATTTTTTAACTCCCAATAGCCAATATCGAGATTGTCAATAACATTTTGAAAAAGTTCATTTTTTACCATGATGACAAAAAGTAGGTCGTAAAAGCAAATATAAGAACTTTATGTCATTAATCGATTAAAAACGATTTTAAACGATATTTTTGGGCTTTAAAACCGATAAATCTTTTTTGGGGTTACACAGAAATTCAAAGGAATATCTGCTTCGTTTAACCCTTCTATTATAGTTTCGGCTTCAAAAAAAGAGAGCCCTATTTTTAGTGTTTCTGGTTTACAATTGGATAAAAACTTATCATAAAACCCTTTACCATAACCGACTCTATTACCCATTATGTCGAATGCTAAAAGTGGCACGAAAACAACATCTATTTTTGAATCATTAATTTCAATTCCATCAACAGGTTCAGGAATGTTAAATGTGTTTAGTTTTATAGAAGTAGCATCAGTTAATAAATAATTTGTAAGTTCATAGGTATTAAAGTTGCATTTTGAAATTACAATATTTTTGTCCTTTCCCGATAAAATATTAAGGATGTAATCTGTATTGATTTCTTTTAGAGTTTCAATAGATAAAAAGATATGGTAAAAACTAAAATTCCAAATATCTAAAGTTAATAATTGATTGGCTATAGATAAACTTAGGTCTTCAATATCTGTCTTGGTTAATGTATTACGAAGCGTTTTATACTGTTTACGTAGCTCTTTCTTTGTCATTATATTTTTAATTTAATCAATTAAAGCAGTAGAAATATGAAATAAAGCATCTCCTTGATATACAATAGGAGACTCATTAACATTAATAATATATCCTGAGTTTTGGGCTTTTACAAAATAATTAAACCTACCATAAGGATCTGTAATATTTCCAATTTTTTGGTTTTTCTCAATGTAAGTGTTTATAGTAACAGATGATTTAAACATACCAGAGTATTTAGCACGAACCCATTTACTTTCACTTATATATATACAAGGCTTTTTGGGCTTAGAAGTACTAAATATTTTTTTTAACATTCCATAGTGGTCTAAAATACGTTTAGCACCATTAACACCAGTGTTGGTAACATTAGTATCTATATGAAATGATTTGCCTCCTTCAAATAACAAAATAGGAATTCCCATTTTATTACATGTATTTCTAAAGGTTTTACCTGTGTTTTTAGAATATAATATAAAAGGAGCCCCAAAAATTTCTGCAATAATATCAAAATCACGATTACCCTTTTGTATTCTAATTTGTGGGGCATTAAAACGAAGTGCGCCACCAGTATGAAAATCTAGAACAAAGTCTACATGTGGTACAATTTCTGTAACTAACTGATAGGCTACTCTAGAGGCCAAAGATCCATTTTTGCTGCCTGGGAATACACGATTTAAATCACGCCCATCTGGAAACTCTCTTTCCATATTTATAAATCCAAAAACATTAAGAACAGGAATACAAATAGTAGTACCTATTTTGGGTTTATTAATCCCCTTTGCTATAATCTGTCTAACAATTTCTACACCATTAACTTCATCGCCATGTATGCCCGCAGTCATTAAAATAGTAGGGCCGGGTTTTTTTGAACGTTCAATTATTACTGGAACATCTACAGGTGTACGAGTATGTAATTTTGCAAGGTTAAAGCTTAACTCTTTACTTTCGCCTAGCTTAATGTCTTCCCCTAAAATATGTAAAACATGGTCGTTTTTAGTAGTCATATTACTTGGTGTTTTTTTCAATAAAAGCAATAATGTTTTTTGCAATATTTCGCCCTGTAGCTTTTTCTATGCCTTCAAGACCTGGTGTAGAATTTACTTCTAGAAGCAAAGGGCCTCTAGACGATTGTAGCATATCTACACCACAAACTGGGAGCTTTAAAGCTTTGGCAGCTTGGATGGCTAGTTTTAATTCTTCGTGGCTTAATTTTATAATATTTGCAGAACCGCCACGGTGAAGATTAGAACGAAACTCACCTTCTTTACCTTGACGTTTCATAGCGCCTACAACCTGCCCATCTACTATTAGGGCTCGTAAATCTGCACCATTAGCTTCTTTAATAAATTCTTGAACAATAACCCGTGCTTGTAAGCCGTTAAAAGCTTCTAATACGGACTCGGCAGCACTTTTAGTTTCTGCTAAAACAACACCAAGGCCTTGAGTCCCTTCTAATAATTTTATAATAACAGGTGCTCCACCAACATATTTAATAACTTCTTTAGCATCGCGAGAATAATTTGTAAATACAGTTTTAGGCATGCCTATACCAGCTTTACTTAAACGTTGTAAGCTCTTTAACTTATCTCTAGAACGTAAAATAGAATCAGAAGTTACTGTAGTAAATACATTCATCATTTCAAACTGTCTCACAACAGCGCAACCGTAAAAGGTTACCGATGCGCCAATTCTAGGTATAACAGCATCAACATAGTCTAAATAACGATCTTTATAATATATAGAAGGTTTTTCTTTTTCTATAATGATATCACATTTTAGAGGGTCTATAACCTCTATCTTATGGCCACGTTTCTCCCCTTCTTCAACTAATCGATCAGTAGAATATAAATTTGCATTTCTAGATAATATAACTATGTTCATTTTAAGGTGTTATTATATGATAGGTTTTCTAAATCTACATCTACCATGAATTTTTGTTTTAAAAATTGCCTTCCAATAAGTACAGGGAATTTCATTTCTTCTCTGGTGCTTAAAGTTAAGTTAATCTTGTATGTCTTACCAAAAAAAACAACATTAGATTTTACTTTATACCTGTTTTCAATAAAACCATTACTACTTTTAACGTCTGTAAGTGTATATTTTTTAAAAACAATACGCCTGCCATTAAAATTAGGGTGTCCTTTACTAAAAAAAGTACAGATTAAAGTGTTGTCTTGTTCAATAATTTTAGAGCAATGTATAGCAGAAGTATAAGCGCCAGTATCTATTTTTGCATCAATAGCATATAAATTTAATTCTGGAAAATCTATTTTATCTGTTCTACCAATAATTTGTTTGTTCATTTATTTAAAAAAGAAGTGCAATGTAATAAATAATCTGTTCGACTATCAATAAAAAAATAACGTATAAAGCACATTATATTTTTATAATAAAACATTTAAATAATTACCTTTGAGGTATGAGTGCGCCCGCTTTAGATATACAGCTAAAAACCTTACCTAATTCTCCAGGAGTATACCAGTATTTTGATGCTGATGATAATATAATATACGTAGGTAAAGCTAAAAACTTAAAAAAGAGAGTAAGTTCTTATTTTACTAAAACACACGATAACGGTAAAACCAGAGTTCTAGTAAAAAAAATAGTTAACATAAAGCATATTGTAGTAGAAACGGAAACAGATGCCTTGCTGCTAGAAAATAACCTTATTAAAAAACATAAACCACGCTATAATGTTTTATTAAAAGACGATAAAACATATCCTTGGATTTGTATAAAAAAGGAGCGGTTTCCTAGAATATTTCCTACACGACGTGTTATAAAAGATGGAAGTGAGTATTTTGGCCCTTACACGAGTATGAAAACCGTTAAAACCCTCTTAGACTTAATAAAAGGACTCTATAAACTAAGGACTTGCAATTATCATTTATCTCAAGAAAAAATAAATGAAGGTAAATATAAAGTCTGTTTAGAGTACCATTTAGGAAATTGTAAAGGTGCATGCGAAGGCAGAGAAACTGAGCAAAGTTATTATGAAAACATTACATCAATAAGAGCTATTTTAAAAGGCAATTTTAAAGATTCCCTAGATCAGTTTAAACAACAGATGAAGGATTTTGCAGAAGAAATGCAATTTGAAGAAGCACAGAAAATAAAAGAAAAAATAGAGGTTTTAGAAGGCTATCAAGCAAAATCTACCATTATTAATCCAAAAATTAGTAATGTGGATGTCTTTTCTATTGTAAGCGATGAAAGCTATGGGTATATTAATTTTCTTCAAATATCATATGGTTCAATAATACGATCACATACATTAGAAATTAAAAAGAAATTAGACGAAACCGATAAGGAGTTATTAGAATTAGCTATTGTGGAGCTTAGAGCACGTTTTAATTCTAACTCTAAAGAAATTTATGTGCCTTTTAAAGTGGATGTTGGAGAAGGTATTAAAGTGTCTTTACCGCAATTAGGAGATAAAAAACGAATTTTAGATTTATCCATACGTAATGCAAAATATTACAGAATGGAACGTTTTAAACAAGTTAAAATTACAGACCCAGACCGCCATGTTAAACGGGTTATGGCGCAAATGCAAAAAGACTTACGTTTAAGCGAAGAACCTAGACATATAGAATGTTTTGATAACTCTAACATTCAAGGAACAAACCCAGTAGCAGCTTGCGTTGTTTTTAAAAACGGAAAACCAAGCAAAAAAGAATATCGTCACTTTAATATAAAAACAGTTGTAGGGCCAGACGATTTTGCATCTATGGAAGAAGTGGTGTATAGAAGATATAAGCGTTTGACTGAAGAACAACAACCATTACCACAATTAATTATAATAGATGGAGGAAAAGGGCAGCTGTCTTCTGCTTTAAAAAGTCTAGACGCTTTAAACCTAAGAGGAAAGATCGCAATTATAGGTATTGCCAAACGTTTAGAAGAATTATTCTATCCAAATGATCCAATTCCCTTATATTTAGATAAAAAAAGTGAAACACTGAAAATTATTCAGCAATTAAGAAACGAAGCCCATCGTTTTGGTATTGAACATCACAGAAACAGGAGAAGCAAACAAGCTTTAAATACAGAACTAGAAACTATTTCTGGAATAGGTGAAAAAACTATTGTAGATTTACTAAAAGTATTTAAATCGGTAAAACGTATTGCAAATGCCAAATTAGACGAGCTAGAAGCTGTTATAGGAAAGTCTAAAGCAGAAAAAATTTATAATTATTATCACAAAAACGAAATCGATTAAATGAGGCCAGTAATTGTCGCTATTTTACTAGTTTTAGTATTTAACTTAACAGTTAAAGCTCAAGAGAAGAACACGAATGAACCTAAAGTAGGTTTGGTATTAAGTGGAGGTGGAGCTAAAGGTCTAGCTCATATAGGTGCTTTAAAAGTTATAGATAGCTTAGGAATTCGTGTAGACTATGTTGCAGGAACGAGTATGGGAGCAATAATTGGCTCATTATACTCTTCTGGATATTCGGGGAAACAAATAGACTCTATATTTAAACGTGTAAACTTTGATGACATTATAAACGATTACACCCCAAGAGCAGCTAAAACACTTTACGAAAGAGAGAATGATGAAAAATATGCGATAACATTACCTTTCGATGATTTTAAAGTAAAGCTACCCTCGGCATTATCAAGAGGGCAAAATACATTTAATTTACTCTCTAAACTAACGTTACATGTTAACGATGTTGAGGAATTTAAAGACTTACCCATTCCATTTTTATGTATTGCAACAGATATAGAAACAGGGCAACCAGTACTTTTAGACAAAGGCAGTTTAGCACAAGCTATAAAAGCTAGTGGAGCTTTTCCATCATTATTTCAACCAGTAGTAATAAATAACCAATTATTAATAGATGGTGGTGTTACTAATAACTATCCTTTAAATGAACTAAAAGAAAGAGGTATGGATATTATTATTGGAGTAGATGTACAAGATGGATTATCTAATAGATTAGATCTATCATCGGCTCCAGAAATATTATTTCAGATTAATAATTTCCGGACTATTAATGACATGAAAATAAAATCGAAAAAAACAGATATTTACATTAAGCCAGATATTACCAAATTTAATGTTGTGTCTTTCGATTATGGAAAACAGATTATTAAAAATGGAGAAATAGCAGCAAGACTAAAAGCACTTGAATTAAAAACACTAGCCAAAAAGCAAATAAAGAAACCAAGAGAAAATAAACAAATACAAACACCAGGTAGCTTACGAATCAATCAAATTCATTTTGAAGGATTAAATAATTATACAATATCCTATGTGTTAGGGAAATTAAAGCTAAGACCATTTCAAAAAGTAAGTTATAAGCGTTTTATAAGTGGAACTAACAATATAATAGCCACTAACAACTTCGATAGCTTTGTATACCAATTAAAACCATCGGTGTTTGAAGGAATAAAAGGGTATGATTTGTATGTAGAGCTAAGAGAGTCTAAAAAAACAACAGTACTACGTTTTGGATTGCATTACGATGGTTTGTATAAAAGTGCGCTTTTGGCTAACATAACAAAAAAGCAATTGCTTTTTAAAAATGATATAGTATCATTAGATTTAATAGCAGGAGATAATGTAAGGTATAATTTTGAATATTATATAGACAAAGGATTTTATTGGAGTGTAGGAGTGCGTTCTCGTTATAATGAGTTTGATAAAGGAGTGGCTGCAGCAGCACTTTTAAATTCAGATGAACAAAACAATCTAGAGGTCAATAAAATAGATGTAAAAATAGCAGATTTAACCAATCAAGTATTTGTGCAAACACAATATAAAAATGATCTCACTTTAACGCTAGGAGCAGAACATAAAAAATATAAAATAACAACAGAAACAGTAACCTCTTCAGGAAATCAAGATAAAACTATTTTTGATAATAGCGATTATGTAAGTGTCTTTGCAAATTTTAGATTCGATTCTTTTGATCATCGTTATTTCCCAAAACAAGGATTTTATTTTAATGGAGATTTTAATTTATACTTATATTCATCTGACTATAATAATAACTTTTCAGAATTTTCAATAGTAAAAGCAGATCTAGGATATGCCCATGCGTTTTCTTCTAAACTTAGTGCTAATATTATAGCAGAAGCAGGGACAAAGATTAATGCGCAAAATAATACGTATTTAGATTTTGTTTTAGGAGGATACGCTAAAAATTTCATTAATAATTTTAAATCTTTTTATGGATATGATTATTTGTCCATAGCGGGAGGTAGTTTTATAAAAACCACTTTAAATATAGACTACGAAATATTTAAAAAAAACCATATTACATTTACAGCAAACTACGCTAATGTACAAGACGACCTATTTAGTTCTACAGATATAGATTGGTTTTCGTTACCAGAATATTCGGGATATGCTTTAGGGTATGGAGTAGAAACATTTTTAGGTCCAGTAGAAGCAAAATATACATGGTCTCCAGAAACAAAGAAAAGTTATTGGTTTTTCAACCTAGGATTTTGGTTTTAGCTCTTATCTAAAAAGATTGAAGGAATGTTATATTTTATAAAATCCAAAAAAATCACGATATTTGTTTAATAATGAAATACTATTGGCAAGACATACTAACTTTTTTAAAGTTTCTTATTAAAAGAAACCCAGAATGATTTACCCTGTATTTATAATAAACCATTGTTTAATTAATAATACAAATCATTATGCCATTTTATCATAAATTAGGAGAAATTCCTCATAAAAGACACATACAATTTAGAAAACAAGACGGTTCTCTATATTATGAGCAGCTCTTTGGAACTATAGGTTTCGATGGGATGTCTACTAACTCATACCATGAGCAGAGACCAACACAAGTAAAAGCTATTAAAAAGCAATATAGTGTAGCTCCAAAAATAGCTAAGAAAAACCATATGCAATCCTATCGTTTTAGAGGATTTCAAGTAAAGCCAGAAAACGATTATTTAGAAAGCAGAAAAGCAGTGCTAACAAATAGCGATTGTACTATTATTTTAGCAGCACCAAAACAATCTACAACAGATTATTTTTATAAAAATTCTGATGCAGACGAGCTTATATTTATCCATAAAGGATCTGGGAAGTTAAGAACACATTTAGGGAATTTAGATTTTAAATATGGAGACTATTTAGTAATACCAAGAGGTATTATTTATAAAATAGACTTTGATACAGAAGATAATCGCTTATTTATAGTCGAGTCTCGCAGACCAATTTATACACCAAAACGATATCGAAATTGGTTTGGCCAATTATTAGAACACTCTCCATTTTGCGAAAGAGATTTACGTAGACCGTACGAATTAGAAACCAATAACGAGTCTGGAGATTTTTTAATGAAAGTTAAAAAGCAAGACGATATGTTCGATATGGTTTATGCTTCACACCCTTTTGATGTTGTAGGTTACGATGGTTATAACTACCCTTATGCCTTTTCAATTCACGATTTCGAACCCATTACAGGTAGAATCCATCAACCGCCACCAGTACACCAAACATTCGAAACGGATGCTTTTGTAGTATGTAGCTTTGTACCACGTTTGTATGATTATCACCCGAAAGCTATTCCAGCACCATATAACCATAGTAACATAGATAGTGATGAGGTGCTATATTATGTAGATGGTGATTTCATGAGTAGAAACGATATCGATGCAGGGCATATATCATTACACCCAGCAGGAATACCACATGGACCGCACCCAGGTGCTGCAGAAAGAAGTATAGGAAAAGTAGATACAGAAGAATTAGCAGTAATGGTTGATACCTTTAAACCATTAATGGTAACAGAAGAAGCAATGAAAATTGCAGACGAAGACTATTATAAATCTTGGTTAGAGTAAAATAAAAACATTAAACACATCAAAATAATATATTGGTAGATTCTCAAAGTAATAATTCAGCAATTGTTACCACTAGAATTAGAAAGAGAATAAATGACGTACATCTAGACAATAAAAGTTTTATAGAAGTAGAATCATTCCAATAAAATAAAAAATAAATAACTCAGAAAATTTAAAGATATGAGTAAAAAAGAAGTACAATCGGTAAACTACGGTTTAGAAAAAATATTCGAAGAAGCGCAAGATTTCTTACCGTTATTAGGAACAGACTATGTTGAGTTTTATGTAGGTAATGCAAAACAAGCAGCACATTTCTATAAAACAGCATTTGGGTTTCAATCATACGCATACAAAGGGTTAGAAACAGGATCTACGGAATCTGTTAGCTATGTATTAAAACAAGATAAAATACGGTTAGTATTAACAACACCACTTAATAGCAAATCCCCAATAAATAACCACATAGTAAAACATGGAGATGGCGTAAAAGTAGTAGCGTTATGGGTTGATGATGCTAGAAAATCGTATGAAGAAACAACAAAAAGAGGTGCTAAATCCTACATGGAGCCAGTAGTAGAGAAAGATGAATATGGAGAAGTAGTAAGAGCAGGAATCTATACTTACGGAGAAACTGTACACATGTTTGTAGAGCGTAAAAACTATAGCGGTATATTTATGCCAGGATTTACAGAGTGGAAGTCAGATTACAACCCAGAACCAGTAGGTCTAAAATATATAGATCACATGGTAGGTAATGTAGGTTGGGGACAAATGAACACGTGGGTAAAATGGTACGAAGACGTCATGGGGTTTGTTAATTTCCTATCATTTGATGATAAGCAAATACATACAGAATACTCAGCATTAATGAGTAAGGTAATGAGTAATGGAAACGGACGTATTAAATTTCCAATAAATGAACCAGCAAAAGCCGCAAAAAAATCACAAATTGAAGAATATTTAGATTTTTATGAAGGCTCTGGAGTGCAACACATTGCAGTAGCAACAGACGATATAATTAAAACAGTTGCACAATTAAAAGCAAGAGGAGTAGAGTTTTTACCACCACCGCCACAAGCCTATTACGATGATATTCCTAACCGTTTAGGAGAACATAGAGAGATGATGAAGGAAGATATAAAAGAACTTCAAAAATTATCGATTCTTGTAGATGCAGATGAAGAAGGTTACTTACTTCAAATCTTCACAAAACCAGTAGAAGATAGACCAACGCTGTTTTTTGAGATCATTCAAAGAATGGGAGCAAAAGGTTTTGGAGCTGGAAATTTTAAAGCGCTTTTTGAATCTATAGAAAGAGAACAAGCAAAAAGAGGCACACTATAATAAAAATTAATAAAAAAATGCCATTACAAATAGTGATGGCATTTTTTAGTTTCATACTTTTGGAATAGTAATTGTTATCTATTTAAATAGATAATAATAAAATAACTTTAAAAAGTTATTTAGCAATGACATTAGGCATATGAAAAAGACATTACTTATACTATTAGCAATTGTTACATTTAATGTAAGCTTTGCGCAAGAAGGTGCTTTTAAAGACGGAGAATGGTTTCGCTTTAGAATGAGTTATAGCGGGTTCTTAAAAGCAGGAAACGCAACGCTTTCAGTAAATGAAACAACGTTAAACGGAAAACCAGTATTTCATGTAGTAGGAAAAGGATGGACCACGGGAGCTATTAAATGGTTTTTTAAAGTTAAAGATAGATATGAGAGTTATTTTGATGCCGAATCAAATTTGCCATATAAATTTATAAGAAACATAAACGAAGGCGGGCATAAAAAGAATATTGAAATAGATTTTGATCAAAAAAATCAAACAGCATTAGTATTCAATAAAAAATACAATAGAAAACGAACAATAGAAACAAAGCCCAATGTTCAAGACATGGTGTCTACATTTTATTATTTAAGAAATAAACTAGATGTTTCAAAATTAAAATCTGGAGATGAGATTACATTAGATATGTTTTTTGATGAAGAAAACTATGGTTTTAAATTAAAATATTTAGGGAAAGAAGTAATAAAATTAGGAAATAAAATAGGAAAAGTAGAAGCTTTAAAGTTTAGGCCCTATGTAATGGCTGGTCGAGTATTTAAAGAAGAAGAAAGTTTAACACTTTGGGTTTCTAATGATAAAAATAAAGTACCTTTACGTATCAAGGCAGATTTAGCAGTAGGATCTTTAAGAGCAGACTTAGAAGCTTTTAAAGGACTAAAACACTCTTTTAAAACAGTAGTAGAAAACTAATGGAATTAGATTCTAAAATAACCAACAAACTCAAAGAAAAGTACGATGCAATCGATCAAAATTTAGAAACCCATTTAGATGGTTTGCTGCATTCTAAACCCATAACGTACTGGGATTATATACAAACAGATGCGCTGTTAAATCTTCAAAATCAACGTACAACACTGCCAGATGAAATGGTGTTTTTAATGTACCATCAAGTAAATGAGTTGTTGTTTAAAATGATACTTTGGGAAATAGACCAAGTTGCCAAAGAAAAAGATATAACAGCAGCTTTCTTCGAAACTAAATTAATGCGAATAAGTCGTTATTTTGATGTGTTAACCTCTTCCTTTACAGTCATGAAAGATGGAATGGATGTTGAACAATACAATAAGTTTAGAAATACCTTAACACCAGCAAGTGGATTTCAAAGTGCACAATACAGGAAAATTGAGTTTGCTTCAACAGAATTAATCAATTTAATAGATAATCGTTTTAGAGCTACAATAGATAGAAACACCTCTTTTGAACATGCTTTTGAACATTTATACTGGCAAGCAGCAGGAAAAGACTACAAAACTGGTAAAAAAAGTTATTTATTAACAATATTTGAAGAGAAATACAAAGACGAATTTATTAGATTTGCTGAATTCTATAATACACATAACTTGTGGACCATTTTTAAATCGTTGCCACAAGATGTAAAAGAAGACGAAGATTTAATAAAAGCAATGCGTCATTACGATTATACAGTTAATATAACTTGGGTAATGGCACATTATAATACTGCTAACCATTATCTTAATATAGGTGGAAAAACTGCAGAAGCAACAGGAGGAAGTGAATGGGTAAAATATATGCATCCAAAATATCAAAAAAGAATATTCTTTCCAGACTTATGGAGCCAAGAAGAATTAACAAATTGGGGAAAAGATGTGTAATACTTTTTGTGTTACTAATAAGTATATACAGTTGTAAAAAAGACCCAGAACCAAAAGAGATAACAGAACCAATAGCTGTTGTAGAACCAGAAGAGATATACGAATTTGGTTTTAATTTAAATGAATTTATTGTTAAAAGAGACACAGTAAAGCAAGGAGAAACCTTTGGTGTTATTTTAGAACGTAATAATATTGGCTATCCTGAGATATATAATATTGTAGAAAAAACTAAAGATAGTTTCGATGTAGCACATCGTTTACGAGCAGGAAAACCATATACCTTACTATGTTCTACAGACTCACTACAACGCCCTCGATGCTTTATATATCAACCCAATAGAGAAGATTATGTAGTAATTAATTTTCAAGACTCTATTCATGCCTACACAAGCTCTAAACCAATTAAGTATGTAGAAAAAGAAGTATCTGGAATTATAAAAACTAATATTTCAGAAGCGTTAGACGAGCAAGGAAAAAGCTTTAATATAGCCCTTAAAATGTCAGACATATATGCTTGGACTATAGACTTTACAAGACTTCAAAAAAATGATAAATTTAAAGTAATCTATACAGAAAAGTATATAGACGATAGTATTTATGCAGGAATAGATAATATTAAAGCCGCTTATTTTGAGCACAATAAACAGCCTTTATACGCTTTTGAATTCAAAACAGATTCAGTTAAAGGCATAAAAGACTATTTTAGCGAAGATGCAAAGAATTTAAGACGCGCCTTTTTAAAAGCACCAGTAAGTTTCAGCCGTATCTCATCAAGATATAATTTAAACAGACGAATTGCATTGTACGGAAACAGAGTGAGAGCACACAAAGGAACCGATTTTGCTGCGAAAAGAGGAACCCCAATTATGGCTACAGCAAACGGAACAGTAATAGAATCTGCAAAACGAGGAGGAAATGGTAACTACGTTAAAATAAGGCATAATGCAACGTATACCACCCAATACTTGCACATGAGAAAACGTAAGGCTAAAGTAGGAGATTATGTTAAGCAAGGAGATGTAATTGGTTGGGTTGGAATGACAGGAAATACCTCTGGTCCACACGTATGTTACCGTTTCTGGAAAAACGGAAGACAAGTAGACCCTTTTAAACAAAAATTACCTGAAGCAGAACCAATTTCAGATAGTTTAAAAACAAAATATCTAGAATATATAAAACCTATAAAAGCTCAGTTAGATACTATCGAGTTTCAAGAACTAGAAAGTGAAGCTCAAGAACAAGATTTAAAAACTGAACTAAAAGAAAACCAACAAATCACACTATCAAAATAATGTCATTACCCAATATCAACCCTACAACAACACAAGCTTGGAAAAAACTACAAGAACATTTTGAGCTAGTAAAAAATGTAGAAATGAAAAGCTGGTTTGCTCAAGATAAAAATAGAGCGAATAAGTTTACTATTAAATGGGAAGACTTTTATGTGGATTTCTCCAAAAATAGAATTACAGAAGAAACATTTAATTTATTACTAAACCTAGCAGAAGAAGTTAAATTAAAAGAAGCTATAAAAAGCTATTTTTCTGGAGAAACTATTAATCAAACAGAAGAAAGAGCGGTATTACATACAGCATTACGAGCTAAAGCAACAAATACTATTTTAGTAAACGGTAAAAATGTAATTCCAGAAATAGTTGAAGTAAAAGCAAGAATTAAAACGTTTTCTAACGAAATTATAAATGGAGATAGAAAAGGATATACAGGTAAACCGTTCACAGATATTGTTAATGTAGGCATAGGAGGGTCAGATCTTGGTCCAGCAATGGTAGTAGATTCACTCCAATATTATAAAAATCAATTAACAACACATTTTGTTAGTAATGTAGATGGAGACCATGTTAATGAAGTTTTAAAAAAAATAAACCCAGAAACAACCTTATTTGTAATAGTATCTAAAACTTTTACAACACAAGAAACATTGTCTAATGCCAATACTATTAGAAAGTGGTTTTTAGAACATGCAGGAGTAGAAGACGTATCAAAGCATTTCGTAGCAGTATCGACCAATATAGAAAAAGTAAAAGACTTTGGAATAAACGAAGCTAACGTATTCCCAATGTGGAACTGGGTAGGAGGACGCTTCTCTTTATGGAGTGCCGTAGGATTAACTATTAGCTTAGCAGTTGGATATTCTAACTTCGAAAGCCTTTTAAATGGAGCTAATAAAATGGATAATCATTTTAAAACAGAGGCTTTTGATAAAAATATACCAGTAGTTCTAGCATTATTAAGCATTTGGTATAATAACTTTTTTAAAGCAGAAAGCGAAGCGGTAATAGCATATTCACAATACTTAAACCAGTTTGCTACTTATCTACAACAAGGCATTATGGAAAGTAATGGTAAAAGCGTAGATAGAAATGGAGATAAAGTCAACTACGAAACAGGAACACTTATTTGGGGAGAACCTGGTACAAATTCTCAACACGCATTTTTTCAATTAATACATCAAGGCACAAAACTAATTCCAGCAGACTTTATTGGTTTTGCTACAAGTTTACATGGTAATAAAGACCATCAAGACAAATTAATCTCTAACTATCTAGCACAAACAGAAGCGCTACTAAACGGAAAGACTGAGGCAGAAGTAATAAGTGACTTAAAAGCGCAAAATCTTTCAAGTAATCAAATTCAAAAACTATTGCCATTTAAAATATTTGAAGGTAACAAGCCTACAAATACTATCTTTATAAATAAACTAACTCCAGAGAGCTTAGGAGAGTTAATAGCTATGTATGAACATAAAATATTTGTACAAGGTATTATATGGAATATATACAGTTACGACCAATTTGGAGTAGAATTAGGAAAACAATTAGCTACTACTATTCTATCTGAATTTGAAATTAACACAATTGCGAATCATGACGTTTCAACGCAAAATCTTTTAGAATACTACAAACAATTAAGATAATTTTTGTTAAAAACTTTTGTATAGTTTTGTTTGTTTAATTCTATGAAACACAATGAATTGAGTTATCTTCTATTGTCAAAAAAATGTTAACTTTTAGTTAATATGCGTGCATAATTTATTTGTACTTTTGCACAAAATTTAAATTAATCAACTTTTTTAATTAAACAAAATGAAGAACACATTCAAATTTTTGTTTTTTGCAGTTGCATTTATGTTTTCTGCGATTACAATGGCTCAAAGTACAGTAACAGGAACTGTATTAGATCCAGAAACTAACGAACCTTTACCAGGAGTAAATGTTGTCGAGGTAGGAACATCTAACGGGATGTCTAGTGATTTTGATGGGAATTTTACATTAACAACAAAATCTAAAAACGCTACCGTTACTTTATCTTATGTTGGCTATCTAACAAAGGAGTTTACAATAACTGGAGACACTAACCTTGGCGAGATTACATTAGAGCCAAGTGAATTTGGTTTAGAAGAAGTGGCAATTATTGCTTCTGTAGCTGTAGATAGAAAAACGCCAGTTGCAGTATCTACTATTAGAACAGCAGACATTGAGCTAAAGTTAGGAACTCAAGAATTTCCAGAAGTTCTAAAATCTACACCTGGAGTATATGCAACTAAAGCAGGAGGAGGTTTTGGAGATGGACGTATTAACTTACGTGGATTTAATTCAGAAAACGTTGCGGTAATGATTAACGGTGTGCCAGTAAACGATATGGAGAATGGTCGAGTATTTTGGAGTAACTGGGCAGGACTAGGAGATGTAACAAGCTCTATGCAAGTGCAAAGAGGTTTAGGGGCATCTAAAGTTGCTGTGCCTTCTGTAGGTGGAACAATAAATATCCTTACTAAAACAACAGATATAGAAGCTGGAGGAAATTTTTACACAACTTTAGGTAATGATGGTTATAAAAAGTTTGGAGTAACTTATTCAACAGGTTTAATGGAAAATGGTTTAGCTGCAACAGTATCTGCTGCTAAAACAGATGGAGATGGTTACGTACAAGGAACGCAATTTAACTCTGTCTCATATTTTGTTAATTTATCTAAAGAATTAAATGAAAATCATAAATTATCATTTACTGCCTTTGGAGCTAAACAACGTCACGGACAGAGACAAAACAGACACCTAATCGAAACTTACCGAAAAAGTGAAGATGGAATAAAATACAACTCAGATTGGGGGTATAAAAATGGACAAGTAACATTTATAGAGGATAACTTTTATCACAAACCACAAATTTCTTTAAATCATTATTGGACACTTAGTGATAATACGAGTATCTCTACCGCAGCCTATGCTTCATTTGGTTCTGGTGGAGGTGGAGGAACTGTAGGTTCTGACAGAACTAAGTTTGAATTTGATAATGACGAGTATAGAATAGGAAACTTTGGGCCTTTAGATTTTGATAAAATTGTAAGAGAAAATGAAGAAAATGGAGCTTTAGGAGCAACAACTGCATTAAGAGCATCTCGTAATGACCATAACTGGTACGGTGTTTTATCTACTTTAAAAACAGATTTATCAGACGATTTAGTATTCTTAGGAGGATTAGATTTTAGAAACTATAAAGGAATACACTTTAGAGAAGTAACAGACTTACTAGGAGGACAGTTTTTATTAGATGACAATAATGTAAACAACCCTTTAAATGCTGCGCAAGTAGGAGATAAAATTGCTTACCATAATGAAGGTCTTGTAGGTTGGTTAGGAGCTTTTGCTCAATTAGAATATGATGTAAATGAGAATTTTAACACATTTATATCGTTAGCAGCATCAAATACCTCTTATAAAAGAATAGACTATTTTAATTATTTAGATACAGACCCTTTACAAGAAACAGATCGTTATAATTTCTTTGGCTACAGTGCAAAAGGTGGAGCTAACTATCGTATAGATAATAATCATAATGTATTCGCTAACTTAGGATATTTTGAAAAAGCAGCAGATTTTGATTCAGTATTTACTCAATTCGATAATGAAAATATTATTGATGATGCAGAAAATCAAAAGATTTTAAGTTTCGAATTAGGATATGGCTTTAGAGGAGAAAAATTCTCTGCTAATGTAAACTTATATAGAACAACCTGGAAAGATAGAACCGAAACTGTAGGATTTCAACAACCAAGCGGAGAATTTGCATCTGCTAATATTTTAGGAGTAAATGCGATCCACCAAGGAATCGAATTAGACTTTGTATACAAGCCTACAGAGAAGTTAAACCTTACAGGAATGTTATCATTAGGAGATTGGAAATGGCAAAACGATATAGAAAATGTTCAGATTTTTGATGAAGAACAAGAACTAGTAGAAACAGTTAACATTCTTATTAAAGACTTACACGTTGGTGATGCAGCACAGACTACTTTAGGATTAGGCGTTAACTATAAGTTTACACCAAAAACAAGGCTAACAGTAGATTATAACTATTACGATAGGTTATTTGCAGATTTCGACCCTAGTGATAGAGGAGAAAGAGGCCCAGATGCATGGGAAGTACCAGCATATGGTATTTTTGATACAGCGTTCACTCATGGATTTAAATTTGGAAATTTCGATGCTAGTTTAACAGCAAGGATGAACAATATATTTGATACCCGTTTTATCTCAGATGCTCAAGACGGTTCTGCAGTTGGAACTCCAGGAGAACCAGGGTACATACCAGGATCTACTTCTAGAGTAGCAACAGTATATTATGGTTTTGGAAGAACATTTAGTGTTGGAGCAAAAATTAAATTTTAAAAAATTAGAAAAATGAAAAAAATAGTTTATTTATTAATGGTTATAGGAGCCGTTTTTACGAGCTGTAACCCTATAGAAGACATCAATAATGAAATTGATGCAGAAGCTAATCCTGTTGTGGGAGAAGTAGCTTTTACAATGACTACTGAAGACTATACAGATTTAGTAGAACAAGGAGAAGATGACCCTGTAGATTTCTATGAAATGTTTGAAAGTTTTAGTGATTTAAATGATGCTAAAACTATGTTGCCCCCTTACTTAGAAAATAAATATCCTTATTGGGGAGAAGGATCTTCTGCAGATGTTTCTTTTAACATTTATGCTGGTAATCCAGGAGATGATTTAATTGGCTTGGTTGCAGCATCTTCCTACCAATTGAGTACAGATGATTATCCTACAGCAGCAAGTAATGCTTTTTATCCAAATGAAGATACAGACTCTACTTTTGATGCTGTATTAGCTAGTCAATTTCCAACACCAAGTGCAGGAGATGTTGTAAGAATAGAATATAAAAGATTTAATGAAGAACCAGTAGTGGGATTTCCTGTCGTTTATGATGGCTTATTTCCAGATGTATATACAACATATGAAAATATAGATGTTCTTGGTGCTCAAGGATGGACAGAAGGCTCAAGTTATGCTCAGGCATCAGGTTATGATGGTTCTAATAATAATGATAATGAAGATTGGTTAATTTCTCCTGAAATTGATTTAAGTGCTGAGCAAAGCCTTCAATTTCAAATTAATCAACGTATTAGCTTCTTAAATGGAGCTACGTTATCAGACCATGTTAACATATTGGTAACTACAAACTACACAGGAGACGTTAATACTACAACGTGGGATACTATTGTGCTAAACACAGTTCCAGATGGAAATAGTTCAGCTTTTGTTTTATCAGAAGAGTATGATTTTTCTGCTTATGATGGACAAACTATACGAATAGCATTTAAATTTGAATCAACAGTAGCTAACTCACCACTTTGGAGAATAGATTATTTTACTATTAAAGCGTTAGGTATTACAGGAGAGACAACTACAAAGTCATCATATTTTCAATTTGTAAATGGAGCATGGCAAGAATTAGATGGAATTTATTATTTAAGCAATGCTGACTATGACTCAATGGGCGAGTCTTCTGGTCAACCAGGTCAATTTAACAATTTTAGTGGGTCTGTTCTTCCTGAAAACTACTTACCAACATTTTTAGATATTAAATTTCCATTTGCACAAGAAGAGGATGAGTTATTTATGGTCTATAAATTTTATGGAGGTAGTGGAGTTGGAACCGTTACTCGAGGGAATTTGTATACAGTAGAAAACGGCATTTGGACACCAGCTATTACTAGTCTTAAATTCAGTTTTAAAAATGGAGTATGGGTACCAGATAATACTATTCGTTATACGTTAGTTGGAGATGATTATAACTATATGTCTTCACAACTAATAACAACACCAGATTTTGAAGGACCAGCTGAAAATATGGGTAATTTTGGAAGTTTTGATATTAGACCAACTAGTGGGAACTTCTGGAATGATGAAATGATTGTAACTGCCTTAGATATTTTATTAAATAATTTAAACCCAAGTGCAGAAGAAGGACAGAAATATATTCTTACTTATAAAATATATGATAATAATGTAGGAACTAGAGAAAAAAGCCTAATTAAAACAGGAGGAAGTTGGGTTTTAAATACAGAAGGTTAAGCAGAAACCAAACGTATAATAAAATTAAAACCGCTTCTACTTGAAGCGGTTTTTTTATGCATAATAATTACTACATTTGTTTTATACATAACCTTAAAACTAAATCTATGTACTCAACAGTAAAAACGTTACACTCATATTGGGCTTATCTAGTCCTTGTTATGATAGTGATAACAACATTTAATGCGCTTATAAAGCACTTTGGTAAAAAAGAATATGAAGCTAAAGATTTTAGACTTGCTTTATTTACATTAATAGTATCACATATCATGCTATTAATTGGAATTGTGTTATTCTTTGCTGCAGACTATTTAAGTGTAATAAGCGAGATGGGTATGGGGGCAGTAATGAAGAATGCAGCATTGCGTTCTAATATTATTGAACATCCAATAACTATGATTTTAGCAGTAGCGTGTATTACTATTGGTTACTCTAAACATAAAAAGAAACTAACATCAGCTGGAAAATTAAAACCATTAGCTATATTTTATACAATAGCCTTAGTTTTGGTTCTTGCAAAAATCCCTTGGAATACTTGGTTTTAAAAGCAAATATAAATCATAAAAAAAGCGATTCTTAATTATTAAGAATCGCTTTTTTAAATTTTATAACTATGGTGATTATTTTACCTCTTTAATCAAATAAATATAAACAGGAAAGTGGTCGCTAAACCCATCGGTAAAACTGCCATTAGAGAAACTACGTTTAGGATAACCTTTGTAACGCCCTTTTTTGCTAATTAAATAGTTTTTATTAAAAATACCGGCTTTGTATAACTTAAACGAATCGTAACCTTCATCTATAAAAGGCTTGGTAACCATGATTTGATCAAATAAACTCCAACTGTCTCTATAAGCATTAGAACCTAGCCCCTTTTTGTAGAAATTCATCATTGGGTTATATATCCCTTTAAAGTCTACATTTTTCTTTTTGCGTTTAGCATTCAACGTTTCTTTAACACTAGCATTATTAGGGTTATCGTTTAAATCACCCATAGTAATAATTTTAGCATAAGGATCTATAACCTGTAAAGAATCTATAATGCGCTTATTTAATTTAGCAGCAGCAACACGTTTAGCTCTACTTTTTGCTTCTCCACCACGTCTAGAAGGCCAGTGGTTAACAATAACGTGAATAGTTTCTCCGTCAAGTTTACCAGTAACTAAAAGCTGATCTCTGGTATAAATACGCTTTCCAGAGCTATCATCAAATATTTTTAAAGTATGAGTACTTTTAGAAATAGGTTGAAATAAGTTTTTTTGGTATAATAAACCAACATCTATACCTCGCTTATCTGGGGAGTTAAAATGTACAATACCATAATCTTTAGCTAAAAGTAAAGGGTCGTTAACAACATCCTCTAAAACATCAATGTTTTCAATTTCTGCAACCCCTACAAGGGCAGGAGTGTTTTTTGCAACGTCAGAACCTATGTCTGAGATTACACGGGCCATATTATGCACCTTCTTTTTATAAATAACTTCACGATTCGCTTTTATTTCCATCATTGGGCTCGCTTCATCGTTTTTATCAGGGTCATTTACAGTATCAAATAAATTTTCTAAATTATAGAAAGCCACAGTATGTAACTTAAATTTTTTTCCTTCTTGGGCATCAACGCTAACAAATGCAGTGATAATAACAGCTGAAAGCCACACTTTTAAATTCTTCATTGGTAATAAATGTTATATTATTGTTATGCAAGCATACAAAACTCACGCCAAAAGTAAATATTTCTAAGAAATAATGTACATTTGCACCCCTTAAATAATTATTATTTAGGGTTTAAACTATTATTAACAAGTATTTCAAGTATGAAAAAAAGTTTATTTATTTTTTTATTCGGAATGTTTTCTACGTTAACAGCATTTGCTCAAAACACTGTTGTTAAAGGAAGCGTTAAAGACGCGGTGACAGATGAACCCATTCCAGATGTTACAATTACTGTTGAAGAGACAGGACAAACAGAAACAACAGACGGCTTAGGACAATTCATGTTCAAAGAAGCTGTACCTTTTGGAGAACAAGTGCTAAAAATCTCTAAAGTAGGATTTCTTACTAAAAGATATCCTATTGTTGTTAACGAGGGACAAACAGTAGACATTCAAGACATGACTCTAGAAAAAGATCTAGGAAGTCAACCAGATTTGTTTACTATTACATTATCAGACGACGAATTAAGTGATGACTCTGCGGGTTCAGATAATATCTCAGGATTATTATCGGCATCAAGAGATGTGTTTCAAAGAACAGCTGCTTTCGAATTTAGCTCATCATTTTTTAGAGTAAGAGGATTAGATTCAGACAATGGAACTGTCTTAATAAACGGTATTGAAATGAATAAATTCGATACAGGAAGACCACAATGGAGTAACTGGGGAGGACTAAATGACGCCGTAAGAAATCAGGAATTTACTATGGGGTTAAAACCATCAGCTTATACCTTTGGTGGTGTATTAGGATCAACTAACATTAATACAAAAGCCTCTTCATACAGAGAAGGAGGTCAAGTAACATATTCTTCATCTAATAGAAGTTATACAAACCGTTTAATGGCTAAGTATTCTTCAGGATTAATGGAAGATGGATGGGCGTATACTATTATGGCTAGTAGACGTTGGGGTAACGAAGGGTTTCAAGAAGGAACACTTTACGATGCTAACTCATTCTTTGCTTCTATAGAAAAGAAATTTAACGATAAACATAGCTTGAACTTTACATCTATATACGCACCTAATAGAAGAGGACGTTCTTCTGCAAATACACAAGAAGTGTACGATTTAAAAGGAATTAAGTATAATGAGTTTTGGGGGTATTTAGATGGTAAGAAAAGAAACTCAAGAATAAGAGAAGTTATTGAGCCAGTTTTAATGTTAAATCATACATGGGATATCTCTTCTAAAACATCTTTAAATACTAATATAGCATATCAATTTGGGCAAAGAGGTAGTAGTCGTATAGATAATGCTTCAGGAGCTAACCCTAGCCCAGCGTATTACCAAAATTTACCAAGTTATTATTTAGCAGACGACGACGGGCCAGATTTTTCTGGCGCTTATGGAGCAGAGCAACAATTTTTAAACGATGGACAATTAAATTGGAACAATCTTTTTATAGCAAACAATTCTAGAAACCTATCTGGAGACACAGCTGCTTATGTATTATATGAAGATAGAACAGACGATAAAACGTTAACAGTTAATACTCTTTTTAATACAGAATTAAATGAGAACATTATATTAAACGGAGCTATAAATTACAGACGTTTAAGCTCAGATAATTTTGCAGAAGTAATAGATTTATTAGGAAGCAACATTGGAGCTTCTAACGTAGATGGATTTAGCCAAAATCAATTCGACCTTTTTAACCCTAATAGAATAGCACAAGAAGGTGACAAGTTTAGATATCACTTTAAAATAGATGCTAACGAATTATCTAGTTTTGCACAAGCACAATTTAAGTATAGTAAGATAGATTTTTATTTAGGAGCTAGTGTAACAAAAACAGATTATCAAAGAGAAGGTGTATTCTTAAACGAGAATCAAGTGTTAAGAAATTCAAATGGAGATATTACTTTAGATAACTCTTCTGGTAAAGGCGATAAATTAAAATTTACAGGAATAGGAGCAAAAGCAGGATTTACTTATAAAATATCTGGAAAACATTTAATAGATGTTAACGGAGCATATTTAACACAAGCACCAACGATTAGAAATACGTACACTAACTCTAGAGAAAGTCACGATTACGTAGGTATATTCCAAGGACAGCAATTAGGAGATATAGAATTAACTGAAGAAAAAATTAGTTCAGCAGATATTAGTTATATCTTCCGTTCTCCAATAGTAAACGCAAGATTAACAGGGTACTATACTAAAATAGAAGATGCAAACGAAGTCTCTTTCTATTTCACACAAGGTTCTACAACTGGGTTTATTCAAGAAACAGTTGCTAATGCAGATAAAAAACACATTGGAGCAGAATTAGGTATAGAAGCACAAATAACGCCAACTATTAAATTAAAAGGAGCCGCATCTGTAGGTCAATATACATACGATAATAATCCGTTTGTATATGTAACATCTACCTCTGAAGATTTCTTAGGAGTAGATGATGCAGGAGATCAAATAAACAGATCAGGAGAAATTTACGAAACATCTTTAAAAGATTATAAAGTAGCAGGAGGGCCGCAACGAGCTTACTCTGTAGGTTTCGAATACCGCGATCCAGATTACTGGTGGTTTGGAGCTACAGCTAACTTCTTCTCTAATGCTTATGTAGACATTAGTCCATTAGCACGTTCGACCAAATTTTACCAAGATGAAGATGGTCTCCCATTTGCGGATTACGATCCAAACGAAGCAAGAGAATTTTTACGCCAAGAAAAGTTTGATGACTACATGGTAATCAATTTAATAGGTGGAAAATCTTGGAAAGTTGGTAAAAACTTTGTAGGTTTCTTTGCTAGTGTAGGAAACTTATTAGATAAAGAATACAGAACAGGTGGTTTCGAGCAAGGACGTACAGCAGATTATAGAGCTATTAAAGAAGATAGAGGTAATCCAAAACGTGTATTTGGTTCTAAGTACTGGTATGGTCGTGGAGCTAACTACTTCGTAAATGTATATTACAGATTTTAAAAAAAAGAAAAGAAAAATATTATAAAACATTAAGTTATGAGTAAAACAAATAAATTTTTAGCGTTAGCACTAGGTTTAGTAACTATGCTATTTGTAAATTCTTGTGTTGAAGATGATGATTATACAGTGCCAGAAGTATTAGTACCAGCTGTTAATCCAGCAGATTTTGGAACTAAAACTACTTTTGATGCTGTAATATCAAGATATAATGATGCAGTAGCAGATGGAGATGATGTTGGAACTTTTGAGTTCGATGCTCCTTTGTATATAGAAGGTTATGTAGTTTCTAGTGATGCTAGTGGAAATTTCTTTGAAGAAATTATCATTCAAAACTCACCAGATGCTAACGATGCTGGAAGCGACCCAAGAAGAGGGTTAAGAATTGAAATTAACCAAAGAGATTTAGCTAATTTCTATAATGTAGGAAGAAAAGTTTATGTAAGATTGAATATCCCAAAACCAAACCCAGTAAATGGTAATGAAAAATGGTTGGCTATAGGCTTAGAGAATGGGGTGTACACTCTAGGAAAAGCTGAAGGTACAAGTTTAGAGCAGTTAGAGCCATTTGAATATCAAGATGTAGTTATAAGAGATCCAGAAGTAGCGAATTTAACTCCAAAAGTTATTAACAGTTTATCTGATTTAGAAGAAAATGATGAAAATACATTAATTCAATTCTCTGATGCTCAATTTATAAAAAATGCAATTGAAAGTACAAATACTTATGCAGGTGAAGAATCTGATCAGTTTGATGGGTTTAGAACTATTGAAAAATGTGATACTGGAGAAACTATAGCTTTACAAACTAGTACATTTGCAGATTTTAAATCTTTTCCATTAGCAGGAGGAAAAGGTTCTATAACTGGAATTTTAAGTAGAGATTTTGGGGATGATTTCGATGTGTTAATTGTTAATAATACAGATGCAATTAGTTTTACAAGTACAGACAGATGTGATCCAATTGTTTTAGAATGTACAGATCCAGTATCTACTGCATTTACAGTATTCGAAGAAGATTTCCAATCAATCACTAACGAATCACAATTAGATACTATGGGATGGACTAATATTAACGTATCTGGAGGTAGTGAACGTTACGAAGACAGTTCATTTAGTGGAGACAGATATATGAAGATTTCTGCATTTGGTACAGGAGAAAGCCCATTAGAAGCTTGGTTAGTAACACCAGCAATAAACTTAGATAGTACAACTGGAGAAGAGTTAACATTTGAAGTCTCTGCGAACTTCGAGACAGGAACAGTTTTAACAGCTTTCATTGCAGAAAACTTTACTGGAGACGTTACTACTACAGAGTGGATAGAATTAGAAGCTAACATTCCTGTTGGTGGAGGTGGTTTCGGTTCTTTTGTAGCCTCTAACCTTAATATTTCTTGTTTAAATGGAGATGTACATGTTGCCTTTAAATATTTAGGTGCAGACGGTGGTGCAGAAACAAGATACCACATAGACGATATTAAAGTTACAGGACAGAACTAATAACTGTTTCTTTATAATATTATACCTAAAACCTGCTAGACCATCTAGCAGGTTTTTTTATTTTTACCACATGACAATTTTCGATAAATTATTCTTTAGTATCTTTTTAAAATATAAAATACGTTTTAAGAAAAAGGCAAATACTATAGCTTTAGTATATACTTCGGTATTACAAATAACAATACTCTTCCTTTTGGGCTGTTTCTTTGCCGCTTTTTTTAGCCAAATGCATTATAACGCCATGTCTAGCGAAAAGGCTTGGACAGTCTTTATATTACTTTCTATAGGCATCTATTTTACTAATTGGTTAAAGTACAATGGTAAAACACGTAAAATATTGAATGCAAAACTAAATAAGAAGAAAACACCACAGTATAATATAAGCATGCTTTTAGCTTTACCATTTATATGTGTAGGTTTTGGCTTGTTATTTCTGCAGGCACTTTAAATTATATAAATTAAAAATAATAGTTAAATGGTTATGAGAAACTGAAACAAGTTCGGTTTACCGAAAATTTTAATTTCTTATGAAAACGTAATCAAAAAAAGATGTCCTGAGCCAACCTAAAGGTATTTGCATGCGCATTTACAATGGTTTTAATATCTGGAGAATAACCGCCGCCCATACTACACATAACAGGAATGTTTAATGTGTTACACGTTTCTAAAACGAATTGATCACGTTGTTTACAACCCTCAACAGTTAAACCTAACTTTCCTAGTTTATCGGTTTTAATAACATCTACACCAGATAAATAGTAAATAAAATCAGGTTGTTGTTTCTGTATTAATTTAGGAAGTGTTTGTTTTAAAATACTAAGATATTCGGTATCACTTGTATTATTCTCTAGAGCAATATCTAAATCGCTAACTTCCTTTTTAAAGGGGTAATTATGCTTGCCATGCATAGAAAAGGTAAATACAGATGAATCGTTAGCAAAAATTTCAGCAGTGCCATTGCCTTGGTGTACATCTAAATCGACAATTAGGATCTGTTTTGCTAATCCTTTGCTTTGAAGATGTCTTGCGCCAATGGCTTGATCGTTTAATAAACAAAACGCTTCTCCTCGATTAGTATAAGCGTGATGTGTGCCCCCAGCAATATTCATTGCAATACCATGTTTAAGAGCAAATTCACTAGCCTTAATAGTCCCATCGGCAATAACAATTTCACGCTCTACGAGCACTTCACTTAAAGGAAAGCCTATTTTTCGAGCAGCACGTTGATCTAAAGTAATATTTAATAAATCGTAGAAATAATCAGGATCATGAACCGCCAGAATAGGGTTTTCATTTAGCATACGTTCAGGCTCAAAAAAGTTGGCTTCTGTGCATGTACCTTCGTGTAATAACTGTTCAGGTAGTAGTTCGTACTTAAGCATAGGAAAACGATGTCCCTCTGGCAAAGGGTGTTTGTAAATAGGATGGTAGGCTATTTTTAACATATTTATTTCCCGCAAAAGCGGGAATCTCTTTAATTAAATTTAGATGATGAAGAATAATTGCTATGTTTCAAAAAATCAAGATTTGTCATTTATAAAGTCTTAGACTGCACTTAGACTAACATTTTAGTAAACCATTAAGCAAAACTCGTCAATCAACTTTATTTATGTAATTTTAATTGAATTCGTTTTCTAGCAACATCTACTTCTAAAACTTTAACTATAATTTGTTGATGCAAATGCACATGCTCGTTTACATCTTTAACAAAACTATCGGATAAATTAGAAACATGTATTAAACCACTTTCTTTAATACCAATATCTACAAAACAACCAAAATTAGTAATATTATTTACAATACCAGGTAGTAATTGTCCAGCATGCAAATCGGTAATAGTTTTTATATTCTGATTAAATGTAAAGACCTTGGCTTGTTCACGTATATCTAATCCAGGTTTTTCCAATTCTTTTACAATATCCTCAAGAGTAGGCATTCCTATAGTTTCGTTACAATACTGTTTTAAGCTTATTTTACTCAATACCGCTTTATTGCCAATAAGTTGTGAAACGGAAAGCTTTTCATCTTTTGCCATTTTTTCAACAATTTTATAACTTTCTGGATGTACAGCAGAATCATCTAAAGGATTTTTAGGTGCTTTAATCCGTAAAAAAGCAGCACCTTGCTCGTATGCTTTATTACCCAAACGCGGCACTTTTTTTATATCGTTACGGGAGTTGAAAGTACCGTTTTCGGTTCTGTAATTAAAAATATTTTCGGCTAATTTTGGGCCTATTCCAGAGACATAACTTAATAGCGATATACTAGCAGTATTAATATTTACACCTACAGCATTTACACAGTTTTCTACTACCAAATCTAACGATTTTTGAAGTTTGCTTTGGTCTACATCGTGTTGATATTGGCCAACACCTATAGATTTAGCATCTATTTTTACTAATTCTGCAAGGGGGTCTTGTAAACGTCTACCTATAGATACCGAACCACGAACAGTAACATCGTAGTTGGGGAATTCTTCTCGAGCAATTTTTGAAGCCGAATAAATACTTGCACCAGCTTCGCTAACTACAAACACTTGGATATCGTTTTTAAAACGGATTTTTCTAATTAAAGCTTCGGTTTCTCTAGACGCAGTACCATTTCCTATAGCAATAGCTTCAATATTATGAGCTTCTGCTAAAGAACTTATTTTTTTCATTGCACCAATGCTATCATTTTTTGGAGGGTGCGGATATATGGTTTCATTATATTTTAAATTCCCTTGTGCATCTAAACATACCACTTTACAACCTGTTCTAAACCCAGGGTCGATCGCTAAAACACGCTTTTCGCCAATAGGCGAACCTAATAATAGCTGCTTTAAATTTTTAGCAAACACGCTAATTGCAGAGTCGTCAGCTTTACTTTTTGCGTTTTGTAAAGCTTCATTACTTAATGATGGGAATAATAACCGTTTGTAGGCATCTGTAATTGCTAATTCAATTTGGTCTGCACAAGCGTTATTACTACGTATTATTTTATTATCAATACGCTCTAAAGCACGAACATCGTCTATAGTAATTTTTACACGAATATAGCCTTCGCTTTCTGCTCTTAAAATTGCAAGTAACCTATGAGATGGAATGCGGTTTAAAGACTCTTCCCATTCAAAATAATCTCTAAACTTTTGCGCTTTCTCATCATTAATTTTTGCTTTTACTACCTTGGTAGCAATCATAGCATAACGCTCTAATTGGTTTCTAAGACTTGTTCTAATATCTGTACGCTCGTTAATCCATTCTGCAATAATATGTCTAGCACCTTCAAGAGCATCATTTACAGAAGAAACCTCTCCTTTTATGTATTTTGAGGCAATAGATTCTATAGCATTAGCATTCTGACTCATAATAATTTTAGCCAAAGGCTCCAAACCATTTTTTCTAGCCGTCTCTGCTTTTGTTTTGCGCTTTTTCTTGTATGGTAAATACAAGTCTTCTAAAGCAATTAAGGTTGTAGTTGCATTAACCTTTTGTTGTAAATCTTCGGTTAATACCCCTTGCTCTTCAAGTGCTTTTATAATAGCCGTTTTTCGTTTTTCTAAAGCTTCAAATTCTTCTTTATATTTAACAATAGCTCCAATAGCTACCTCGTCTAGGTTTCCTGTACGTTCTTTACGATAACGAGAAATAAACGGAATAGTGCAGTCTTCATTTAATAATGCTATTGTATTTTTAACTGCTATTTCTGAAAGTTGTGTTTTTGAAGTAATAAATGCTATTAGCTGAGTCATTAAGGCCTAAATTTTAAAAGAGCAATGTAATTACTAGACCATAAATAAACAATAAAAACCTATAAATATCTGTTTATGTTAAAGAAATGCTAAAATTAAAAACAGGTACAATTTAAAAAGCATGTTTTTTAAATGAATATGATAAATCAAAAACACAAAGGTCTATAGAAAAATACTACGCTAAAAAAGAGTTAAATATGGTAAAAGCGTGGAATATTTTGGTGTGTGTTGTGTTTTGTAATGTCTCTTTATCTCATAGTATATTACCTGTAAATAGTTGTAATTTAGAGATTGAAACAATAACACCTATTAATTGCAGTGAGACATTTAATGGAACAATAAAAATTACAGTTTCTGGAGGTACTGCACCTTATTATTATAAAATAAACAATGAAGAGTTTGTTGAATATAATATAATAGATGGAGTATTATCTAATAATTACGATATTACAGTTAGAGATAGTAGCGGATGCGAAGTTACTTTATATACTTACATAGAAATACCTGAACCCTTAACAATAGCCTATGCATTAGAAAACGGTAAACTTATTGTTACTATTAGTGAAGACGGAAAGTATAAATATAAATTAAATAATGGTAATTGGGTAGACTCTCCTATATTTAACGATGTTACCGAAGTAAATACGATATCTGTTAAAACAGAATATGGCTGTGAAATATCTAAAACTATAAACGACGTTAATATTACAGATGTCTTTAAGTTTCATCCTAATCCGGCAAGTGATTATGTTTTTATAATGGGAAATCGCAAAATTAAAAACATCGCTATTTTAAATGCTTTTGGAAAACGTGTAGTATCCCAACAAGTTAATAAAAGTATCATGAAACTAAATGTTTCTAATTTAAAAAGAGGAATATATCTTATTCAGGTTATAGATATAAACGATAGAAGACAGGTGAAAAAATTAATTGTTAATTAAAATATTAGTGAAGCCTACTAGCAATAAGTATAGAACACCCAATGATTAGAATTGGAATGGTAGAAAAAAACATACCGTATGCAATGTGTTTTTTCTTATAAGAAAAGAACACATAACCTATAATAGGTACAAGAACAGCAAATAAAATAGCAAAAAAACCATGCTCTATAGTATTGACTAAACCTATACCAATTAATACTAATAGAAACGATATAAGTATACCTAAACAAAACTGAAGTATTAATTGTAGTGTTCTCAATAGCGCTTTTTCTTATACCAAGATAATACTATATTCATGTAAATCACATTTAGTTTAATCAAATATGTTTATTAGCTTTGAATAGCTGTAACATTTACAATGAATAAAAACTACCCATTTTACTCTATATTACAAAACCATTTGTGGATTACTTTAGGCTTAGCTCTTTGGGTGTTTTTGTTTTTATACTTTTCTGAACCTTTTGATATTAACAGATTTTCGGAAAATGAAAAAATATTTTTATTGCCTATTTATGCCTTAATACAAGGCATTTGTTATAGTATTCCATTACTGTATCAAAACTTTGTTTACAGAAAACAACAACAATGGTTTTTTAAAAATGAAGCTGTTTTTTTAATATTATTAATAAGTATAGGGGCCATTTTAAACTTTCTGTTTTATAAAATTATTATTGTAGATAATGATCCAGGAACGTATTCCTTTTTTCAGTATTTTAAATGGATATACCTTCCTGCTGTTGCTATTATATTACCATTTGTAATTGTTACCCGTATTATTTTAGGCAAACTATATAATCCAAAAGAAAGTAATGATAAAATAACAATTAAAGGGAAAGGAAAATACGACTTTATAACATTAAAACAGGAAGAGTTATTGTTTATACAATCGTCGGATAATTATATAGAAATTAACTTCATTCAAAATAATACAGTTCAAAAAAAACTAATTAGAGGAACTATTTCAGAAGTTGAGAGTACTTTCCCAGAATTACTAAAAACACATCGCTCCTTTTTAATTAATACAATACATTTTATACAGTTTAAAACGGAAAACAAAAAGCTGTTTATAGACTTGGGTTATGGAAATGCTATTCCCGTTTCTAGAAATTTACAACAAGCCGTAAAAAGTAAGTTACAACCAACCACAAATAAGTAACATTTCGCCACAAGAGCTAATTTTATTGAGCATTAAGCGCTTTTGACTAATACTTTTGAAGTATTAAAAATTAAAAACGCAACTAAAAAAATGTTTAAAAAATCATTATTTTCTTTACTTATCCTAGCTTTGTTTTTGTTCATTTTGTCTTTTCAATCTTGTCATGTTGGCCGAATGATTAGATATTATAAAGCAGATATAGACGATCATAAAATATTCCCTTATACAGAAGTAAATACAGGAGAAAAAACATTCTATTTTAAAGATGGAACAAATTCTAAATACGCTAAGCGTATAGATACATTAACCATAGTAAGAAAAAATGGAAAAATATCAATAAAAGAAGCTTTAGATAAACAATCGGAAACAACAGCATATTTAATTATTAAAAACGATAGTATTATCTCTGAAAACTATTTTGAAGGTTACAAAAGAGACTCCATTTCTAATATCTTTTCGGTTTCAAAATCTGTAACATCATTATTACTTGGTATAGCCATAGACGAAGGCATAATAGAAAGTGTTAACGACCCTATTACCAAATACATTCCAGAGTTATCCGAAGCTAATAATAAGTTTAATAAACTCACATTAGAGCATTTGTTAAATATGAGATCGGGTTTAAAGTTTGATGAAACCTACAGCAGCCCTTTCGATGAGGTGAGTAAGTTGTATTATGGAAAAAACCAGATTAAACAAATTAAAAAAATGAAATTTGAGCATGAGCCAGGAACAGTGCATAATTACCAAAGTGTTTGTACAACATTGTTGGGTATAGCCATAGAGCGAGTAACCAATAAAGAGCTAGGTAAATATCTAGAAGAGAAAATTTGGAAGCCATTGCAGATGGAAAACCCAGCAACTTGGAGTGTAGACGATAATAAACGTCGAAATACAAAAGCATTTTGCTGTTTAAACACTACAGCTATAGATTTAGCTAAAATTGCACGATTATATTTAAATAAAGGGCAGTTTAACGGACAACAAATAGTCTCTAAACAATGGATAGAAAAATCTGTTATAGGAAACACAAATAACGATTGCTATCAATACCAATGGTATAGTAACGAGTGTGGAGAAGATTTTTATGCACTGGGCATTTTGGGGCAAATTGTATTTGTATCGCCTAAAGAAAAAATTATTATTGTGCGCTTAGGGAAATCTAGTAGTAACTTTTATTTAGGGACTGTAGTAAATGCTTTAAAAGGATAAATACTAAAATTTAATAAGATTATATTCTCTTTCTTTTTGGTTAAAATAACCAAAGTAAAGGGTGTTATTATGAAAGAAAATATCCTCTGCTGTAATGTATCGTAACGGTGTTTTGTACGCCTCTATTTTATCGAAAACGTTATCTTTAAAATTACCTTTTTTATGATTAAAATTTAAATCGAAAATAGAATTAAAATAAGTAGATTTTGTTGTTGTGTAACCATTGTAGCTTAGATAGGTTGTATTGAAACCTGTAAAGTTTCCGTTGGTAGTGGTTACCATCATTGGGCCACCGTTATGGATGTATTCAAACCCACCTAAAGTTATGTAATACGATTGGTCTTGCTCTATAACCGTTAAGCCTAATTGTCCAGAAGTAATTTTTCTTAAATATTTTTTAGTAGCCTCAAGCTCTCTTTTAGTAACAAAAGGGAGAGCAGTAGAGCCCTCTTGAATAATAGAGGAATTTTTTATTGTAATTGGTTTGTCTTTATTAATATAAAAATCTTTTATAAGTTCGCCTTCTAAGGTTTTTATAGCAAATTTCATTTCTTCTTTAGAGCTAGCTATTTGATAAAGCTTGTTTTTGTATAAGAAAGAATTAAATTTTTTAAAAGGCTTAATCCCTTGCTCAGGATAAGGAATAGCATTAAGAGATAGGTTTAAAGACTCTAAATCTATAGTGTAAATCTGCGTCGCTTTTTTATTTACATCAAACGTAAGGTAAATAGAACTTCCGTTTTGATATATTTTGTTTTCATTAGAAGTCTGTTCTATAGAGTTGGGTACTCTTCGGTCTATTTTAGTAATATTTGAAACCTCTTTTCCTGAAAATAAAAAGGGGCCAAAACTCATTTTAGAGCTAATAAGGTTAGTGTCATTACTTATTTCTTCTAAAGAAAACGTTTTAAGAACTTTAAAACTAGCCTCATTATCAAAAAGTCTTATTGTTATTTCAGAATTACCATTAGCAGATAAAAGATAAAGCTTGTTATTATAATGTATAGCATCTAAAAATAAATGGTCTTCAAAATCTATGTCAATTTCTTTAGAAGCACCTGTGTGCGATTTAAAATCTAAAGACAATATGGAGAACTTATTTTTATTTTCGTTGGTATATAATATAGAATACCTTTCATTATTTATAGAATAACCTAAAGCTTTGTTGTATTTAGCTTTTATATTTTTACTTTCAATAGTGCTTTTTTGTTCAAAATTTGAATTAAAAAGATAGGCAAATATTTGTTTCCTCTCTAAAATAACAATTGCTAAATCATTATTTAAAGTATTAGATAACGTGTAAGAGTCTTTAGAAATTCGTTTAGAAAGCACTTCGTTTTTAAAGGAAAGTACTTGTTCTTGACTATATAAATTAAGAGCATTAATACCTATAAAAAGAAAAGAGAGAAGTATTGATTTCATAATTTATACCTTGTTGTGATTAGTTAAACCTATATAATCTATAAGTGCTTTTATCTAGAGCTCCCCAAATATAACGGTCTTTATATTTAAATAAAGATTGTAGTTTATGATTATTAAACGTTTTACTTTTAATGAAATCATTAATTTCATCAAAAGCATTTAAAGGGATTTCTCCTTTTTTATGATTAAAATCTTTATCAAATAAACAGTTAATTCTAGTGGATCTTGTTTTAGAATAAGAATTAAAGGACGAGAAGATAGCGCCTCCAATTGCACCACCAATAAAACCACCCCCAACAGTTATCATGTTTATTTGCGGTACAGTCTCACTTGCTCCTAATGTTATTATAATGTCATTGTTTTTTTCATAAGCAGTAATACCTATTTTAGAGCCTGTAACTTTTCTTAAAAACTTAGAAGTTTTTTCAAATTCTCTATAATTACTAAATTCTCCACCTTCATGGATAATAGGGGAATTTTTAAAAGTAATGGCTTCTCCTTTTAATATTTCAAAGGCTTTAATAAGTGTTTTTGTTTTTAAATCGTAAACATTAAAATTCAACTTTTTATTAGTTGAGTATATATTAAAAAAATAATTCTTAAAAATATAAGAACTAGAGTTGTCTCCTAAGTTTTGCTCTAAAAAATCCTTATTATTAATAACATCGAAAGATTGTGTTGCTTTTTCTAAATCTAGTGTTGCTATATAAGTATACTTATCAAAGAGGTTATTAGTTAAGGTCAATTTCCCCTTTTTAAAATATAATTTGGTGTAGGCTGCTGTTTTTTCTAGTGCATTAGGAACGTCGTTTTTTATAAGCTCTACAGTAGAATATGTTGGGTTGCCATAGAGCAAATAATATAAATTATAATCCCAGCCTCTATCGCTTTTTATTTCTTCGTTAGAGAAGTCGAATTTTTTAGAATCGACCAATCCATTATTATCTAACTCGTATGTTTTTAAAACAGATGTTTTTTTAACAATACTAAGTATATAAATTCGATGCTTGTCTATTAAAAATTCGATAACTTTTTCACCTTTAATATCTATTTTTAGTTTGTTATTTATATTAAAATTTTTAGTTATAAAATTAATAGATATAGAGCTAAAGTATGTTTTTCTATTATTCGAAAAATATAAGGTGTAAGTGTCGTTGTTGTATACTGTACCTATTAAAACCTGTGCTTTTTTAGGGATTTCTATGGGGCTTATTGTGCTAATTAATTCCTGGTTTTCATTATATAAATAACCAAAAATCTTTTTTCTGTTTTTAAAAAATAGTGCTAATTGATTATTCTCCTCGTTAACAAAAGGAACTGCGTCTTTTATAATGTAATTTTCGGTAAATGGAGTTAAATCCTTTTCGAGCCATTGGTCTTGAGCAGATACAAAGGATATTGAGAATAACAGGAAATATAAAATGGGTTTCATTAATAGCGATTTTTATTAAAAAACCCTCACTAGTAGAAAATAGTGAGGGTTATGTGTATAGTATTAACTTATATGCAATCCATTATTAACAGATGCATCATCGGGGTTTACAAATACTAATTTCCCTTCTGGAGTCTCAGTCATTAAAATCATGCCCTGACTTTCTACACCACGTAATTTTCTAGGTGCTAAGTTTACTAAAACAGTTACTTTTTTACCAACCACTTCTTCTGGTGTAAAGCTTTCTGCTATACCAGAAACAATAGTTCTTACATCTATTCCTGTATCTACTTTTAAAATTAAAAGTTTCTTCGTTTTTGGCATTTTTTCTGCTTCTAGAATGGTACCAACACGAATGTCTAATTTGGTGAAGTCTTCAAAAGTAATTGTATCTTTTTGAGGCTCTACAACTTTATTTGCTGCTTCGTTGGCTTTTTTGCTAGCTTCTAATTTATCAAGTTGTATTTGAATATCTTTATCTTCAATTTTAGAAAACAATAATTCAGACTTACCTAATTGATGACCTGCTGGTAGTAAAACAGCTTCTGTTGCAACAGCATCCCAAGCATTACCGTCTGTATTTAATATGTTTTTTAGCTTAGCAGAAGTAAATGGTAAAAAAGGCTCGCTTAATGTAGCTAAAGCAGATGCGATTTGTAACGCTACATACATGATGGTTTGCGTACGGGCTTCGTCTACTTTTATAACCTTCCAAGGTTCTTCGTCTGCTAAGTACTTATTACCTAATCTGGCAAGGTTCATTAATTCTTGACTGGCTTCTCTAAAACGGTAGCGTTCTATAGAGCTAGAAATAACAGCAGGATATGCTTTTATAGCCGCTAGAGTTTCTTCATCTACAGAAGATAACTCGTTAGGTGTAGGAACAATACCATTATAATATTTAGTGGTTAATACAGCGACACGGTTAATAAAATTACCAAAAATAGCAACCAATTCATTATTATTTCTTGCTTGGAAATCTTTCCAAGTAAAATCATTATCCTTAGTTTCTGGAGCGTTTGCAGTTAAGGCATAACGTAAAACGTCTTGCTTATCTGGAAAATCTTGTAAATAGTCTGGTAACCAAACCGCCCAGTTTTTTGAAGTCGATAATTTATTGCCTTCTAAGTTTAAAAACTCGTTGGCTGGTACATTATCTGGTAAAATGTACGAACCTTCTGCTTTTAGCATGCATGGGAAAATAATACAGTGAAACACAATATTATCTTTTCCAATAAAGTGAACTAATTTTGTGTCTTTATCTTTCCAATAGGGTTCCCAATCTTTATTTTCTCTAGCAGCCCATTCTTTAGTCGCAGAAATGTAACCTATAGGAGCATCAAACCAAACATAAAGAACTTTACCTTCTCCACCTTTTACAGGAACAGGAATTCCCCAATCTAAATCTCTAGTAACGGCTCTTGGTCTTAAACCATCTGTAATCCATGATTTTACTTGCCCGTAAACATTGTGTTTCCAATCTTTTTCATGGCCTTTTAAAATCCACTCTTTTAAGAACTCTTCATGCTTGTTTAAAGGTAAATACCAGTGTTTAGTTTCTTTTAAACTTGGTACATTTCCTGTAATTGCAGATTTAGGATTTATTAAATCTGTTGCATTATGGCTCGTTCCACAGTTTTCACATTGGTCGCCATAACTTTCTTCGTTACCACATTTAGGGCAAGTTCCAATAACAAATCTATCTGCTAAAAATTGATTTGCTTCTGCATCATATAACTGCTCCGAAACTTCTTCAACAAACTCATTTTTATCGTATAAAGTTTTAAAAAACTCAGATGCGGTATCATGATGAATCTTTGCAGATGTACGCGAATAATTATCGAAGGTAATGCCGAAGTCTTCAAAAGATTGCTTAATAATTGCATGGTATTTATCTACAATATCTTGAGGTGTTACGCCTTCTTTTTTGGCTTTAATAGTAATTGGTACACCGTGCTCATCGCTTCCGCAAATAAATGCAACATCGTGTCCTGTTAATCTTTTATAGCGTGCGTAAATATCTGCTGGCACATAAACACCTGCTAAATGCCCAATGTGAATTGGTCCATTAGTATATGGTAATGCTGCAGTAATTGTATATCTTTTTGACATTGTTTTTTCTTTTGAAGCCGTAAAAGTACGCATTTTGACAGCGATTTAGAAAAAAAATGTACATTTACAATATGTCGGAAAATAGATTAATTATACTGTTGTGTTGCGTTGTTTTCTTCTTTGGAGGTAGAGCGGCAACGTCTCAAAATAATACAACATTAAAAACAAATGAAAATTTGATACAACCACCATATTTAAAAATAGGAGATACTGTTGCTATTGTTGCGCCTTCTGGTATTTTAAAAAACAGAAATAGAGAAGTAGAACAGGCAAAAACATTACTTAAACGTTGGGGACTTAATGTTGTTGTTGGTAAACATGTGTTTAGTAGGGATAATCATTTTGCAGGAACAGACGAAGAACGATGTGAAGATTTTCAATCTGCACTAGATAATCCTAATATAAAGGCCATTTGGAGTGCAAGAGGAGGCTACGGAACGGTAAGAATTTTAGATAAGTTAGATTATACTAAGTTTAAAGAAAACCCAAAATGGATTATAGGGTATTCAGACATTACTGCTTTGCACAATCAATTGCATAATAATGGTGCGGAATCCATTCATGCTATTATGTGTGTAAGTCTAACGGAAGATTTAAGTGAAATAAAGGAAAGTGTTGCAACGTTTAAGGCTGCTATTTTTGGAGAACCTTTAGCGTATACCATTGCGGGGTCAAAATATAATAAGGAAGGAGAAACCTCTGGACAGTTAGTAGGTGGTAACTTAACCATTTTACATACTATGTTAGGCTCCAATACAAGCATAAATATGGATGGTAAAATTCTCTTTTTTGAAGAAATAGGAGAGTATGCTTACCATATAGACCGTATGTTACAGAGTTTAAAACGTGCGGGGTATTTTGAGAATTGTAAAGGCGTAATTGTAGGCGATATTTCTAGGGTTAGAAAAAATACAACACCTTGGGGAAAACCAGTACAACAATTAATTTTAGATGTTTTGGCAGATTATAATTTTCCTGTTGTTTTTAATATGCCAGCGGGACATGAAGATGATAACCGTGCTTTAATTTTAGGTAGAACAGTAAAGTTAAAAGTAGGAAAAGAGACTTCTACTGTTGTTTTCGAAGAATAATCTATAAAAACAAGCAGGATGAGATTCCTGCTTTTGCAGGAATTAAATGGCACAACATAACGAACTTGGTAAGAAAGGAGAACAATTAGCAGTAGATTTTTTATTAGAAAAAGGTTACGAAATTATAGAACGTAACTATCGTTTCGATAAAGCTGAGGTAGATATAATAGCAAAGGCAAAAGAGACATTAGCTATTATTGAGGTCAAAACACGGTCTACTACAGATTTTGGAAATCCTCAAGATTTTGTAAAGCCTAAACAAATACAACGCCTTGTAAAAGCTGTTGATGAATATGTTACCGCAAACGGATTGGATTTAGAAGTTCGTTTTGATATTATAGCCATTGTAAAAAATAATAATAATTATAACATTGAACATTTAAAAGATGCCTTTTATCATTTTTAAATAAGAAAATATAAAAGTGATTTATAGTAATTTAAATCACTTTTATATTTAATTTAAGCAGTAATTAATTTATGTTTAATTGTTTATTGAAGCGAAATACTTTCCAATAAAGAGTCGCCAAGGTCATCTATATTCTCTGAATTTGGGTGTGTAGTGGCAGATACATTAGATAATATTATTACGGCACGCTTATTAATTTTATCTATAGCCAAATACGAGGTGTACCCAGCTGTGCCTCCATTATGTGTAAGTATTCTAAATCCTTCACTTTCTATAATATGCCACCCTAAGCCCATAATATAATTTGTTGCTATATTAAAAGTAGTCTCTTGTGGTAGGTTATAAACGGCATTGTTTTCAAAGTTTTTTCGTACAAATTTTTCAAGATCAACTACTGATGATTTTATCGATCCGCTTCCAGACATGGTGTCTGTATGGTTCCAGTTTACAGTTGCATTTCCATATTGGTCTTGCCCTATTACTAATTTTGAAGTATCAACATTAGCTATTAATGTAGTGGAATTATGCATTTGTAATGGTTCCATAATTACACTCTGTATAAGTTCTTCGTAAGATACACCTCGTTTTTTCGCCAAAATATAACCTAGCATACCCATGCCTAAGTTAGAATATTCATAGGCTGTTCCGCTTGCAGTATTTAAGGTAACATGATTTTGCAGATAACTTTCTAAATTAGCTACGCTGTAGTTAGCATAAGGATCATTTATATCAAAGTCTATAACCTCCTCAACGTTAGTAGGCAAACGAGGTAATCCAGAGGTGTGATTAGCTAGTTGTAATAAGCTTATGTTTTCGCCATTTAGTAATGAAAAATCAAATTGTTGTTGTAGTGTTTCGTTTAAAGAGGCTTCGTTGGTAGAGATTAATTCCGATAGGCATATACTAGTAAAAACCTTGGTTATTGAACCAATTTCAAAAATGTTATCGGCATTATCTATTGTTCGTAGAGTCCCATTGTCATTTATTATGCCAATAAATTCTGTTGAGGTATTATCTATTATGGCGATTGCTACTTGAGTGTTTTCTGGAAAAATAGTAATATACTCCTCAATAAGATTTGCAAACTCTTGGTTGTCTATTTCATCTTTAATAGTACTACCATTGGTAGTTGGAGGGGTATCGTCACTAGTATTGCAACTGGTTGCAATAAATAGGCATAACAATGTAATAGTAAAGAGGGCTTTAATAGTTACAGTAGTATTCTTATGTAAAGAATAGATTTGTTTTAAAATTTCCATAGTTTTTTTGATTTAATGAAATTGATGAATAATTGTTTTATGTCATTACAAACCTATGGTGGTAAAACCTTTAGAAGGTTTCAATATCTTAAAATCTAATAAATTCGAACTTATTTGTGCTTTTTTCGGTAAGCATTTGGTGTCATTCCAGTCATTTTTTTAAATGAATTATGAAAAGTGGTTTTAGAAGAAAATCCACATTCTAACCCAATTGCTAAGAGGCTATAATTATCAAACTCTGGATCTAAAATAATACGTTTAACTGCTTCAACTCTATAGCGATTAATGTAGGTTGAAAAATTTTCGCCAGTAACGGTATTAATTAACTGCGACACATAACCAGAACTAATGCCTAATTGTGTTGCAATTTTTTCTCTATCTAATGTGCTGTCTTTATAAATGTGCTGTCTTTATAAATGTGCTGATCATTACAGAGCGCTTCTAATTTTACAAAGTAGTTGTTGTCCTTAGTAAAAGTATCTCCTTTTTTTATGTTTAAACTATTAGATGATTTCTGCTCAATACTAACTGGCTTACTTGAATTTAATTTATTAAGTAAGGTTTTAATTTCTTTTCGGTCTTTTGCAAGTCTAAATTTAAAAATCCCCATGTAGCTAATCCAATAAATTAAAAATGCTACAAATAATGTTAACACTTGTATTAATGGAGTAATGATATCTTGTTGTAGAAATTCGCTAACAGCAGACCCTATAATAGAACCAAAAACCCAAGAAAAATAGAAAATAGAGACTAGAACCAATAAATAGGTTAACCATTTTTTTTCTTCTGGAGTATCAGAAAATTTAATAAAAGTGAACGTGTATATTAAAAGGACTGGAGTAAAAAGGAGTATTATTGGAATTTGAATAAGATTTAATATTAACTCTACTGTTTTTGGTAGAAAACTTAGGCCTCCAGCATATTCATCTATCGCATCATAAACAATACTATATAGAAAAGGAACAAATAACCATAACCATTTTTTTGAGTTTTTTATATTGTGATTTACTTGATGTACCACATATAGAAAAAGGAAAATTGGGAATAGTAGTCCAGAGTCTATAATATCAAAAAATCGTAAAAAAGGATAATTTGTATAGGCTCCTGTTTCTTCTAAAACAAAATTTAGTAAAGAGATAGAGAATGAAAAAATAGCAAAGGCTAAATATTTATTTGCTTTACTTTTAAATATAGGTGATTTTAAAATCACTATCCCTAAAATAACTCCTTGAAAAATGGCAATGTTAAGTAGAGTAATTAATAGCAATGGGTAAGTGGTTTGTTTAATGTTTTATAACGATGTATTTATTATTTTGATTTTTTAGATTGAGCATATCAAGAATTTGTTAATATTGCTAGAAGTAAAATCGTAATTATTTTTACACGCATTCTATATTTTTTACTATGGTTTGTATCTAAAAGTAGTAGATTTATATATGTTCTTTTTTTACTTAGCCGAAAGATAATAAAAAAGGGTCAACCAAATAGGTTTATAATAACTCTTCTATTCTATATATGTGTGTGCTATTGTTTTAGAAATGTAATTATTTTAAACATAATACTAGATAGTTTGTCTAGGTTAGATAAATTTACAAATGGAGAAATATTTTATTCATAATATATAGCATGGGTTGTAAAACACGTTTTAATTTAACCAGTTTTGGTGTCTAAATGCGGCTTTTTTGGCCCAATCTTTAGGGCGATCTCCAAAACATTCCAAAATAGCATCTACACCTATTATAGTGCCTTTAGCTAATCTGCCTAATAATGCTATAGGAATCGTTTTGCCATTGGTATCGTTTTTTGGAATAATATAACCATTAGAGTCGGTTTCTATACCATAATCGTCATGAGCTGGCTTTATAAGTTCGTTTAGAAACAGGCTGTTAACTAGCTCAGAATTTACTTGCTTTACCTTGGGGCTATCTAACACAGAATTTATCATTACATGGGCTAATATCGTATTGTTATTAGAAGACAAATACCAGCCTTTTTTATCTAGAGTTATTTCCGGATTGTTTATGTAATCTGTTGTCATTATTCCAGCAGACAAAAGTGCTAACATTTGTTGAATACTTTCTACTGGTGGACCGTATGCATATCGTTTCATACGTTCATCTAAACCAATAATTTCTGCAAAAACTTCTGGACTACACTCGTTAAAGGATAATTGCTCGTATATAGAAGGTTGACAGTGTCTCCATACTTGACCAATACAAAAATCTAAGCTTATTTCGCGGGTGTTTTTAGCCATTTCTATATAGTTCTGCATTAAAAGTGCTGTGGATTGTTCATTATCTACTATAGAGGGAGCTTTGTAAGATTCATTTTTTAACCAGTTTTTTACATGAGTTTCTATAGCACTTATTATTCTTGTGTTACAAGATTTGGTTAAAGGTAATTCTGCATAGATTTTTGCAATTATAGGTGTTATAGCTTCTATTAAAAAATTGAAATTTTTGGCTTGCTTTTGTGTTTCGGAATTACCTATTAAGGCGCTAAAAAGGTCTAATTGTTTGTTTGTTGGTTTGTAATAGTTATCTATTTTGGCAGAGAGTGGTTTTGGGGCTACGGGTAAACCATTTAGAGAAAATGGAATAAACATAATTTTAGCATCGTTTTTAGGGCGATATACAATTTCTTGTGTTTCTTTATTATTAACTATAAATGTTCCTGTATTACTAGCGATGCTTCTAATAACATCTATGGCGGCTAAACCAAACCCACGAATTGCTATTGTATTTGTGGGTTTTATATGTTCTAAAATTTTTACAATAGGGTAAGGTTCTGTAAAAAGTGTTGTATTATTATTTAGAGCCGCTTTCCAATGTGCAAGTTGTTTAGATAATCTTGTTGGTTGGTGCCCAATGGTTAGTAAAAGTTCATCAGCATTATGAAAGGTACCACTATGTGTTTCTATTGCTACGGTTTTATCTTCTAATAGGTTTACCTTAATAACCCGTTCTTTAAATAATGTTATCAACCCTAATTTTATTAAGGATTTTGCTAAGCTATCAAACCGTTCTTTTAAATACTTACCTATTTTTGCTCTTGGAGGGTAAGTGTCTTTTAACTCATTTGAAAGTTTAGAAAAATCTTTATTATCCCAGTTATGATACGATGGAAAACTAGGAATTATGATACTCTCTAAGTTTATTTGGGGACGTGTTTTTATGTTTAGAATACGCTCAGAAATATTAATCCAGTTCGTTTTTACTTGGTCTACGTCATAAACTTGTCCATTACCAAAGTGTCCTGTTTCTTCAAATAGTAATATGTGTATTTGTTTACAGGCCTGTTTTGCATTTAGTTCTAAGATTAAATTTTCTAGTGCATATAATCCTCTTGGTCCAATGCCTATAATACTTAAAGTCCTTGTTGTTTTCATTAATAATTTTAAGGTTTATAATAGAACGTATCTAAAGTTATAGTTTGCTCATCAACTTCTATTAAAATGTGTATAAACTACTCAAAAATAAATATAGCAGTTTAGTATTTGTAACGTTATTAAACTAATTATTGTAAAAAAAGATTAAAAGGTGTTAATTCTAATTTTAGAGACATGTCCATATTAAATTGTTCTTTTGGCGTAATATTGGTTCCAAAAAAAAATAAGTTTTGTTTTTATATTCTAGGTGAGCTACAAACTAACTATTATTATTTCTAATATATTAGCCTGTTTTTCCTCTAAGTTTATAGACTTCCTCTTGTTTAATAACAGTTAGGCTTTTTATTTACTTTTCGTTTTATGTTACAGATAGACTATTAGTGGCAATTCTGGTCTTAAATCGAATGTTTTACCTTGAATATTATTATCAAAATACAGTTTCATTAAATGTTCTTTTCCACTTTTAACGGTTATGTTCTTAATGCCGTTTATAGCTTTAATTGTTTCTGTTTTTATGTCTAAATCTGATGATGTGATATTAATATTTGTAATTTTTTTTGCTCCATTTGGATGCTTGTAAAACGCTCTTGCAAATGCATATTCATCTGGAATGTTCTTTAAGTCAGACATTGTTTCAAATCTCTCCGATTCTATTTCAGGATAGACAACAAAAATAGAAGGTTCTTTTAGGTTTATTTTTGAGTTTTTTGCTGAATATATACTAGCGTTTCCCTCCATCCAGTCTTGATGGTAGCGTATTTTCTGGAATGGAATTTTTTCCATATTGTAGTCTTTTACTTTTAACGCTATACTAAAAGGGGACGCACCGTTTTTTTCAAAGTTTGCTCTTTCTGTAAAATCTAAATCTTTGTTTTTTATATTATTTTGCTCCAATTCGTTTTGGTTATAAACAAAAATTAATTCGAGATAGTTATTTAAAAAATAGAAATACCTTCCAGTTGTACCTTGCCCTGTATGGATTTTAGAAAGTGAATCGGGAATAGAAGTAAATCCAATATCGATTAATTTTTTGCTTTGCTTTTTCAGGATTTTTAACCCAAATATTTAAATGATCTACTTGTAAATCTGATACTATGTTTTTATCTATTTCAATAGCTTGTTTTTCGTTCTCTTGATTGTTACAAGACAAAAAACTAAATAATAAAACTAAAATTATAATGTAATAACGGAGATTCATTTTAAATGTGGCATAGCGTGTTTGTATATGTTTTAAGCTTTAAAGTTAGCAAATACAAACAAGATAGAAAACCTTTACAAGTTTTTATAAGTAGGCTTATAATAGTCATTTAGTTTTTACTAATATTCTTATTTAACGACTTGCTTCACTTTATTAGTTAATACACCTTTTAAAGTATTCAATTCGTATGCATATTGCTCAATTTAAGAGAATACAATTAATTTGCTACACTTTTGTATAGCGTTTTTATTTTAGGTCTTTTATTATTTTTTTAACGGTTTTTAGTAGTTTCCCTGCAGTATCTAGGTCGCTTTGGTTAGTAATAACCGAAACTCCCATATTAAACTTTGGAAGAATAAATAGCCAATTTTGACTCCCAAAACCTCCTCCGTGCATGCTGTAATACGTACCATATTCTTCGTTGTTTCTTATAGGAAAATAATAGCCTATTTCTCTATTTCCGTTTTGCAAAAGATTCCTATGAGATTCCTTAATTACGTTATTATTAGAATCCAATTGTAGCTGCATGTAATTTACTAAATCTGGCATGGTTGTTTTAACACCGCCATCTGCTCCATAAATTACAACTTCATGAGGAACAAGTTTGCCAGTCATTCCATAGCCATTTGCCAAATATTGTTCATTTTCTTTTGAAAGTTTAATTTGGGTATTTGGCATGTCTGCATTTTTTTGAAAGTAATTTTTTACTAGTTCATTAAACGATTTACCATATAAATTTTCTAGTATTTCTGCCATTAATTCAGTATCTACATTGGAATATTTATATTTTTTACCAGGAATAGTATCTAACTCTATCGTGTGTAAATCATGAAAGAAATCTTTTTTACTGTAATTCTTTTGGATCTCAGACACCTTAAAAGGTAATTCTTCATTAAAATCATTGAATAAAGCATTGATACTTTCGGGTAGAAATTTTGACATTCTACTTGTATGTGTTAATAAATGTTTGATTTTTATTGGATTACCCTTGTATTCAAAATTTTTAAAATCCTCTTTTAAATAGTTCCGAATATCGTCTTCAAGATTAATTTTGCCTTCTACAACTGCATTGGCAACTAGAACTCCAGTAAACGTTTTACTTACTGATGCTATTTCGTATATGGTATTATCGGTAGGTGTATTGCCTTTTCCTTTGTCTAATTCGCCATAGTGAGCGATGTATTTTTTCCCGTCTTTGTATACACCTATTGAAACTGCATTTATTTTTGAATCCAAAAGAAGCGAATCAGCATTTTTGTTAATTAAAGCTTGAATTGGATCAACAGATTTAGTTTTAGATGTTTTTTCTGAATTTTTACAGTTAAAAAAGGTGAAGAGGCAAATTAAAAGGGGGATTTGAAATTTCATTTAATTAATTGTTTGGTTGTTTGTTTAAAGAAGACGAGTTATAAGCAAAAGTGTTACCAATTAGACTGAACTTTCGTTTTTTAGGTGTTTTTAATATGAATATGTGTTTAGTAAATAAATTACAGGTAGAAACCCCGTAAGGGTTTTGTTGTTATACATATAGGATAATGAATTGGTAATGTAAAAGAACGACAAATAGGTAAAAAGGATAACTTTAAACTTACTGTTTATGTGTAGTTTTAATGCCTATAAATAAAATAAAGCTTGTAAAGCTCTTTTTATTAGGATAGTAGCCAAAGGAGAAAGTGAAAACTAGCTATTGCTTATAGTAAAAAATATGTTGCCATACGATGTTAACCACAGCTGTACTTTGGTAGAGAATTAATTGTTTCCTACTGTAGTTCTTTGTTAGCCATAGTAATTATATCTTTTTAAACAAGATTTCCATTATTTCTAAACCTGTAATTTGTTTATTTTTATTTCTTTTAAAAACTATTGGTTTAAATGAAATGTCAAATATGTCTTTGGATAAAGATTTCATTTCATCTTTCCAAGCTCCATTTCTATAGTAAAAATATAGTTTAACATTGTGTAACTTGATTTTTTTACTTATTTGCAAATCTGCGTTAAAATACTGTCCTTCAAATTCTTTTAACTCCTCTATTGAATATTTGTAAGGTTCATAAGTTTCAAATAACCAAGGTAATTGATTTTCAGAATCATAGTATTTGTAGTTTTTTCTGCCTGATTTTATATCAAATTCAATCCGTTTATCGTTGAATAGAAATTGATGATTTCCCAATGGTTTTAGATTTGTAATCACATCTCCATCTAAAGTAAGTACAGCCAATTGATTATCCACAAGTTTTATGGTGTTTAATTTTCTATCTTCATCATCACTACCAATAAATAGATAATTGCCTTCATACTGCTTTAATTCTTTTTTAGAAAGATTGACTTGATTTTGTTGTTTAGTTTCTTGTTTGTCCTTAGACCTATCTTTTTGTGAAATGTATAAGTCTACTAATTGAAAAAATCGCTCTTCAAAATCGGGTTCAAATGTGTTTTGAGTAGTAAAAAAGGCAATGTTTAATTCAGGAAAATAAAGGTACTTTGAAACAAAACCACCTATAATCATTCCATCAAATCCCATGGCTTTGTGTCCGTTGTGCGTTTCAAATTCAACACCTAATCCGTAATTGACTTCTGCTCCGTTATTTAGTTTTGCCTTAGTGTGCATTTTTTTATAGAGTTTGGGGTACTGGTCTTTTATTTTTTTTAATCCCATGTGCCATTTAAACATATCCCTTGCTGTGGTTAGCACTTGCCCGTCTCCATTGTAGATAAATGAATGTAGGTGTGTTTTGTAAAATTCGCCTTCATCTTCTTGATAGCCGATAGCTCTATTTTTTATAATTGAATATGTGCTTGTTTTCTTAATTGTATTTTCCATTTTAAATGGTTTGAAAACATCTTCATACAAAAAATCAGCAAAAGATTTTCCAGATGCATTGGCAACAATTTCAGCAAGTAAGACATAATTTGTGTTGGTGTATTGAAAATAATCTCCTGGTGTAAAATTTAGAGTTTTTACTTTTGTGATAAAATTTATCATTTGAGATTGGCTCAGCATATCTTGCATATAAAAATCGGCTATTCCAGCTATGAGGTCAACTTCTCGTACTCCACTTGTTTGGTTGAGTAACTGCTCGATAGTTGGGTCTCCTTTTTTGTAACGAGGAAGGTTTTCTATATATTTATATGCAGACTCATCTATAGATAACTTGCCTTGTTCTTCTAATAAAAGTATAGCAAATGCAGTGAATTGTTTAGCAATTGAACCTACATCAAAAAGTGTTTTAGATGTTATTGGAATGTTATAATCAAGATTCGCACTTCCATATTGTTTTTCTAAGATAATGTCATTGCCTTGAAATACAGCTATTGAAAAACCTGGTTCGTTCTTTTTTACTTGGTAAAGGTTATCAATTTTGGATTCCAAATTTTGGGAATATCCTATTTTTGAAATTAGTGCTAAAATGATAAATATTCCAAATAGTTTGTCACTCATAGAATTTGCTTTTTTCAAGGACTCAATTAGTTTTAGTTTGTTACAGTTGGGTTTATTAAGGCTAATGGTCTCGCCTATGAATAGTTTCGTAGTTTAGCCCTTAACTTTGCAAGTACACACCGAATTGAAAATCTGCGAGGATTTTTGTAAGTAGGAGAGAACAAGCAATTACTTATAGCCATTGTTTTACAACCTTTTTATTCATAATCAGGGATATTCATTCCTAAAATCAAATTCCTATTCGCTGTCCAAATTCCTTTTTCTTTTTCAAGTTTTACAATTCCAGAACCACCTCTGTTTTTTTGAGATTTTCTCTTTTCTGTTGTTAGTTTTGGGTCGTTTTCAAAAAAGTAACTATCAATATAATATGGAATAGTATTTGGCTCTTTTACATAGATGTGAATGTGTTCAGGTTCTTGAGTTTTAGGATATGGTGCAGGTCTAAATGTGTAAAAGGTAAATTTTCCATCTTTACCAGTTTTTAACCATCCACGATATTGTCCGTGAATTTTTTCCCAGCTAATAGGATTTTCACTTGGTTGATAAATTCCATTTCGGTCTGTATGATAAACGTATAGTATTACATTTTCAGCTGGTGTTTTTCCATCTTTTTGAAATACAGTTCCTGTAATTTTTACTTTCGGTTCATTGTTTTCAAATTCTGACAAAGTAACAGTTGATTTAGGTTTCAAATTCAATAACTTATAATCCAAAACCGCTTCGCAATCTTGACAAGGTCCACCAACATTTTTTTCAGATTTAGATTGCCCTTTACAGGAAATGGTAAAAAAAGCCATTAAGATTATTACCAAATATTTTTCCATTATCAATGATTTTTCAAATGTTACACAATGGTTTTGTGTATGACTAGTGGCGTGTTTAAGCACCTAATTTAGCAAATAAATACTGAATAGAAAATCCGAGAGGATTTTTGTAAGTAGGCAAGAACAAGCAATTACTTATAGTCATTGTTGTGCGTTCGTTATTTTTTTGTTCCTTCTAGTGTTTTCTGAAGTTCCGAAAGTATTTTTTTGTCAATAATATCGGTTAAAATTCCAGATTCTAAATTGTATTTTTTAATGATTGTTGGCTCGTTATATTCATTGTAAGTTCCATCATCATTTTTGTCAATTCCAAAACTTTTTATTTTATCTTTTTCTTTATAAAGCCAAATCAAAAGATTTGGCGGACTTGGTTAAAAGCTCTAAACTTTGGGTTAAGTACCAAAACCCGTATTAATTATAGCCATTGTTAGGCATCTGGCTTTATCTTTCCGCTTTCACGAATTTCCAGTAAAATCAGTTCAAGTTTTTCGGTTATTATTTTTTGAGACTTTGAGTTTTCTATTTTTAGTGGATTATCCCAATCTTTATTTTCTATAACATAAATTTTAAATTCGCCTTTATTAGAAGATATTTCTCCGTACCAACCTAAATCAATTATCAGATTTGAATAATCAAATTCAATTTGTAAAAGGTCTTCTGTTAAATTATATAGATTTCTTTCTTCTGTAAAATCAATTTTAGGGTCATACGTTGTAAAATCATTTTTTGCGATTCTACATCCACTTGGAATAATTAAAGGTTGTAATTTATATTCAATCATTAGTCAGTGATTTCAGTCAGATTTAAATCCAATTCTTTCATAACTTCGTCAATATTGAATTCAAAGTCTTTAGGAATATTTACAGTTACTATTCTTCCAAAATCCACTTGCCAAAATCCACTGTGCTTAGTTAATTCGTCTCCTAAAACTCTATAATCAGATTCTTTATACTGAGGTGATAAAAAGAAACGTTTTGTTATAAAATCAGAGTCTTTTATTATTTTAACTATTTCGTGTAATCCTTCTTTATTAATCCTTGTTTCAAATTCAGTTCCTTTTGTTAAGCGACAATTGAAAATATCATTATCTGTCATTCTGAATTTGTTTTCAGACAATTGTTCAACATAGAGATTTCCAGTTGATTTTTCTCGTTTGTCATAAACCCGAATTTCGATTTCTTTCATTTCAATTCTCATTTTTTTTTCAGCTTGCGCCTAACGGCAGTCTGTCTCAAAACCAGCCTTATTCGTTTAAAAGTAGTTTATTTTAAAGCATTGTACACCACTTTTTGTAAAAAAAGTTTATTTTTTGTTTATACTCCATACTTAAAGATATGGAATATTTAGGTGTTTATATAGGTTTTGAGACAGTCTGACGGTCTTGTATATGAAAAGTAGCGGATTTTCACGCACTAGCCTTTCAGTTAAACACAGATCTTTTTTATATTCACTTACTTTCGTTTTAACGATTAAACCGCTATTATTTTTATATATTGTGCAACATGCACAGCGTGTAAGCGTCTTTTTTAAAGGATCTAAAAATTTAACTTAGTTTGTCTTAAAAAACACAAAAGCTTCTTAAAAGAGGCTTGTAGAAAATTATTTTATGTGAAATTATAGGCTTGTGCAACGGTTACCATTGTTGTGCGTTCGTTATTTATTTCCGGTCATTAATTTAGCAATTTCATCTGCATTATTAATTCCCATCTCTTTTAAAATTTTACTTATTCGATTTTCAAATTCGATTTGGATTTTATAACTTATTTTGATTTCTGATAAGAACTCTTGTTCTGAAAATTTATGTTTTTCCGATATATCTTTAAAGTCTTCTAAATTGTAATCTGTATAATCCGATACTGCAATGTAATTATCAGTTCTTTTGTAGAAAATCCAAGGATGTCCAATCCATAATTGAGTCCATTTATTAAATTCTGCATTTCCAACTTCTTCCCAATTCTGAATATCCGATATATCTCCGCAACAAGTCGGTTCAATTATTATTTTACCATTTTTTACAATTACAATTCCACCAATAATTTGCCCAACATATTCTTTAAAATCAGATAAATCAACATCTTCAAGTTCTTTTTTAAGTATAGTTTTTAATTCAGAATCACCAATATTATTTATGTCAACTAAATACGAGCCAATTTCTATCGGTTTTAGATTTTGCAAATTACTATCAGAAATACATTTATACCAGAAATCGCTCCACGCTTTTGGGTTTTCTACTTTCGAAACAGAAGGTGATTCATATTCGTTTTTCGTATAATCCCAAGGTTCAATTTCTATTGTATTTAATAATTTCATTCTGATTTTCAGAGGTTGGTTTTAATGACGCACAACGGTCTCGGCTATGAGTAGTTATGTGGTTTAGTGGTTAACTTAGCAAGTACACATCAAACTGAAAATCCGCGAGGACTTTTAGAAGTAGGCGAGAACAAGCAATTACTTATAGCCTTTGTTGGGATTAGTATTTTTTCAATTGTCAAATGTCCAAAGATAACTTTAGGCTTCCTCCAAGTCCTTCTCGGATTATGCGCATCAAGGTCGAAAGTCGGATATCGCTTGCATTGTTCTCAATTCGAGAGATATAGTTTTTTGTCGTTCCAACTTTTTCCGCAAGCTCTTGTTGAGTCAGGCGTTGCTTTTTGCGAGCTTCTTGGATTAAGACACCTATTCTAAAAGTTTCGAATTCTTCTTCAAATTTTTCTCTTGATTCTGTTCCGATTTTCCCATATTGCTCATTCAAATGGTCATCAAAAGATGTTAAATTTTTATTTGTTTTCATAACTTATTTACCGCATTTTTTGTGTTGTCGCCACTTTAAAGTTATTATTTATTTTCTAGATACTCTTTTTTTAAACGTTCAGCTTTTTTTATTTCTTTTTTCGGTGTTTTCTGGGTTTTCTTTTGAAATCCGCTTAATAAGATAACCAAATTGCCCTTGTCAAAGAAACAAAAGATTCTGAAAATTCCATTTCCCGCTGAAACTCGAACTTCCCAAAGTCCATCTGTGTTAGTCAGGTGTTTCAGATATTTTTCTGGGACAATTTTAGTTCTTTTTATAAGTAAAAGAGTCCAGTCAATTTTGTTTCTGACAGCAAGCGATTGTTTCTTATAAAATTCCTTAAAGTGATTTTCGTAAAAACCTATTTGTCTGTTAAAGTTACTCAAATTTGTTAATCGTTTAATTTTTAACAAAGTTACCTAAAAAGGTAACCATTTCCAAATTTGAAATTGAATTTTGTTTTCTGTACGGATTTCAGATATTAATACCAACTAGTGTATATAAGCAATTTACAAATAATTATCGATTCTGTAGGCTATAGCAATATATTATAAAAAAATAAAGCTTAATTTTAAAAAAAATGTATATAAGTATGTTTTAGGATTTTAAAACTTTAATGATAATTAAAAGATACAGTAGTAATACTATTAATACTTATATTGGGTTATTACAATCTTTTCAAGATTATCTGGGAGATTCTTTAGCTATATCTAAATTGAATAATAAACATTTACTTCAAAAAATTAGAGAATTTATAATAGATAAAAACTACAATGTTGTATACTCAAGTATCAAACAGTAGTCTTTTAAATACTTTAAGCCCGTTGGACTCTATAAATATTAACGATTAATACCTTTTAATAATAACAATTCCTTTTCAGCATTTTCAATAGTATACGATTTAACTACTTTACCTTTTGGCGTCATTATAACTAATGTTTGCGTCTCTGCTTCATAATTCCATATTCCATCAACCATAGCGTGTCTATCTGTAGGAGATAGGCTTAGGTATTTGCATGTGCCATCTTTAGCTAATTCCATCTTAAAACGAAAACGACTTGGCGGAAAGGTTTTATAATCTGTAGGGCGAAATACCATGCCCCCTGGATTTAGTTCTTGTTCTTCTCTAGAGTCCGTCCAAGAGCCAATTAGGTTAGATTGTTCTATTGTTTGTTCTATTTTTGTTTGCATAGGTTGTTTATCGAAATAAATTTTAAAGGCTTCAAAATCGTAAGGTTTATTAATAATTTTTTTGTTTTTGTCTAGTACAAAATAACTTGGCGTCGCACTTACATTGTAATTGTTTCCTATTGGGTTGTCCCATTTACCTTGTCCAAAAACATGAAGGAAATCTGGATACTCGTAAGTCATGTTTCTCCATCGGTATAAATCATTATCTAAAGCTATAGCAATTACTTGAAGGCGTTGTTTATTAATACCAGCAGTATATGCCTTTAGTTTAGGGATTTCATCTAAACAATGCGAACAGGTCGTGCTCCAAAAAAATATTAAGTAATTGTTAGAATGGTTTAACTCACTTAATTTTTTACTAGTTTTTACGCCTTTATTATTTATTGTTTCTATTTCAAAGTCGTACCCAGTGCTACCAATAGATGCATTTTTAAAGTAAGTAATTTTTTCGCTTAACGGCATATCGTTAGCATTATTGGCTAATTGTATTAGGTACTTTGTGGCAATATGGTTAGCTACGTCTTCATTTTCTTCTTGAGCAAATTGATTCCATAATACTTCTAATAAAATCTTCTGTATTTTAGGATGGTTCCTAGAGGCTTTAGCAACATCATCTATATTACTTTTAAAATCGTTATTTCCACTATCTGGATTAGAAAACCCAAAAACATAGTTTAAAGTTGTCTCAATTAAAAAGTTTGAATTTTGTAGCATTTCGTTACCAAAGTCAATGGGTGCAAAATAATTGTCTTTAACGTGTTTTGAAAATGTTTGTACATCTTCGTACTTACTAGGAATATAAGGCCTTCCTGCTTTTATAAAATTATAGGCAAGTGTGCCTTCAGTTGCTTTTTCGAACTCATTTTGGGTTTCGTTAAGGATTTTAAATACACTATTAAACCCGTCTTCATCTTTTGTATTTTTAGAGTAGTAGTTGTTTATACTAGCTCCTACCATGCTCATACTTTTGTTATACGATGTAAGTAGTTTGTTTTGTGAAGATTCTATAAATGTTACCCCTTTTTTTAAATCGAACTCTAGTACAATATCCTCTTTACCATTGTATAATAAATCGAAATTATATTCTTCTTGTGGCTGTGCATAAACAATACGGTATGTTCCTGGTTTTTGCTTTTTATCCATAGTGATTTCAAAACTTCCATCCTCGATAATGTTGGCATTATTTATAAATACCGATGTTTCTGCTGTAACTCTATATAAAAATACAAAGTTAAATTCTTCAGGAGGTGTAAAGGTTCCCTTTATGGTATGCTGTGCAAGTAATACACTTGGTAATATGCTAAGTAAAAAAAGTAATTTTTTAGTCATTTTAAAATGGGTTTCTTTTATAAGGACAATAATTATTCCAAAATGGGTTGTAGTGCTTTTAAAGCTTGTTCTACGGTTTTAATATTTTCAAAAGTAAGTAATAAACGTAAGCCATTTCTGGTTTGCTTCTCTTTCATTTTACCAGCTCTTGGATTTTGTTGTACATATTGTAATATCTTAGTAAAATTAGGGCTTTGGTAAAAACGACTTTGTTGGTCGTTTATAAAGTAACTTATTAGTTTGCCTTGTTTTAATATTACTTTCTCTATACCTAATTTAGTTGCTATCCATTTAAGTTTTACACTGTTTAGTAGATCTACAACTTGTGTTGGTAATGCTCCAAAACGGTCTATAAGCTGCGCTTCGAAAGTTGTTAATTCTTCTTCTGTTTTAAAATTGTTTAATTGGGTGTATAGGTTTAAACGTTCGGCAATATTGTTTACATAATCGTCTGGGAAGAGCAATTCGAAATCGGTATCTATAGTAATATCTTTTACATAGTCTTTATTTTCTGCTTCGTCTTCGTATAGGTCTTTAAATTCGTTTTCTTTCAGTTCTTCTATTGCTTCGTTTAATATTTTTTGGTAGGTATCGAAACCTATTTCGTTTATAAATCCGCTTTGTTCGCCTCCTAATAAATCTCCAGCACCACGAATTTCTAAGTCTTTCATAGCGATATTAAAGCCGCTACCAAGAGCTGTAAATTGCTCTAGGGCTTGTATACGTTTACGGGCATCGTTAGTCATGGCAGAATATTCTGGTGTTATAAAATAACAAAACGCTTTTTTGTTACTTCTACCTACTCGTCCACGCATTTGGTGCAAGTCGCTTAATCCAAAATTATTAGCATTGTTTATAAAAATAGTATTGGCATTAGGAACGTCTAGACCGCTTTCTATTATGGTTGTACTTACTAACACATCGAAAGCACCGTCCATAAATGCTAGCATAAGTTCTTCTAGTTTTTTACCATCCATTTGGCCATGGCCAATGCCTATTTTAGCATCGGGTACTAAGCGTTGAATCATGCCCGCAACTTCTTTAATATTTTCTATACGGTTATGGATAAAGAATATTTGTCCGCCGCGTTGTATCTCGTAACTTACTGCATCTCTAATACTTTCTTCATTAAATCTAATAACATTACTTTCTATAGGGTAACGGTTGGGTGGCGGCGTTGTTATTACCGATAAGTCTCGGGCTGCCATTAAACTAAATTGTAATGTTCTAGGTATTGGTGTTGCTGTTAGTGTTAATACGTCTACATTATCTTTTAACGTTTTTAATTTTTCTTTTACGGCTACTCCAAATTTTTGTTCTTCATCTACAATGAGTAGTCCTAAGTCTTTAAATTTTACGTTTTTATTTACGAGTTGGTGTGTGCCAACAATAATATCTACATGTCCTTTTTCTAATCGTTCTAGTGTTTCTCTTTTTTGTTTTACGGTACGAAAACGGTTAACATAATCTACAGTTACAGGAAACTCTTTTAAACGTTCGCTAAAGGTTTTATTATGCTGAAATGCTAAAATGGTTGTTGGTACTAAAACGGCAACTTGCTTGCCGTTGTCTACGGCTTTAAATGCAGCGCGTATGGCGACTTCCGTTTTCCCAAAACCTACATCCCCACAGATTAAACGATCCATAGGGCGCTCGCTTTCCATATCTGCTTTAATGTCTGCCGTGGCTGTCATTTGGTCTGGTGTGTCTTCGTATATAAAAGAGGCTTCTAGTTCGTGTTGTAAATAACTGTCTTGTTTGTATTGAAAGCCTTTTTTTAGTTTACGTTTAGCATATAGTTTTATTAAGTTAAATGCTACATGTTTTACACGTGCTTTTGTTTTCTGTTTTAATGTTTTCCATGCTTTACTACCTAATTTATAGACTTTAGGCGGTTTGCCATCTTTACCATTAAACTTCGTAATTTTATGTAGGGAATGGATGCTTAAATACAATACATCGCGCTCACCGTATACTAGTTTTATGGCTTCTTGTTTTTTGCCTTCTACATCTATTTTTTGTAGTCCTCCAAATTTACCAATGCCATGGTCTATATGTGTTACATAATCTCCAATATCTAGATTGGTTAATTCTTTTAGGGTTATGGCTTGTTTTTTTGCATACCCATTTTTTAGGTTGAATTTGTGGTAGCGCTCGAATATTTGATGATCTGTATAGCAAACTATTTTATTGGCATGGTCTACATAGCCTTGATAGAGCGATAGGGTTATGGCTTGGTAATGAACGTCTTGCTCTACATCGTCGAAAATATCTTTAAAACGCTTGGCTTGTTGTTCGCTAACGCAAGCTATATAATTAGTGTAACCATTATTATGGTTTCTATTAAGGTCGTCTATTAATAGGTTAAATTGCTTATTAAATGCGGGTTGTGGTGTTGTATTACATATTATTTCGGTTGCGGGGTTTAACCAAGCATCTGTGCCAAATTCTACTAATGTAAACTGTAAGAGTTGTTTTTTTAGTAATTGCGAATTGCAAAATAATTCTTTAGGTTCTGCGTGTTTTACTTCTGTAGAAAGTGTTTTAAAGGCTTCTTCTGCTTTACCAAAAAAGTTATCTATTCTAGAAAAAAGGACGTCTACATTTTTTGTAAATACAACTGTTTTAGCTGCTATATATTTTAGAAAACTAGCTCTAGACTCGTCTAGAAATTTATTTTCTACATTTGGGATTATTCCTATTTTTTTTATTTGCTCGTTAGAGAGTTGCGTTTCTACATCAAAAGTACGAATGCTATCTACTTCGTCTCCAAAAAACTCTATACGGTAAGGCTCATCGTGAGAGAATGAAAATACATCGACAATACCGCCACGAACAGAGAATTCTCCGGGTTCGGTTACAAAATCTACTCGCTTAAATTTATATTCGAATAATACTTCGTTTACAAAGTCTATAGATAAGTTGTCGCCAATAGTAATTTTTAGTGTATTGCGCTCTAATTCTTTTCGGGTTACTACTTTTTCGAATAACGCATCGGGATAGGTAACTATTAATGCTGGTTTTTTTTGTGAGTTAATACGGTTTAAAACCTCGGCTCGTAATAGTATATTGGCATTATCTGTTTCTTCTATTTGGTAGGGTCTTCTATAGCTTCCAGGATAGAATAAAACATCTTTTGTATTAAGTAGCTGCTCTAAGTCGTTAAGGTAAAAAGCGGCTTCTTCTTTATCGTTAAAAATGAGTAAAAAAGGCTTGGCTGCATTTTTAAAACTTTCGCTTATAACAAAGGATAGGGCAGAGCCTATAAGTCCTTTTATATGCGTTTTTTGTTCGGTTTGGGCAATAGCAGTTTGAAGTTTTTGCAGTTGCAAAGACTTTAAATAGGTTTGCGAGATTGTAGATTTGCTCACGTATTTTTCTTTTACACAAATATATGTTTTAAATTACGAATTACGAATTGACTTTTTTAATTTAAAAAGCGACTGCCGAAGACACGACATTTTGTGTGCAAAATGGAATGCCCAAAAAAAGAAATTTTTAATTTTAAAAAGGGTTAAGATTACTTATATTTGCAGCACTTAAAAAAATAAAATATATGTCATTTTCAGATTTATTTGATAGCGGATTTAAAAAGCGTAATGAAGATCATTTTGCAGCGATTGTTAGAGTAGCAATGGATGATGGAATTATTACAGACGACGAGAAAGCGTTTTTAGACAGATTAGCTCGAAATTTAGATATTTCTGAAGCTGATTATAAAACGATTTTAAAGGATTACCAATCGCACCCAATTAACCCTCCTACTTCTTACGATAAGCGTTTGGAGCGTTTATACGATTTAGCGCGTATGGTATATATAGACCATATTAAAGGCGATCATGAAGAGGTTTTACTTAGAAAAATTGGTATTGGTTTAGGGTTTACTCCAGAAAACGTAAAATATGTTTGCGATAAGGCATTAACCTTAGTAAGTAATGGAGTGGATTTAGATACTTTTATAGAAGAAATTAAATTAATGAACAGATAGTTTTCATTATTAATGATAAACACACAAAAAAGCGAACGTAATAGTTCGCTTTTTTTATGTGTTGCTTTTTATAATTTGTAATATTTTTTTATCATCAAAGGGTTTGCCTATATAGCCATTCATCTGCTTTTCTATACAGCCAGCTTCTTCTTTTGCGTTAGGTTTATCTGTTATTGCTATAATAGGAATTTGTGAGAATTGACTAAATTCTGAAAAACGAGCATAGCGCGTAACATCATAACCATCCATTTTGGGTAACCTTAAATTTATTAATACTATATCGAATTTAGATCTGTGTAATTTATTAATAACATCATCTCCATTGTCTACAATAACACAATCGTAAATCCCTGAACTGTTTAGTATTTTTGAAATAGCTATTTGATCTTTTTTTATGGTTTCGCCTACTAAAATTCTGTAATCGTATGTTTTTTTATGGTTTGGAATTTGTTCTATAGTTTCATTAACATGATTTTGAGAGATTTTAAGTGGTAGCGTTACAGTAAAAGTAGTACCTTCTCCAAGCTTACTTGATACTTTTATTGTTCCTTTTAAGGCTTCAACTAAACGTTTTACAATGCTTAACCCCAAACCTGCACCTTTATTGGCTTGTTTATTATTTATTTGGTAAAAACTATTGAAAATAAAATCTATTTTATCTTTTTCTATACCAATACCAGTATCTTTTACTATAAATGCTAACTCTGCTGTTTGGTTATTTTTAGATAATAATTTTATTTGTAAACTAATTGTTCCAGAATTGGTAAATTTAATAGCATTACCAATAAGGTTGCTAGATATTTGTGCTAGTCTAAATTTATCTGATATGATATATTTTGGACAATTTTCATCTATTTCTGTTTCTAAAACGAGTCCTTTGTACTCGCATTTTTTTGTGTAAATATCTATTATTGTCTGTAACTCGTCTATAAGGTTTAATTCGCTTTCTACAATAGAAAAATAGCCAGTTTCTATTTTCGAGAGGTCTAAAATATCATTAATCATGTATTTTAACTTCTCATTAGTGTTTTTTATAACTTTTAAGTTATAATGTTGACTTTGTGTAAGGTCTGAAGATTCAAGTAAGAAAGTAGAACCGCTAATGGTGTTTATAGGCATTTTAATTTCATGACTAAAATTTGCTATAAAGTTATTTTTAAAATCTTCTTTTTTTTGAAGTAATTCGTTTTTATAGGTTAATACTTCCGCCTGTATTTTAGTCTCGTTCCTTATTTGTGCTACTTTTTGATAGGCTGTATATTGTTTGGTTAAATCATGAATTATAATAAGAGCATTATTATCGTTTTTAAACGTTTTTAAGGATACATCTATAATATAATGTTTCTGTTTTATATTTATGTTAACACATGAAAAATTATGAGTAGTATCTTTATTAGAGAGTAATGGTGTTAGCGTTTCAAAAAATGGGTGCAGCGCGCTAATATGTTCTCCCTTTGTAATATTAAAAATAATGGTATCGCTATCTATAACATTTCCAGTATTATTAATGACTATTATTTGATTTATAGAGTTACTGTACGAGGTATTGTAGTCCTTTATCATTAAATGGTATTATTTTATAGATTATGCTAGGGAGCAAATAAATATACAGTTTTTTTATAGATTAAAATTTGGTATTTATATGATTGATAACTCTTTTATTTAAGATATAGAGCCATTTTTTCTAAAAGAGATTCTTCGTTAAAGGGTTTTTTTATGACATCATTAATTCCTGCCTTTTTATAGAGTTTTAAGTCTTCTTTAAATACTTTAGCAGTTAAGGCTATAATAGGAATTTTTCTATGCTGCTTTTCTGGTAGTTTTCTAATAAGTTTAGCAATATCATCTCCAGAGTTTTCTTTTAATTTAATATCCATGAGTACTAAATCGAACTCATTATCGAAATTAGTTATTTTAGAAATAACATCTTCTGGAGTAAAAACGATATCTAAGAAAAATTGTCCTTTAGAGGCTAATATTTTAAGTACAGATAATTGTGTTATTTCTGAATCTTCTACTAAAAGAATATTGTATTTTTTATCCTTTTTTAAATGACTAAGTTTAGATGCAGCCTTTCTAGGTAATTTTAAATTTGGTGTAGATCTAAAATTAATATTAGTAGAGAATTTGGACCCTTTACCAAATGTAGATTCTACTTTTATTTTGCTTTTAGTTAGTTCTACTAAATACTTAGAGATAGATAGCCCTAACCCTGCACCTCTGTAGGAATCCTGATTGTTTATTTGAGTAAAACTATTAAAAATTTGCTCAATATTTTCTTCTTTAATGCCAATACCTGTATCTATAACCTCGAAGTGTATACTTGCTTTTTGTGCTCGAATTTGGTTTAAAGAGACATTAAAAGTAACGCTACCCTCATTAGTAAACTTAAAGGCATTGTTAAGTAAATTTGTTAGTACTTGTCTTAATCTTAGAACGTCTCCTCCAATAATTTTTGGTAAGTTTTCATCAAAATCATGATAAAACTCCAAACCTTTTTGTTTTGCTTTTACGATACAGTTTAGTTTTAAATCTTCTAATAATTCATGTAGATTAAAAGGTTCTATAACTAAGTCTAATTTCCCAACTTCTATTTTAGAGAGGTCTAAAATATCATCTATCATATCTTTTAAAAATCCTGAAGAGGATTTTAAAACGTTTAAATAATCGCGTTGCTGATGATTTAAATTAGATTGTTCTAAAATATCTGAAAATGTAATAATACCTGTTAAAGGATCTCTTAATTCGTGGCTAAAATTAGCTATAAAAGCGTTTTTAAAATCTTCTTTTTCTTTTAAGTAGTCGTTTTTTAGCTCTAAAATTTGAGAGTGTATTACAGATTCGTTTCTAACTTGAGCTGTTGTTTGGTAGTTATTATAGTGTGTTGTTAAATCGTGTATTGTTAATAAAGGTGCTTTTGTATTATTAAACGTTTGTAAAATAACATCTGCAATAATCTTTACGTTTTTATATTCTAAATGAATACACGAAAATGTAAAGGTTTCATTTTCGGTTGTTAAAAGCGGTACTAAACATTCAAAAAAAGGATGAACGTCTGCGATTTTTTTTTGCTCTATTGATGGAAATAAAACATGGTCTGATTCTAAAACAATACCATTAAAATCTAGTATAGAGTATTGAATGACTGCTTTTGCATGTTCTTTTTTGTACGCGTTTAACATGGTTTTCGATCGTTATTTAATTAGCTCTAAGGCTAATGTATTAAAAAGATCTTCAACATTATTTCCTGTCTTAGCACTGGTATAGTAATTCGTTAAACGGCCAAATTTACCGATGTTCTGTTTTAAGAACTCTTTTGTTACTAAATCATTTTTGTTGCCAACAACTTTTACAGGAATATTTTTATGCTTGTCTTTAATAAACTCTAGGTCGGCTTCTAAGTTTTCGTAAGTAGATGGTCTTGTAACATCAAATACATATATAAAACCATTTGTGCCTAATAAGTACGATAGTCTCGTTGCGCTAATGTCGTCATTACCTTCTAAGTCCCATATAATAAGAGATACATCTTTCCCTTCTTCTGGTATTTCAACCATTTTTTTTAAAATATGTACACCAATGGTTACTTTATAGTCTTCGGTAAAGGTGTTCTCTACAAAACGTCTAATTAACGACGATTTACCAACGCCAAAATGGCCTAGTAGTACTATTTTTTTAGAGATCTTCATTGTCGAAATATGCTTTTAATTTATTTGAAAAAGACGTTTTATCGTCTAAGTCGTCTTTGTTAATGTGGTTTTTTGCAAAATCTAGAAGCTTATCTTCTAGTTCGCTTTTATATATAACATTAAATGGTCCAGAAATCATTACTGCTATGTAATAAGAAGTGAAATTTTGCAGATGTATATGGTAAGCTTCGTACTCTATATATTGTAATTCTTGGTCTCCTTTAATAAAGGCATCTTCTACAAAACTTTTTATTGCTGTAAGCATTCCTGCTACCATATCTTCTTCTATTCCTTCTGTTTTAGAATATTCTGAAATAATTAATCCAGATCCTTTTTCTATAACTAGTAGCTGTTCTATTTTAGGTTTTAATGCCTTTTGTATTATTAAATCTCCTTCACTAACACCGCTAAACTTTGCTTTAAATTTACGTTTTAAGTTTTCGAAAGAGAAGGTATTATTTACTTTAGAGTTTATTTGCTCAGACAGCATCTGCATTTCGGTCTGAATGTACTTTTTTATCATTTTTCCTATAATAGGAAACAATGCTTCTACAACTGCATCTTGAGAATTTTTAATTTCTGATTTTAGTGTTTCTGTTATAGTAGGACCTAATGTTTTAGGAATCTCAGCAACAAACTCATCTAATTTATCATCTATTATAGGATCTACTTTTTGAGATAGTTTTTTTTGCTTGTTAATAGTCTCTTCTAGTAGTTCTATCTTTTTTTGAATCTTAGAGGCATACTCGCGCTCATCTGTAAGTAAGATGTCTTTAAGTATACTAAGTTTATCCTCTTGATTCATAATGAGATTTAAAAAATCAATTACTGACTTATTTTCTCACCAAGTTTTATTAGTAAGTCGCCAAACAGTTTGCGATCAAGTTTCTTATCGTCTAAAGCTTCAGCTTTATCGTCTAAAGAGTTTTCTAACTCAGTTATTCGAATATTAATATCGGTACTTAAGTTATCTATGTTTTGAAGTAATTCTGCTTTTACATCGTCTATTAAATTTTCAAGCTCCTGTTTTTTATTAAGGATGTCTTGTTTAACAGCTTCAAATTCAGAATTATACTCCTGTATGTTCTCTCCAAAAATTAATTGCTTAATCGCATCAATTTTTGAAGATGGATCAGATATGTTATTACTATCTATATTAGTTTTTTCCTGCTTCGCCATGGTTATTTGTTGTGTGAGGTAAAAATAGGAAAATTACTAGAATAAAAGAAGGACTATTAACTTCTCTGTATGAAATATTCTACTTTTTCAACCATTTTCTTGCTTCCACAGAAAAAAGGAACACGTTGGTGCAACTCTGTTGGTTCTATATCTAATATTCTGGTAAAACCATCACTAGCCTTTCCATTAGCTTGCTCAGCTAGGTATGCCATTGGGTTACATTCGTACAATAATCGTAATTTACCATTAGAATTTTTAGAGCTTTTTGGATACATATAAATACCGCCTTTAATCATGTTTCTATGAAAATCTGACACTAAAGATCCTATATACCTAGAGGTGTAAGGTCTGTTATCTTCTTCCATTTGGCAGTATTTAATATAATCTTTTACACCTTGAGGGAAGTGTATATAATTTCCTTCATTTACCGAATAGATGTTTCCATCTTCTGGAAATTCCATATTAGGATGAGACAAGTAAAACGTTCCTATAGCTGGATTTAATGTAAACCCATTAACCCCATCTCCAGTAGTGTATACTAACATTGTAGAAGTACCATAAACGATATAACCAGCTGCAACTTGTTGATTTCCTTTTTGAAGAAAATCGTCTATAGTTACTGGTGTACCAACAGGTGTAACGCGCCTAAATACAGAAAAAATAGTTCCTACAGATACATTTACGTCTATGTTAGAGGATCCATCAAGAGGATCCATTAATACCACGTATTTATTTTGATTGTTTTCGTCTTGGCTATTTATAGAGATAAAATGATCTTCTTCTTCACTGGCAATACCACAAACAATATTTCTATTGGTTAATGTTTGTATAAATTTATCGTTAGCATAAACATCTAGTTTTTGCTGGTCTTCTCCTTGTATATTTGTATCACCAGCAGCACCTATAATATCTACTAATCCTGCTTTGTTTACTTCATGGTTTACAACTTTGGCTGCTAAACGAATAGAATTAATAAGCCTAGATAATTCGCCAGAAGTGTATTTAAAAGACGATTGGTTTTCGATAATAAACTCTCCTAAAGTTTGATTTTTTCGAGACATAGAAAGTAGTGCTGTTTTTTATTTCTAAATCTATATTGTATAGATTTATTACTTTGCAAATATCGTATTTTTTAATAAACTACATCGTTTTCGTATTATAATAATACATTAAGCTATGTATCTTTAAACTATATTTGATACAAATTATATAATTATGGATTTTTCTATTCGATGGGCCAATAAGGAAGACATGCAATCCGTACTCGACTTAATTATTGAGTTAGCTGTTTTCGAGAAAGAGCCACTTGCTGTAGAAGTTACGGTAGAGCAATTACAAAAGGATGGTTTTGGGGTACAGCCAAAATTTAAATGTTTTGTTGCAGAGTCTAACTCTAAAATTGTTGGAATCGCATTAGTATATATGCGTTATTCTACATGGAAAGGAGAAACATTACATCTAGAAGATTTAATAGTAAGTAATAGTATGCGTGGAAGCGGTTTAGGTACTGCTTTGCTAAACGAAGTTGTAAAGTATGGACAAAGCCTAGGAGTTAAACGTGTAGGCTGGGAAGTAATAGATTGGAACGAGCCAGCGATTAAATTTTATGAAAAGAAAGGCGCTAATGTTATGAGAGATTGGGATGTAGTACAGCTAAATGAAGAGGCTATAAAAAATTATATAAATAATATTTAATGAGAGTATTTAAGTTTGGTGGAGCCTCTGTAAAAGATGCTAATGGCGTAAAAAATGTTATTAAAGTATTACAAAAAGTAGGGCATAGCAATACACTTATAGTCGTTTCTGCAATGGGGAAAATGACAAATGCTTTTGAAGTTGTTATAGATAAGTATTTTAATGCCCCGTCTCAATTACAACTTAAAATTAATGAGGTTATAACATTTCATGAAGCAATTTTACTAGATTTATTTGAAAATAAAGAACACCAAGTTTTTAAAGCAGTAAATCTGTTATTTGAAGAACTAAACACTTTTTTTAAAACCAATAAATCTCCAGATTACAGTTTTGTTTACGACCAAGTTATTGGCTTTGGCGAATTAGTCTCTACAACAATTATAAGTTATTATTTAAACGAGAAAGAAATTAAAAATAACTGGTTAGATGTTAGAACCTGTATTAAAACAGATAATTATTACAGGAGAGCAAATGTAAATTGGAGCATTACACAACAAAACATAACAAACGCTGTAGATAAAGAGACACTTTATATTACACAAGGATTTTTAGGTAGTGATAGTAATAACTTTACAACAACATTAGGGCGAGAAGGAAGTGATTATACAGCAGCCATATTTGCCTATTGCTTAAATGCAGATAGTGTAACCATCTGGAAAGATGTGCCAGGGGTTTTAAATGGAGACCCTAGAGTGTTTAATAATACAAGACTACTAAACACGATTTCGTATACAGAAGCTATTGAGTTAGCATTTTATGGAGCTTCGGTAATTCACCCTAAAACGCTACAGCCGTTACAACAAAAAGAAATTCCACTACATGTAAAATCTTTTTTAAATCCAGAAAACAGCGGAACTACTGTAAACAAAACAAAAGGTATTTCGCCTAAAGTGCCTTGTTTTATTTTAAAGAAAAATCAAGTATTATTATCATTATCTACATTAGATTTTTCTTATGTAGTAGAAGAGAACATAAGCGAGATTTTTAATTTATTGTCATTATATAAAATGAAAGTAGATGTTATCCAAAATTCTGCGATAAGTTTTTCGGTGTGTTTTGATGATACATATAATAATTTAGAAAAACTATTGTTACATTTAAAAGCAAAGTTTAAAGTAACATACCACGATAATGTCTCTTTGTATACAATAAGGCATTATGATGACGCATCAATTAAGGCTTTAGAAAGAGGTAAAACCGTATTACTAAAGCAATTATTTCAAGAAACAATACAAGTAGTAACTAAATAATGTATTTGTTACATTTGTAAAAATCAAATTAACTAAAAATAAAGCATGGGGTTAGTAACAGCTAAAGAAGTATCGAAAGCAATAAATCTGAATAAATACGGGTTTATAGGCACTTTTATTGGTTGGCTTTTAATGAAGGTATTAAAGATATCTACTCTTAATAAAATCTATAATAGAAATAAACATTTAAGTAATATAGAGTTTTTAGATGCTATTCTAGCAGAGTTTCAAATTAAGTTTGAAATTCCAGAAGAAGATTTAAAACGATTACCAAAAGATGGTGCATACATAACAATATCTAATCATCCGTTGGGAGGAATAGATGGTATTTTGTTACTAAAATTAATGTTAGAAAAGCGACCAGATTTTAAAATTATTGCTAATTTTTTATTACATCGTATAGAGCCGATGAAGCCATTTATAATGCCTGTAAATCCTTTTGAAGATCGTAAGGATGTTAAATCTAGTATTGCTGGGTTTAAAAATGCAATAAAGCATTTAAAAGAAGGGCATCCTTTAGGTATTTTTCCTGCTGGAGAAGTGTCTACTTATAGAGATGGAAAACTAGTTGTAGATAAGCCTTGGGAAGAAGCAGCAATGAAATTGGCACAAAAAGCAAATGTGCCTATAGTGCCTATTTATTTTCATGCCCAAAACAGTAAACTATTTTATAAATTATCTAAAATTAGTGATACGTTTAGAACCGCAAAACTACCCTCAGAACTATTAACGCAAAAGCGAAGAACTATAAAGGTTAGAATAGGGAGGCCAATTTCTGTTAAAGACCAGAACACATATGAAACGCTCGAAGACTTTTCTGCATTTATAAGAAAGAAAACGTATATGCTCTCTAATGCCTTTGAACCAAAAGAAAATTTAAGAGAAACCATATCTTCTACTTTAAAACACAGCAAGCCAACAAAAGCACCTAAAAAAATTGTTACTCCAGTAAAAAAAGAGTTGATGATTAAGGAGGTTGAACTCCTTAGAGAAGACGATAATAGACTTTTAAAGAGTAAAAATTACGAAGTGTATTTATCTCCTGCTAAAAAAATACCAAACATTTTAAGAGAGATAGGGCGTTTAAGAGAAATAACATTTAGAGCTGTAGGAGAGGGGACTAATGAAGCCATAGATTTAGATAAGTTTGATAGTTACTATCACCATATGTTTCTTTGGGATTGCGAAGCCAATGTTATGGCGGGTGCCTACAGAATGGGATTAGGGGCTAAAATTTTTGAAAAATATGGAATGGATGGGTTTTATCTTCAAGACTTATTCCGTTTCGAACCAGAACTTCATAAAATGATGAGTGAGTCCTTAGAGCTAGGACGCGCCTTTATTATTAAAGAATATCAGCAAAAACCAATGCCCTTATTTTTATTATGGAAGGGGATTGTTCATACAACATTACGTTTTCCAGAACATAAATATTTAATAGGAGGTGTAAGTATTAGTAATCAGTTTTCTAATTTCTCAAAATCGTTAATGATTGAGTTTATGAAATCGCATTACTACGATCCTTATGTAGCACAATACGTGCATCCTAAAAAAGCATTTAAGGTAAAATTAAATGATGCCGATAAAGATTTTGTTTTCGACTCTACTGCTGCCGATTTAAATAAGTTCGATAAAGTCATAGACGAAATAGAGCCAGGAGCATTGCGTTTGCCTGTATTGTTAAAAAAATACATTAAGCAAAACTGTAGATTAATTGGGTTTAACGTGGACCCATTATTTAATAATGCAGTAGATGGCTTAATGTATATAAAAATATCCGATTTACCAGACAGTACAGTGCGTCCTGTGATGGAGGAGTTCCAAGAGGAACTAGAGCGCAAGTTTTCTGGAAGTACAGAAGAAAAGTAGCTTTTAATGTCTTTATTAGAGCAACATAAAATATTATGAAAATACACAAGCTATTAACCAACATGCTATGCCTTTTGTGTATAGTTTTTTCTTTTGCTCAAAGTAATCAATCAACATTAAAAAATAAAAGTATTTATGGTGTAGTAATAGATGAGAAAACTAAAGAACCTATTGCAGGAGCTTCTGTTTATTTTGATAATACTACCGTAGGTACAATTACCAATTTTGAAGGTGAATTTACTTTCGATTACGACAATAAAATAAATGTTTCTTTAGTCATATCTTTTATAGGTTATAAAACGATTGTTATACCGAGTCCTAAGTATAATGAAAAGTATACTGTTTTGTTAGCGGAAGATGTTAGTTCTTTAGATGAGGTCTACATTGAGTACAAAGATGAATGGTCTAGAGCTTATAAATTAAAACAGTTTAGAAAAGAGTTTTTAGGCTCTTCAAAATTCTCAAGAGCTTGCAAAATTCTAAATGAAGACGATATTATTTTACGCTTTAATTCCAAAGAAAAACAATTAACAGCTCAAGCCAAACAGCCTATAATTATAAAAAATGAAGCTTTAGATTACGAAATTAAATACGATTTAAGTGAGTTTGTTGTAGACTATGGTTCGGGTATAGGCATACGAGAATCTGTTGAAGATAATATGGATAAATGGTATTACTTTCGCTCTGTGTACTATGCAGGAACTACTTTTTTTAAAACAATACCCTCTAAAAATCATAAAAAAGCACTTAAGAATAGAGAAAAAGCGTATAAAGGATCTGTGCCTCATTTTATGCGATCTATAGCTAATAATAGCTTAAAAAAAGATAAGTATAGGATATTTAAAGGGAGTAAACAAGTTCCACCAGAACTCTTTATACATACAGAAACTATTGATAGTTTAAATCTAACCAAAGTTAGAATACCACATAGGCTCAATATTTTATATAAAACGAAACATCAATCTGCTATAGAAAGTAAAGTAGATAGTTTTACTATAGATGCTTTTGGGAACCATAATAATATATCTGAAGTTCTTTTTGGTGGTGTAATGGGAGATCAAAGATTAGGGGAAACTTTACCTTATGATTATGGTTTGGAGTAGTGCCTTTTCTGTTTTTATTTAGCTTTTAGGAATATCTAGCCTAGTTTGTGGGTTGGAATAATCATTGGTTTTTATTCTATGCTTCAAAATCCGGCTTCTTTTACCACTTAGGATATCTAGTATAAAACCATAATCTATACCCTCTTTTTTCTCAGATACTATTCTTTCTAACAGTTCTCTTAAATTCTTATTTTCATAATCTAAAAAAACTGGATTTTCTCGATAGTAATAATACTCCATGGCTAACGCATCAAATATATCGGTATAATTAACTCCTTTACCATAGTAATTATAACAATGACTTAATAAATCTATTCTTGATTCTAAGTCAAGTTTACTCATAGAAACTATTGCAATACCTTTTTTTCTTGAACTTATTTTAGAACAAGCAATAATAGTTTTCACCTCTTCAAATGATATTTTAGGTGAATCTAATGTTTTCTTGAAAACTGGATTGAATTTTAAATCATAACGGAGATGTAATGTGTCTTCATTGATACCTATCAAGAACTTAGTGAAAGGTTTTAAGGAATCTAAATTACAATGCGTTTTTTCTTCTTTTAATTTTATAATTTTTTGCCTTTTCTTCTCATCTGTCATGCAAGAAATAAAACAACTAACTAAAAAAACAAGACTTATATAGTTAATTATTAATTTGTTAATCTGCATGGTAATTCTTAATACTCTTGAAAAACTTTTTTACTTACCACAGTTTACCTGAGTCTTTACAAAGAAATCATTTATAACCCGTCTACAATCATTTAACTTGTTTACGTTAATGGAGTAAAACAAATTTTTACCTTTAGCATCTTGATCTAACAATCCTATTTTTTTTATTTCATTTAAATGTTGGGAAATAGTTGGTTGTGCTAACCCTACATGTTTTACTAACTCATTACAATTGCAATTTTTGTTTTTACTAATGTGTTGTATAATAGCAATACGTGCTGGATGACCTAATACTTTTGTTATTAAAGCTGTTTGGTTTTGCTGCTCATCGAAAATATATTTTTTAGAAAATCCCATAATTTTTTATTTAGATATTGCAATATTACGATAATTACTTAATTTAAAAAAGCCTGAATTATAAGTTCAGGCTCTTGTTTTGTTGTTTATTATTAGAACCAAGGTTTTTTACCAACTTGGTAAGTATTATAAAATTCTTCGTCAGATTTTGTTAGGTAAATAATACCTTCTATTAAACCAATTATACCAGCAGCACCACAAGTAAGAACAGATGCTATTAATAATATAACACCTTCTTTATTGTAGCCTAATATAAATTTATGGATTCCGAGTCCACCAAATAATATTCCTAAAACACCAGCTAGTACTTTTTTATTTTCACTAGAAGTAACTTCATTAAAGGTTTCTTTGGCACCATCTGCAAACTCAGAAGCGGTTTCTTTGGCTTCTTCAGCGAATTCTGAAGCTTTTTCTTTAGCTTCTCCAGCTATTTTACCAGCTTTGTCGGCAGCTTTTTTTGCACCTTCTTTTGCGTCCCCTAACATATCGTTAAGGTCATCGCCTAAATTTTTTTCGTCAGACATGTAATTAATTGATTATTGATTATGGTTTAAAGTTAATAAAATAATTGGTTTATAAAAAAGCTTTATCTATTGGTTCCCATAACTCTATTTTATTACCATCGTTATCTAATATCCAACCAAATTTACCATAATCGTATTCTTCTATGTCTCCTACAACAGTTACACCTTCTTCTTTTAAAGTTGCAATTAATTCTTTTAAGTTTTCAACACGGTAATTAAACATAAAATCTTTTTTAGAAGGCTCATAGTACTTAGTGTCTTCTGCAAAAGGACTCCACTGTGTAGAGCAATCGTTGCCTTCTTTATCTTTCCACCAAAAGGTGCAGCCATAATCGTCTGTATTAAAACCTAAGTATTTTTTATACCATGCTTTAGTTTGTTTAGGGTCTTTGGTTTTAAAAAATAAACCCCCAATACCTGTGACTCTTTTTTTCATAAAAAATATTTTTTTTGATTCCTAAGGCGCTAGGGATCTCTTTTATTGTATGTTGTTTATAAAGCTTACTTCTTCTTTAAATTCGTTTCGTATATGTCTATCCATTCTTCCGGTGTCATCTTTGCTGTTAGTTCGCCAATTAATTCATAAGGAATTTCTTCTAGTTTTTTAAATCTAATACAGCTTTTTCCCATTTCTAGTTTACGTTTGCAATGCTTTGGGTATTCGCTAACAAACCAATCGTGAAGCTCTTGGTTTGCATAAATACCACTATGGTATAGATTCACTGAGTTTTTTTGTGAAGCAAAACTCATAAAAGGTAAAGGTGTCTTAGGATCACAATGGTAGCCATCTGGATATACTGCGTGTGGAACATAATAACCAATCATTCCGTATTGAATACCTTCTTCAAAACCTTTAGGAAGGTTGTCATTTATAACCTTTCGTAGTTTGTTTAAAGTATTTTTTCGTTCCTCTGGAACTTGACTTATATAGTCTTCTGGAGACGTTGCTTTGTATTGCATAGTGTTAAGTTTTATTTGCGCTGTAAAATTAATGCAGATATTAAAGATATAATTAATCCTATTAATACCACAGTTACAAACATTATAAATGCCATAAAACCAGATCCGCCATAGTCTTCCATTTGTTGTATTAAAACCGCTTTTTGAGTTTTATACTCTTCTGGAGTTAATGTACTTTCCATTGTTTTTAGTGTTGTCTCTAAGTATTCTTGGGCAAAATCAGGATTGATTAATGTTGTATAAGCATAATCTGCAATAGCAATTCCTAATCCTACAAAAGCCGAAATTAGAAGTCCAATAATAAATGCTTTTCCTATGCTTACAATACCATTGTTTACTTGATCTCTATAATGTTTTATTCCAAAAAAGATAAAGGATAGAGAAGCTATCATAGTGGTATAACCAACAATTTCTTGAGAAGAATAGCTCATACCTTTACCTAACCAAAGTGCTAATAAAAATAAAAGTATGGCTACTAATAAGCCATAAGTACCAAATTTAATTACTGTGTTTTTCATAAGTTGTTTTAGTTTAAAATTATGACCTAAAAGTAATTTAATAGCTAGTTTTTGGACTCATACTAAAGTACTAAAAGACTCATACTTTAGTCTAAATGTAGCAATTTTAAAGGATTTGAAGAGATTTTGCAATTAAAATAGCTTGGGTACGTCGCTTAGCATTTAATTTAACGAGTAGACTAGAGACATGTGTTTTTATAGTGCTTTCTGAAACAAATAATTTACTAGCGATTTCTTTATTAGACAACCCTTCTGAAATACTTTGAAGAACTTCGTATTCACGTTTACTAATTTCTAATTCTTCAATTTTTTTATAATCAATTTTTGGAGTGGTATCAATTTCTATTGTTTTATGTAAACTTTTTTTGTTGATATATATACCAACAAAAAAGAAAATAATAGCAATAATAGCTATCACTATTTCTATTTTTAAGTTATTAGATATTAAAGCATACTTGCTAAATTGAAAGAGTAGAAGCAAGGCTAAAATAAGTGTGCCAAAAACTAGAATCGTTTTTTTCATATTTAATATCCAGACAATCGAAAACTGTATTAAATTTTATTTTTTAAAATTAATAAAATTTAACTTTAATTTTATTTACAATAGTTTGTGCTAGTTTTTCTTTGCTTTCTATTGTCCAGCCTGCTACGTGCGGTGATAAAATAACATTTTTAGCCTCTATTAGATATTTAAAGGCTTCGGGCATATCGTTATTAGTAAATAGGTTTTCAAAAGACGATTTTTCGTATTCCAATACATCTAGTCCAGCTCCAAGAATTTTACCAGATTGTAAGGCCTGCATTAAATGAGAGGTTACTACACTTTTTCCTCTCGCCGTGTTAATTAACCAAAATGGTTTTTTAAACCCATGTATTAATGTATTGTTAACCATACCTATAGTTAAAGGAGTTTCTGGCGTGTGTAAGCTTAATACATCTGCTTGTTTTTGTAATTCTTGTAAAGACACTTGTGCTGCATTATTATCACCTACGTTAGGTTTTAAATCGTAGCATAACACTTTAACATCAAAACCTCTTAATTTTTTTGCAAAGGCTTTCCCCATATTACCATATCCAATTAAGCCCACTGTTTTACCATCTAACTCAATGCCACGATTATCTTCTCTTAACCATTGGCCTTGTCTTACTTCTTTGTCTGCTTTGTTTAGCTTGTTAAAAAGCGATAATAGCATAGCTAAGCTATGTTCTCCTACAGCGTTTCTGTTACCTTCTGGAGCAGCAATAAGTGTAATGCCTTTTTGTTCAGCATAATCGCAATCTATGTTTTCTAAACCTGCACCAACACGACCTATAAATTTTAGGCTAGTTGCTGCATCTATAAAATTGGCATCTATACTAAAACGACTTCTTATTATAAAACCATCATAATTATGAATGATTTTTAGAATGTCTTCTTTGGGTGCTGTATAGTTTTCATCATTTGTATACCCCAAATCGTTTAGCTGATTAATTAAGAGTGGGTGATTAGTATCTAGATGTAGAATTTTCATGGTTTTCTAGTGTATACTGGAATCTGTTAAATTGATATTTGATTTTAAATTGAAGGGTACACGGTTTGTGTTTTTTTATCTTTAACATTCCCTGTGTGTGCTGTCGTTAGTTTTTCAAATAATAATAGATGTACTTCTTCTTCGTTTTTTGTCATAGGATTATGTTCTACCCCTTTGGGTACCACAATTAGCTCCCCTGGTTTTACAATTTCTGTTCGGTCTCTAAATTGCATATATAAAGTACCTTTTACAACTTGAAATAATTCGTCTTCATGTTCGTGACTGTGCCAAACAAATTCACCCTGTATCTTGGCTAAAAGTACTTGCATATCGTCTACTGTTGCAATTCTGTGCGGGTGCCATTGTTTTGTAAACTCTGCGTGTTTGGCTTTTATATTGATTGCTTTCATAATCTAAAATGCTTTGAGAATGTTTAAATTTACGAAGTTTTGCGTTAAGGATGGAGCAGTCTGTTTGAGCTCTTTTTATTTTTTATAAAAAAGCGAGCTGCGAAATGGGTATAAAAAGAGAGTAAAGCCTGATCCTTAAGTAACGCTCTAGATATTAAGAATTAATTTTGCTATCCAGAAGTATATTAATATACCAAAAATATCATTACTTGTAGTGATAAAGGGACCCGTTGCTATAGCTGGGTCTATGCCTCTTTTGTCTAAAAATAATGGAATAAATGTGCCTATTAAACCAGCGACAATAATAACGACAACTAAAGAAACGGAAATAGCCAATGCTTTTAATAGTTCTGTAGTATAACCCCAAACAAATAAAAATAAAAATAAAGCCAGTATGCTACCGTTTAATGCTGCAAGTAGCATTTCTTTTATTAGACGATTATTAATGCTTCCTTTTACATCGTCGTTTGCCAAACCTTGTACTATGATGGCGCTAGATTGAACACCTACATTACCAGCCATAGCTGCAATTAATGGTGTGAAGAAAAATAACACTGCATATTTAGTAAATGATTCTTGAAAACCTTCCATAATTAGAAAAGCTCCTACTCCACCAACAAGCCCTAAAAATAACCAAGGTAGTCTTGCTCTTGTTAGTTCTAAAATGCTATCGCTAGCTTCTACATCTTGCGTAATACCTGCTGCTAATTGGTAATCTTTTTCGGCTTCTTCTTTTATAACATCTACAATGTCGTCTATAGTAATGCGTCCTAAAAGTACTTTGTTTTCATCTACTACTGGTATAGCTTCTAGGTCATACTTTTGCATGATTCTAGCGACTTCATCTATATCTTCGTCTACTTTTACATAATCTACTTTTGGTATGTATACTGTAGAAATATGTGCTCGAGGTGAAGCCATTAGTAGGTCTTTTAAAGAGAGACGACCTATAAGTTTTTCGTTTTCATCTACTACATAAATAGAGTGTACTCTAGTTACCTCTTCTGCTTGAGCACGCATTTCTTTAACGCATTGGGTAACGGTCCAATTTTCATTTACCCTTACTAACTCTTTTGCCATTAAGGCTCCGGCAGTGTCTTCAGAATAGGTGAGAAGTTCTTGTATTTCGGCCTTATGTTCTTCGTCTTCTATTTGAGAAATAACTGCTTCTTGTCGTTCTTCGGGAAGTTCGTTTATAATATCTGCTGCATCATCGGTATCTAGTTCCTCGATTTCTTCTGCAATCTCTTTAGCAGAAAGAGAGGATAATATTTTTTCACGATCGTCATCATCTAACTCCATCAGAATTTCTGATGTCTTTTCACTATCTAATAGCTTAATGATGTATGTGGCCTGGTTTATTTTTAATTCTCCGAGAATTTCGGCAATATCAGCGTGGTGCAAATCATTTAACAGTTCAAGAATTTCAGTATTATTTCTTGATTCTATTAATTGTTCTACGTTTTCTATAAGCGCTATGCTTATTTTAAACTGAATATTTTCGTTAGTCTCTTCCACCAAACTTTTGTTAGTATAGGGCTTAATCTGTTGATTCTTAATAAATAGAATTTTTGAAAAAGCGATTTTTAAATTATAATTTAATCGGCGTCTGGCATATCGTTTTCTATAAAACTGGTAAGTTCTATAAATTGGGATACGTTTAATTGCTCTGGACGTTTGCCAAATATAACATTTGCTTTTAAATTATCGCTTAGATTAAATGTTTTTAAACTGTTACGAAGTGTTTTTCTACGCTGCTGAAATGCTTGCTTTACAACTTTAAAAAATAACTTTTCATTACAAGGTAAGCTATAATCTTTTTTTCTAGTTAACCTTAGCACACCAGAATCTACTTTTGGTGGAGGATTAAACACGGTTGGTGGTACTGTAAATAAATATTCTGCATCGTAAAATGCTTGTGTTAATACAGATAAAATACCATAAACTTTACTGCCTTCTTTAGAGCAGATACGAGCAGCGACTTCTTTTTGAAACATGCCTGAGAATTCTGGAATTTGATCTCGTAATTCTAAGGTTTTAAATACTATTTGCGTAGAAATGTTATATGGAAAATTACCAATAATGGCGAAAGGCTCGCTGTTAAATGTTTTACTTAAGTCGTACTTTAAAAAATCTTGTTCTAATATTCTAGGTGCTAAATTGAGGTAATTGTTTTTTAAGTAGTCTACACTTTCGGTATCTATTTCAACAACGTAAGTGGTTACTGGTTTTTTTAATAGGTATTTTGTTAATACCCCCATTCCTGGCCCAATTTCCAAAACATTTTTATAGCCTTGTAATTGTAGCGAATCTGCAATTTGTTCTGCTATGGTTTCATCTTCTAAAAAATGTTGCCCTAAAAACTTTTTTGCTTTTACTTGATGATTATTAGGTTTTTGAGCCATAGTTAAATATTAAAAGAATGAAATGATAGAATTTTATAAAAGATAAGGTATTATTTAAAGTTTACAGTGTATTCGTCAATAATTTGTAATTCTGTTCTAAAGGCTAGCATCTTATCTGCAAAACGTTTTAATCCATCGGCCTTTAACTTATCTGCATCTTCTCTATAATAAGCATCTAAAGCTTCACGTGAGTACGAACGGTATTGAATAGAGTAAGTTTGTCCGCCCATTTCTTCTTCTACTAATACTTTGGTTAATTTTGCATCTTTAAACTTACCTGTGGCTAATACTTGCGGAATGTGCTCTTTTATCCATTTTAACCATTCGTCATGTGCGCTATCATCTATATTTACTGTAACATTATATATATACATCTTGAATTATGATTTTGTAGTATTATAAATTTGAAATTCTATACGTTAATAAAGTAAATCAATTTATTAATCCAATTTTTTTGCAAATAACAGAAGTTCTTCATCAGCATCAAAAGGAAATACAGTTTTTTCGTAGTTTAACCCTAATTTTTCCAATAGTGCTATGGAACCTTTATTGTTAGGTAATGTAATGGCTATTATACGTTTTAAGTTAAATTTATGTTTAGCTAGTTTTATAATTTCTAAAGAGGCTTCGTAACCAAACCCTTTTCTTTCGTATTCTGGAAGCATAGCAAAACCTATGTCTACATCGTCTAAGGTGTTACGTTTTATTAAACCACATGTGCCTATTGGTTTTAAGTTATTATCTTTTAAGAGTAGTTTGTAGAAACCAAAACCATTGTCTTTGTAGCTTTTAATATTGCCTTCTTTTAAAGCAGTTATAGCTTGGTCTAGTGTTTTTATATTTCTATCTCCTATATATTGTATCCAATGAGGTGTGTTTACTAGTTTTAAATAAAACGGAGCATCTTCTGTAGTAAATTTAGAAATAATAAGTCTCTTCGTTTCTGCTATTATCATCTTGTTTTAATTTATAGCATCACCTCTCAAGGCTCTAAATCTTTTACGAGATTCTACAAAGTAGATACTATCGGCATGGTTAAAAACTATAGTTTCGTATAATGCTTTTGCTTTTTCTGGTAAGGCCAATTTATTGGCATACAATTCGGCTAATGCAAATAATGCATCGTCTATAAGGATGCCTTTTTTGTAATTTTTAATTATAGCTTCGTAGTTGTCTTTTGCTTTTTCATATTCTTGCTTATCTTCAAATAACTGTCCTTGCTTTAAAAGTGCTTGCGGAATAATAGCTTCTGTTTTATGGTTCTTTAAAATAGTACTTAAAATAGTAATGGCTTCGTCCTTTCTGTTTTGAAAAGCTAACAAGTCTGCTTTGGCATAACTTTTTAAAGCTACTTGAAGTGAGTCGTCTAGTTTATTGTCTGAGATAAGCAGTTTTAAATCTAAGGCATCATTTGCTGTAAGTTGAGATGTTGAAGATTTTAATATTTTTAACTGCGATTCTGCCCACTTAAAATCACCTTTATAATAGCTTGTTTTTGCAACTTTAAAACGGGCTTCTTGAGATAAGGTGCTGTTTTTTAAACTTCGTTGTATTTGTGTGTAATAGATTAGAGCTTCATTAAACTTTTCTTCTAATACTAAAATATCACCGAGTTCTAGTTTTATTTTCGCAAGGTTAAATGTAGTAAGGTTTAGTTTTAAACTTTCTTTTAAAAAAGCAATAGCTTCTTTAGTTTTATTCTCGTTAAATGCTAAAAAGTGAGCGTAAGCAATTTGTATGTCTAAAGTATTAGAGAAACGACCAAATTCATTAATAGTATTTAGGTATTTATTATTAATATCTGGATAGTCTTTTTTAGAAGCTAGTTCTGTTTCAATTTTAAGTGTATTGTAATGAGCACTAATTTTCGTGTCTATGTCTTGAGTATTCTCTATAATAAACAAAAACATTTGCTTTGCTAAGTCGTACTTTTTATTAGTATAAGCTATTAGTGCTAATTCTTCAACACGGTCTAAAGAGGTTAGTTCTCTTTTATAGATTGCTTTTTCTTGTATAAATGCTTTTTTATAATCCTTTTGCTGAATAAACAACCAACTTAACATTTCGTTCCAGATGATGTTAGGGCTAGTCTGTATTTTTTTAAGTAGAATTTTTTTTAAGATAATATTATTTTCATTGGTGCCATTTTCACTAATAAAGGTACTAAACTCTCTTTTTATATTATTTAAATAAGAGGCATTAACTTCAGAGAAATTAACGTAGCTATTAAACATTTTTTCAATATCTCCTTGCTCTCCATAAATACGTGCCAATTGCATATTAAAATTAAGCTCTGGTTTTAAATCCATTGCTTTTTTATAAGTGGTAATAGCTTCATCTAGTAGAGAAAGGTTTTCAAAACGTCTACCTATTCCATAAGCATAATTGGCATTAGTTTCTATAGATTTAATAGCCTTATCATAGTTTAACTTGGCATTTATAGTATCTTTTTGTAAAGCATAGTTATAGCCTAACTCTATAATATATGGGCCATAAGCTCTTTTTGCTAATTGAGCTTCAATTAAACTTTGTGCTTCTGTATATTGCTCTAGTTGTTGGTGTATTTTTATTAATTGAATAATATAACTAGGATTATTTTTGTTTTTCTTTATAAGACTTTTATAAGATATTAATGCTTTTTCAAACTCTCCATTTTTAAAATACTCTCTTGCTACAATATCGTCTTGTGCAAACGTATTGAGACTAAACAAAAAAAGAAATAGTATTAAAAACCGCATATTTATTTACTTTCTGTAAATATAACAAAAGTAGTATGTAGATATTGTGAAATAAATGCAAAAACCTGAAATTAATCAGGTTTTGCTTATAGTGTTTAAAGGGTTTTTAAAATCGTTTAGTTGTTTACAATAGCTACATTGTTTTGCTTTGGGGTGTTTATTTTTTCAACATCAGATGAAAATACTTTAAAAGCAATAACAATTAACGTAGCTAACAAAAGTAGACGTTTAATGTTTTTCATGATTTGTTAGATTTGGGAAAAATAAATTTCATAATAAAATCTATTAAATCAAACAAAACATTGAAAAAATCGTCAAATAACGTTAAAAATTAACACTTAATCGATTAAAATAGAGAAAAGAGCTACTTTTATAAGCCTTAATTTATAATTTTAAACCCTGTATATGGTACTAATACTTCAGGTATTACTATGCCTTCTTCTGTTTGGCAGTTTTCTAAAATACCAGCTAAAACTCTAGGTAAAGCTAAAGCACTTCCATTTAAAGTGTGTGCTAATTCGTTTTTACCTTCACTATTTTTAAAACGTAACTTTAATCTATTGGCTTGAAAAGTTTCAAAATTAGATACAGAAGATATTTCCAGCCAACGGTCTTGTGCAGTAGAAAATAATTCAAAATCGTAAGTTAAAGCAGATGTAAAACCAAGGTCGCCTCCACATAAACGTAAAATACGATATGGTAATTTTAGTTCTCTTAAAATTTCTTTTACATGTGCTACCATACCATCTAATGCTTCATAAGATTTTGTAGGGTGTTCTACACGTAAAATTTCTACTTTATCAAATTGATGTAATCTATTTAATCCACGAACATGAGCGCCATAACTTCCCGCTTCTCTTCTAAAACAAGGCGTGTAACCAGTTATACCAACAGGTAAATCGCTTTCAGGTAATACTACATTTCTAAATATGTTTGTACCAGGAACTTCGGCTGTAGGAATTAAGTATAAGTTATCTCCAGTAACGTGGTACATTTGCCCTTCTTTATCTGGTAACTGTCCTGTTCCAAATCCAGAAGCCTCGTTTACTAAGTGAGGTAATTGGTATTCTGTATAGCCAGCAGCTGTATTTTTATCTAAAAAATAAGCTATTAAAGCACGCTGTAAACGGGCGCCTTTTCCTTTGTATACTGGGAAGCCGGCTCCTGTTATTTTGTTTCCTAGCTCAAAATCTATAATATCGTATTTCTTTGCCAATTCCCAATGTGGTAATGCACCATCATGTAATACAGGGATATCACCCTCTCTAAAGGTTTCTTCGTTATCCTCGTCTGTATTTCCTTTAGGAACAATTGCATTAGGAACATTAGGTATTTTATATAATAACTGATTTAAATCCTCGGCTTTTGTACTTAAGTTTTCTTTTAAAGTTTCTACAAGCTTCTTTAAATCTGTTGTTTTTGCTTTTAAAACAGTTGCTTTTTCTGCTTCACCAGATTTATACAACACACCAATTTCTTTGGATAACTTATTAGATTCCGCTAAAGTGTTATCTAATTCAGCTTGTAACGCGCGGCGTTCCTCATCAAAAAGAATAACATCGTTAATCATTTGTGTAGCATCAATATTTCGTTTTGCTAAACGCTCGATTACGAGATCCTTATTGTCTCTAATAAATGGTACTTGTAACATGATGTTTTGTTTGGGCGTTCCCTTACAGGTCAGACTTTACTCTTGTTTATTATCTTTTTATTTATGAATCGTGAATGTATTCATTTCGCAACTCGCTTTTTTATTTTTTTTTTGGAAAATAAAAAGATTTTATACATATTGCTCAATCCTTAACGCAAATTATAAATTTAATTTAAAAGCGTAAAAGTAGTAAGTTTTTAGATGCTAGGAAATAATTTGTAGGTCTATTTTGAAGGAAGTAACCATTCGCTATGAGCAAAAGGATTCCATTTAACACTCGCTATATCTGTTTTTTGGTTTACTAATTGCTTATAAGGCTTTCCATTTACACTTATTTTACAATTAACGTATACTGCAATGTCTTTACCTCTTGTTTTAAAATCTTGCTTTAAATGTTGAGCAAATTGCCATATTACATCTGGTTTTGAGCTAGCCATTCGTTTTTGTTTGGCCGATAAGTAATTGTCTAAATTTATAATTTTACTTTCTTTGGTAGCTTTATCTTCTACTGTATAAACGGCAACACCATGTTTAGCGCGTAGCATCATCCTCCATGACATTCTATGGCCTTCCTCTGTAAATAATACACTATCTTCAATAAAATGATGGCGGAGTGGCAATGCTATTTGAATAATAAAATAAATACAAAAAACGACTAACATAGGTCTCTTGTAAGAAGGAACTATAATCTCTGCTTTATCATAAAAAACTTTCTTTTTCAAGAATATATTTTTTATCGTTTTCGGTTCAAAAAAGAATAATGAAAATGCTAGAGATAAAAAAGGAAAAACACCAACTTGAAATACAATAGCATTAAATAAGTGGAAAAAAATAGAGGCGAAAAAAGCATACTTTCTAGTAGGTTTAAAAAGAAGCAACGGTATAATTAAACCATCAAACAATAAACCACCATAGCATATTAAATAGGGCATAAAATCATTTTGCAAAAAGCCTCCAATTATGGGGTAATTAGCTTTTCCTGCCATTAATATTTTTGGAAATGTTAAATCCATCCAATCTGGATACATTTTAGCAATTGAGGCGTAAGTATATAAAATGAATAATTGTACTACAAATACCCATTTACACCAACTAGGCATGGCATTGCGTTTTATGCTAGGATTTAGTTTAGCATCTATAGAGGCATACTTGTTTGCTGGGAGAAATACCATTATTGCACTTAATAATATAAGTAAATAGTAATGGTTATTATAAGATGCTTTTTGCATAAAATAAGTACAAGACCACATTATGGTAAACACAATCATACTCATTCTATATTTGTATCCTAACATAATGAGTAAGCCAAAACACCCCATTACACAATAATATACATACATCCAATCTCCTGGTAAAGGCTGTAACCATTCAAAACCAATAAAGGAAAAAGTGAATTCTGGGTCAATTAAAGTTCTTTTAATCCAACCAGTAAAAATAGCACCTACAGATTCTAAAAAACATAGTAACCCGAAAATAATCCTAAAGACTACAAGCGAGCTGTTATCTATATATTTGAATAAAAATTTATTTAACATTGTCTGTTATGTATCTTAAAGCATTTTCTTGATCTAAATATAATTGTTTTTTTAAAGCTTCTATAGATTCAAATTTTTCTTCGTCTCTTAACCGCTTTAAAATCTCAACTTGTAAGAGTGTTCCATAAAGGGAGGCGTTTAGGTCGAAAAAATGAATTTCTATAGTCTGTTTAATCCCATTTACTGTTGGGTTAGTCCCTATGTTCATCATGCCATAATAGGTTTTGTTTTGGTATATAGTTTTGGCTATATATACACCCTGCTTAGGAACTAATTTGTAAGATTCTTGTAATTGTAAATTGGCGGTAGGGAAATCAATAGTGCGCCCTAGGCCTTTACCTTTTACAACTTCTCCAGTTAATATAAAGTTATAGCCTAAATAGGCGTTAGCAGTTTCAATATCGCCTAGTTCTAGAGCATTTCTAATTTTTGTAGAACTTACAGCGACATCATTAATATCTTGCGCCGTTATTTCTTCAACTTTAAAATCATAAACCTCACCAAAAGCTTTCAAATCTTCAATATTTGCTGCCCTATTTCTGCCAAAATGATGGTCGTACCCAATAATAATATATTTTGCTTTAAGCTCTTTAACTAATATATTTTCAACAAATTCTTTAGCTGTTAACCTTGAGAACTCTTGAGTGAATTTTTTAATAATTAAAGACGCTACACCGTAATTAGCTAAGATGTCTTTTTTTTCATCTATAGTATTAATAAGTTTAATGTTGGCATCTTTTTGTAAAACCATTCTTGGGTGAGGAAAAAAAGTAAGAATAGTAGGTTCTAAACTTTTTTCCTTACCAACGGTAACCAAGCGTTGTATTATTTTCTGATGTCCAATATGGACACCATCAAAAGTGCCTATGGTAATTACTGTTTGCTTTTCTGATTTAGGTGTAGATCTCAAAAATGAAAATAATTTATAATACAAAAATAGAAAAGCAATTGGAATAACATTAAGAGCTTCCAATATTATTAACTAATGCTTCTAAGTTTATTAAGTAATATCCTATTAAATCGATAGATTTATTTATTGGTGTTAATATTTAGTTTATTGCATTATTTAACGTTTAATGGTGTTAAAAACAAGGTATTAAATTTGTTTTTATGATGAAAAAAAGAAAATAAGTGTTAAATTTGAGTGAATTAAAAAATCTTCATTCATGAGAACAAAATTACATTACGTATTTGTTTTGATACTATCATTGTGTGTAGGAGTAGTTTCTGCACAACAAAGCGTATGGTCATCAAGTACATTTAGAGATGGGACACAAGGTGTGTCTATGAAAAAATTAGATAAGGAAAATTATAGTATTTTTCAATTAAATATCGAAGGATTTAAAGAGCAATTAGTTGGTGCGCCTTTAAGAAGTGCTTCTAATGGAAAATCTAATACTATAATTACTTTTCCTAGTATAAATGGAAAAACAGCTCAATATCGAGTAGTTGAGACATCGATATTTTCTGACCCAGAATATGCTGCTATTGCACATCCAAATATTAAAACATATTTAGGATCTAGTGTAGATGGTAAAGGAACTAGAGTAAGATTCAGTGTTACACCACTAGGTTTAAATGCTATGATTTCTACACCTGGAGAAGAAACTGTGTTTATTCAACCAGCAACTAAAGTATCTAACGGACAGTATTTAGTTTACAATAGAAATGCTAGACCAGACTATTCAGAAGACTTTGAGTGTTCTACAATAGGAGAGATGGTTAAAAAAGAAGCAATGACGTTAACTAGTAGAGATGCTAATGATCAATTATTAAGAACCTTTAGAATTGCGGTATCAACAACTTCAGAATATACAGCTTTCTGGGATGATGGTAATGCTGGAAATGGTGATGCACAACAAGATGCTTTAGCTCAAATGATTTCTACATTAAACAGAAACAACGAGGTCTTTGAAGTAGATATGGCTATTACATTTGTTTTAGTTGATACTGCAGACGACCCTGCGTTAGATTTAATTTACTCTGGAACAGATCCTTATGGAGGGAACTTAAATGGGGATTTGCAAACAAATCTAACAGCTACAGTTGGAGAAGCAGATTACGATATAGGACACTTATTACATAATGATGCTAATAATGGTAATGCAGGATGTATTGGTTGTGTGTGTACAAATGGAAAGGGAAGTGGATTCTCTTCTCACCAATTTGTAGATAATGATGGCGGACCATATATGGCAGATTTTTTCGATATCGATTATGTGCCACATGAAATAGGACACCAAATGGGAGCAAACCACACATGGTCATTCAACTCTGAAGGAACAGGTGTAAATGCAGAACCAGGAAGTGGTACAACCATAATGGGATATGCTGGTATTACTGGAGGAAGTGATGTACAAGATCATAGTGATCCTTATTTCCACTACCATAGTATCGATCAAATTCTTAATAACGTAACAACAGGGGCAAATACTTGTGCAGTTACTACTGCTATTACAAATGCACCACCAGTTGCAGATGCGGGAAGCGATTATACAATTCCTATGGGAACGGCTTTTATTCTTAAAGGAGCAGCAACAGATCCTGATGGAGGTGATGTTTTAACTTATACATGGGAACAAGTAGATGATGGTGTAGTGCCAAATACATCTTTTGGACCAACAAACACTAGTGGAGCGATGTTTAGATCTCGTCCACCAAGTACAAACCCTAATAGATATATGCCTATATTAAGTCGTGTATTAAATGGACAGCTTACTGAAACTAACCCAGTAGAGACTGTAGCTAATACATCTTGGGAAACTGTTTCTACTGTAGGTAGAGATTTAAATTTTGCTTTAACAGTTAGAGATAGATCTGAAGCTAATGGGGTTGGACAAATGCCTCAAACAGATTTTGATGAAATGGTAGTAACAGTAGATGGAGCATCTGGTCCATTTGCGGTTACATCACAAACAACAAATGTAAGTTGGGATGCTGGTTCAACACAGACTGTAACTTGGGATGTTGCAGGAACTGATGGTGGAGCTGTAAATACACCAACGGTAAATATTTTATTATCTACAGATGGAGGTTTAACATTTCCATTTACAATGGCATCTAATGTGCCAAACGACGGGACTCACGATGTTACTGTACCAGTAACAGGAGGAGATACTACTATGGCAAGAGTAATAGTTGAAGGTAATAATAATATATTCTATGCAGTAAATTCAACGAATTTTACGATACAAGAATCTGAGTTTGTAATTTCTGTAGCTAACCCAGTTATAGATATATGTACACCAGATGATGCTGTTTACAATTGTACTTATAATACATTCTTAGGATTTTCAGATACAACAAACTTCTCTGTTACAGGTTTACCTGCAGGAGCAAATGCTGTAATTAACCCTACATCTGCTACAGCAGATGGTACAACTTTTACTGTTACTGTATCTGGAACAGGCGCTTTAGCAACAGGTAGTTATCCTTTTGCAATAACAGGAGTTTCTGGAGCTATTACTAAAAATGTAGATGTTACATTAAATGTATTTAATGGTACAATTAGTGCAACAACACTAACGGCACCAGCAGATGGAGCAGTAGATGTTCCTGCTGATGGAAACTTAACATGGAATGCAGATGTTAATGCTCAAAATTACTTAGTTGAGGTGGCGTCAGATAGTGGATTTGCAACTATAGTAGAGTCTGCCACAGTACAAACTACATCTTACACAACAACAGCTTTAGCTGCAAATACTCAATACTATTGGAGAGTAACTGCATCTAACCAATGTGCTACAGCAGCTGCATCTGCTACATATAGCTTTACAACTGCTAATTTAACTTGTGGAAACTATGTAGATAATGTGTCTCAAGTAATCTCTGCTTCTGGAGCAGGAAATACAATTACATCTACTGTAAACGTAGGTGCAGATTTCCCTATTACAGATGTTAATGTTACTATAAATATAGATCATTCATGGGCAGCCGATTTAGATATTACACTAACTAGTCCAGCAGGAACAGTTATAGAATTAACTTCAGATAACGGAGGTAGTGGTGATAACTATACAAATACTGTTTTCGATCAAGAAGGAACAGATGGGCCTATTACAGGAGGAACGGCTCCTTTTACGGGAAGTTATGTGCCAGAGGGAGATTTATCTACCTTATATGGAGAGAACTCTGGTGGAGATTGGGTTTTAACAGTTGTTGATGATGCCAATCAAGATGGAGGAACATTTAATAGCTTCGATTTATACTTATGTGTACAAGGATCTTTATCTGTAGAGGAGTTTAATAATGAACTTACAGGTTTATTTGTATTCCCTAACCCAAATAACGGAACGTTTAATGTTAAATTAAATACATCATCTACTAATGATATTAGTATGACTGTATATGACATAAGCGGTAGACGTGTTTTTGATAAGAGATACGAAAGCAGCCCTACATTTAATGAAACAGTAAACTTAAATAACGTACAAGCTGGTATGTATATTTTAGAGGTTTCTGATGGTGTTAAAAAACAAAGTAAAAAGATTATTGTTAACTAAAACTAGTTACTCAATACTTATAAAAAAAGGAAGCCTATTGGCTTCCTTTTTTGCTTTTCTATGAAAAAAATGTCTAAATACATTACTAGAAGCATACTATTTGCCGTTATAAGCATTCATAGTATTACTAACACCAGCCAAAACAAAAGATTTAATGATTTCAATGCTTTTTTCTAACCTTTCTGGTAGCTTTTCCTGTTCTTCTTCTGTCCATTCACCTAATACGTAATCAACTTGTCTTCCTTTGCTAAAAGCATCGCTTATGCCAAATCTGTAACGGTTATATTTTGTCGTGTTTAAGGCATTTTGAGTGTCTTTTAAGCCGTTGTGCCCGCCATCGCTACCTTTAGTTTTAATGCGTAGACTTCCAAAGGGCAAATTAAGGTCGTCTGTAATAACTAATAAGTTTTCTAAGGGGATTTTTTCTTTAGTTAACCAATATAAAATGGCTTTCCCACTTAGGTTCATAAAAGTATTGGGTTTTAAAAATATAAAAGTTCGACCTTTTAACTTATAGGTTGCTATATCTCCTAGTTTTTGAGTCTCAAAGGTTAAGTCTTCTTTTTTAGCAAAAAAATCTAGTATTTTAAAGCCAATATTATGACGTGTGTTTTCGTATTTAGGACCAATATTTCCTAAACCTACAATAAGAAATTTTTTCATAGGGTCTTGTTCTTCAATAGTAAATGTAGCTTTACTATTTATAAAAATATTAATAAGCTTTTTAAGCATAGAAATAATAATAATTAAGGACTCAAAAATAAAAAAGCATTCTGAATAAACAGAATGCTTTTAATATTATAAAGAATTATAAGTTTTATTCTGCTGCTGCAGTTTCTTCATCCTCATCGTCGTCGTCGTCAGCATCAGATACAGATGTTCTAGAACGTTTAACTAAACATACAACAGTGTTTTCTGGATGCATAAATTTATAACCATCACTTTCTAAAGCAGTAATGTATAATTTGTTTCCAATTTTAAGTTCTGAAATATCAGCTTCAATAAAATCTGGTAAATTACCAGGTAAAGCTTTAATTCTTAAGCTACGTTTGTTTTTACGTAAAACACCACCAGCTCTAACACCTCTAGAGTTTCCTACATATGCAACAGGAATATCCATAGTGATCTCTTTATCATCAAATAATTGATAGAAATCTACGTGTAAAATTCTGTCTGTTACAGGGTGGAATTGAATGTCTTGTAAGATAGCATTATAGCTGTCTCCATTTTCTAAACTAATTACAACTGTATGCGCATTAGGTGTGTAAACCAATTTTGAGAATGCTAATTCAGCTGCTGAGAAATGAACTGTCTTGTCTCCTCCGTATAATACGCAAGGAACCTGGTCAGCATTACGTAAGGCTTTTGTTGCTTTTCTGCCCACGCTTTCTCTTAGAGATCCGTTGATTGTAATCGATTTCATTTTTGTTATTTATATTTAATTATTAATTACATTAAAAATTTAGAACTTATAGACTTATTGTAATGTACATTGTGCATTACTTCTGCAAATAAGTCTGCGCAAGTTAGTACTTTTATTTTATTACTTTCTTGCTTTAATGGTATAGAGTCTGTTACTATTAATTCTTCTAGTTTAGAGTTTTCAAGTCTCTCGTATGCACTTCCAGATAGTATAGGGTGTGTACAGATTGCTCTTACGCTAAGTGCACCTCTTTCCATCATTAAATCTGCGGCTTTGGTTAAAGTACCAGCAGTATCAACCATATCGTCTACTAAAACAACATTTTTACCAGTAACATCACCAATTAATTCCATGTGAGATATTACATTAGCTTTTGCACGTTGTTTATAACAGATAACAACATCGCTTTCTAAGGCCTTAGAGTATGCATAGGCTCTTTTAGAACCACCCATATCTGGAGAAGCAATAGTTAAATTATCTAGATTTAAGCTTTTTAAATAAGGTAAAAATACTGTAGATGCAAATAAATGGTCTACCGGTTTTTCAAAAAATCCTTGTATTTGATCTGCATGCAAATCCATTGTTATAATACGGGTTGCACCAGCAGCTTCTAACATTTTTGCTACTAATTTTGCAGCAATAGGTACTCTAGGTTTATCTTTTCTATCTTGTCTTGCCCAACCAAAGTAAGGTAAAACAGCAGTAATATGTCTAGCAGAAGCACGTTTAGCTGCATCTAGCATTAACAACATTTCCATTAAGTTTTCTGAACTTGGATTGGTAGATCCAATAACAAAAATACGTTTACCACGTATAGACTCTTCATAAGATGGTTGGAACTCTCCATCGCTATAGGTAGAGGTTATAACGTTCCCTAAAGAGGTACCATAAGAGGCTGCAATCTTTTCAGCTAAAGTTTTACTTTGCGTAATAGAAAAAATCTTAGCTTCTGGCTGTGTAATAGACATAGTTAAAATGTTGTTTTGCAGTGTGTAACACTACATGTTTTTTAATTGCGTGCAAATTTAGAGTTTTTTTTCATCTATCATAATATATATAGAGACTATTTTTAAAGTATTTACAGAAAAAAGATATATTTTTGCGCTTCCAATAGCTCAAGTGGCGGAATTGGTAGACGCGCTGGATTCAAAATCCAGTTTCTTCGGAAGTGTGGGTTCGATCCCCACCTTGAGTACTTTTTAAAACCTCAATCTATTTAACATAAATAGATTGAGGTTTTTCTTTTATTTAGATTAAGTTGTTTTTTAAGATATGTGAATATTTATGATATTGGGTAGTAACTGATTTTAATATGAATATTTTGTAGAAAAGTATTATTATAAGATAAGAGTGGAAAAAAAATAATATTAAACCTAGATTAAATTGCTTTTATAAATCCATTAATTTATTCATATTATATTAAAAACAACCCCAATGTTGCTCCCATATATGTATTTACAGGACTTTTTAAGATTTATTTGTACCTTATGAGGCTAAGTTTTTTTGTTGTAAGGTGTAGTGATTTCAGAAATTTATACATTTTTAAAACTTTTATTTAACAAGTGTTTAAAATTAAAGAAACATTTTTGCCGAATAATTCTTCAAAATCAATTAACAATCCCTAATTTAAAATTTAATGCATACGAGTTTAGCCATGTTTCAAAAACAAAAAGAAATAATTTTGGATTTGGATTCAACAAATACTTTTATCAACATTGTTGATGTAGTAGGTATTATCCAAGGAGTTCTTTTTGGCTTAATGTTTATAATTCTGAACTCTAAAAAAGAAAAAAAGAAGTATTTTGCTTATTTAGGGGGCTTTATTCTTCTTTTTTCGCTAGAGCCAATACCAAGCTTATTATACTCTCTAGACATATTAAATCAATATCCATATTTAGAGCTATTTCCAGCTCATTTTCATTTTTCGGCCTTCCCTTTATTTTACTTATATATTCAGAAAATATCGATTTTAAAAACGAAAAAAACAAATTATTGGGTTTTAATACCAGGCTTTGTCGAGTTTGTTATAGGGATATTTATTTTTATTCAACCAATTCCTATAAAATTGTCCCTAAAACCTTTTTATTATTCAATGGAATATTACGCATTTGGGCTTTTGTATTCTATTTTTATTGGAATAAAAACACTGAACTTAATAAAAAAACATCAAGTAGAAATTAAAAACCAATACACCTACTTGCTAGATAAGCAGTTAAATTGGTGTAAATGGTTCTTGTATGCAAGTATTTTATTTCAAGTTATCCTTTTAATAGATGGTTTTACGATACATAGTTTTTGGTACATTTTATCTAATGTCTCTAACTTAATATTAATTTATTGGATTTGTTTTAAAGGGTTTACACAACATTCCATAAACTCTGTGTTGGATGATTTTAAATCTTTAGACTTAAATTATAGAGAAAAAGGCTTATTGCCTTATGAAAACAGTAAGCCAGAACTTTATGTTGCAGAAGATACTATTGAAGATGATGAAAAGACATACGAATATATGGATCATAAAGAAATGAATAATATTCTTAAAAAAGTAGATGCTTATCTAGTAGAGTCTGAGGTGTATATAAATAAAGATTTTGCTTTAAACAATCTTTCTAATGCTATTAATGTACATCCAAGAAGAGTGTCGTTTTCATTAAATAAACTTACAGGATACAATTTTAATACTTATATAAATAAGTACAGAATAGATAAAGCGAAGGCCATTTTAAAAAACCCTTTAAAAGACCATTTGTCTATTGAAGGTGTAGGTATAGAAGTAGGTTTTAACTCTAGAGCTTCTTTTTATAGTGCTTTTAAAAAGTTTGAGAAATCTACACCTGCCATGTACAAAAAAAAGAGACAGGACTAATTTTGTAATTATGTTTTGAATTCAGAAATCTATACATGTAAAAGGAATTATATTAATATCTAGACTAAACAGGAATATATATTTGCATTTTTAAAACAATAGAAAAATGAAAATTTATTCTTATCAAATTAAGTTTAAGGATTTCTTTTTTGCATTAAGCGGAATTATAATAGCCATACTGGTCTATATGCTTCTTCGTTTCTATACTATTAAAGATGTTAATATACTGTATACAATACATGGGCATCAATCTCATTATAATTTAAGCCTATTGTGGTTAAGTGTATTTGTATGCTTCTTTTTCTTTTTACTCAATGTGTTTTACTTACAATTAATCATTTCTAAACGAGAAATAAAACAAGTTACAGAATCTATGCGATATGCAAATACACACATACTAAATACTTTTATATATCAAACACAAATATTAACAATAGAAGCTTCAGAAATACCTGAGTTTAATAAAGAGGTTATAAATGTTTATAATAAGTCTGTAGATGAAGCTTTAATACAATCTAAACGAATATCATCTTTAAAAAAGATTAATGAGAAAGCTATTTTAGACTGTCTCACTCCTAATTAAAATAAATACTAAAATTTAAATCAACTATAAAAATGTGCAAAATTAGATTTTTTATTATCGTAATACTTTGTTTTGTCTCTTGTTCTTTTATTTATGGGCAAGTAGGTATTAGTACAACAAATCCTCAGGCAGCTTTAGATATAGATGTAGAAACGTTAGGGCTATTGCCTCCAAGAGTAAAACTGGTAAGAACTGATGTAGCTACACCTATTACAAACCCAGTTGGAGGAAATTTGGTAGATGGAACAATTGTATATAATACAGAAACAATTAATGATGTTACACCTGGATATTATTACTGGGAAGTAGATAAGTGGGTAAGGTTTGTTTCTGAATGTTGTTGTGATAATGATTTAACATTTGCAGAAAAAGCACTAGCTATTTCATCTGGTACAAACAATAATGTAAACTTAGAGTTAACATCAACAAATGCTGGTGTAGATGCTTTTAAAATAAATCATAATGGAGCATCCATTGCAGGGATATCAAATGGAACTCATGGAAGATTAATCTATTTGTATAATGGTAGTTCTAATAAAAATTTAACATTAAGAGAAAATGATGATGCAAATGGTACAAATTCTATAAATCGTTTTTCTATAAAAGAAGATTATGTAATGGGGCCAGGTATGGCAGCTTTAATTTTTTACGATGGCTTATACTTAAAGCGATGGATAGTTGTAAAGTTTAAGGAAGAAGAAGATGATTAGTATACTACCTATTTTAGATTTTTTAATTTAAAAGAAGTAGTTAGTTGGGGCCTACAAGTCTAGTGGATTGGTAACAAAAAATAAATAGTAGAAAGTAGTAATTAGGTAATAGGATCATTTTTTAAGGACTACAAAGCGTCATAATATATTCGGGAGAAATATAACTATTGACATTAATTCTAAGCGATGTGAATTTTAAATTTGATTTGTAAAATTAGGAAAACTATTTATCCTTGTTATTTTAACTCCACTAGATATTTGTAGGAAACAACAGTTAGGTCATTTTTTTATGCTTGATCTTTTTTAAGATGGTTATTGTTTTAAAAAAAACATCATAATGTTTAAGAATATAGTAATTGAGATAGTAGTATGCTATCTATTATAGATTTTTTAATTTAAAAGGAAGTAGTTGGTTGAAGAGCCCCTGCAAATCTAGTGGATTGGTAACAAAAAATAAATAGCAGTAATTAGGAAACAGGATTATTTTTAAGGATTATAAAGGACGTCATAATATATTCGAGGAGCTAACGAAGGACGACATTAATTAATTCTAAATTACATAATCCATAAGAAAACTATTTTAAACTTGTTATTATAATTCCACTAGATATTTGTAGGTAAATATAGAATTAGGCTATTTTTTATACACTTATTTTTTTAAGAAGGTTTATGCTTAAAAAAACTATTGTGAAGTTTAAGAATAAAAACTATTGAAATAATAGAATACTACAGGTTTTAGATTTTTTAATTTAAAAAAAGTAGTTAGTTGGGGCCTACATGTCTAGTGGATAGATAACAAAAAATAAATAGTAGTAATTAGGTAATAGGATCATTTTCTAGGGATTACAAATGCGTCATAATATATTGGGGACAAATATATAGTACTGACCTTAATTAGTTCTAAACTAAGTAAACTTTATATCTGATTTGTAAAATGAGAAAACTATTTATACTTGTTATTGTAATTCCGCTAGATGTTTGTAGGTAAATATAAAGCTGATTTATTTTTTATAAGTTGTAAGCCTAATATGCTAATGACGTAAAATATTAATTAGTATTTTAGGGGTCTTTTATATACAATGGAGACAGAAAATAAAATACAAGCTATAAAGGTTAAAGATTTAGATTATTTAGAAGTTAACCTAATGATTAAATATAAAAATAAACCGTTATTGTTGTTGTTTTATAACAATGCTTGTCTTGGTTGTACAGGAAGAGCAATCCCTTTAGCGCACAAATTTAAACAAGACTATAAAAAGATACAAGTTGTAGGAATACATGTTAATTTTGGAAATGCTAAAACTACTAAAGAAGAAATTAAAAGTATCTTTACTATAAACAATTTACCTTTCCCAATTTATTTAGACGAAACAAAAAGTGTTTACGATAGTTTTAAATGTGAAGGCACTCCACATTGGGTAATAATTAATAAACAAGGGGATGTGTACAGATCTATTTTTGGCTCGCAATATGGAGCACAAAATAGATTGTATTATGCTATAGAAAGTTTAATAAATGAAACCTAGTTTTTATTTAAAAATTTTAAAGCAAATAGTCCTCCTATCCAGGCCATTGGTAAGTAGGCTGCAACAAGATCTAAAATTATAAACCAAATAGGACCAGGAATTATATAATTAATTAAAATACCACCTATTAAAAATAGAACTCCAATAACTAATGCAAATTTCATTTTATTTTTAGCAGCTATCATTCCTGCAATAAAAGCACCAATTAGTGTGCCTAAAGCATGAGCTAAAAAAGGAAAAATAAAGTATCTATAATCTAAAGCGGGCATAATTTCTGCTATGGAATTTAAATCGTTTGGGTCTAAATCTGCTATAGGAAATAATATGTGGCCTACTTTTACTAACCCCATATTAATACTACTACCACCAAGCCATCCAGCTAAAACGGCGAAGATGTTTCTAACTTTTGGATTCATAATTGTAATTTTTTTGAATACAGTTACAGTCTTAAAGATAAAGGATATAGAAATAAAATGTTATAATATACCATGTCAGTTTTAAATACATGTAATATTGAGTCTGTTTTTTCTAAAAAAACATAAGATTATTATTTGTTGTAGATCATAGTTTCTATGTGCTAAATACTAGCAATAATATTCTATTTTTAATGTATATTTGAGTCACTCTAAACTCAATATTTATGTTAGAAGAACTTTGGTTTAATATACAATACGGCATTAATCACGTTTTAGATATTAATGCGTACGATCATGTCCTGTTTTTAATAGTGTTAACAGTGCCTTATTTGTTTAAAGACTGGAAACGCGTATTTTTATTAGTTACACTCTTTACGGTTGGGCACACATTGTCTTTAATTTTAGCAACATACGGAGCAGTAAAAGTATCGGCAAGTATTGTAGAGTTTTTAATACCAGTAACTATACTTGTTGTCGCTTTATTTAATGTATTTACAGCAGGCAAAGGGGCGCAGAAAGAAAAAGTAGGAGTATTGTTTTTCTCTACACTGTTTTTTGGTTTGGTACATGGTTTAGGTTTTGCAAGAGAACTATCTATTCTAGTTGGTAAAAACGATAATAAAATAGTAACACTTCTTGAATTTGCTTTAGGAATAGAGATTGCACAAATAATTATTGTTTTTATAGTTCTGTTTTTAGGATATTTAACGCAGACAGTTTTTAGATTCTCTAAAAGAGATTGGATTATGGTTGTATCAGCTATAGTTGTAGGATTGGTAATCCCTATGCTATTAAATAGAAATATATTTTAACAATAACATAAAGTTTTCATAAATCTTCAATATTTAAATTGTAATTAAAATACAATCAACTTATCTTCGTTATATTAGTTTATAAGCGTACAACTTTAGTTTTTAATGAACTAAAAAAAATTAATGGGGCTATAAATAGAAAACACCCTGTTTTTAGTAGGTACTTACAATGTTAATGATAGTTTTTATACATGCCAAAACATAAACAACACAGATACGATAAAGCATACTTGCGAATAGCTGAAGAATGGGGAAAATTATCCTTTTGTAAAAGAAGACAAGTAGGAGCATTAATTGTTAAAGATAGAATGATAATATCTGATGGATTTAATGGCACTCCAACAGGGTTTGAAAACTTTTGTGAAGACGATGAGGGGTATACAAAATGGTATGTGTTGCATGCAGAAGCAAATGCAATATTAAAAGTGGCTTCATCTACACAATCCTGTAAAGGAGCAACATTATATATTACTATGTCTCCATGTAAAGAATGTAGTAAGCTAATACATCAAGCAGGGATTGTTAGAGTTGTTTATAAAGAAGGATACAAGGATGACTCCGGACTTAAATTTTTAGATAAAGCAGGAATAATAATAGAACAAATAGAAGATTCTAGAGCGTAATGAATACATATAAAAAATACTTCCCACTTATTATAGGTGCTGCAATAGCGGTTGGTATTTTTATTGGTGGAACACTAAACTTTAATGATAGCTCAGACCGGTTATTTACATCTAATAGTAAAAAAGACAAATTAAATAGACTTATAGATTACATAGACTACGAGTATGTAGATGAGATTAATACAGATAGCATTGTAGATGTTACAGTTAATGGTATTTTAGAGAATCTAGATCCGCATTCTGTATACATTCCAAAAGAAGAAATGGAAAGTGTAACAGAAAATATGAAAGGAGATTTTGTAGGCATTGGCGTAAGTTTTTACCCCTACAACGACTCTATTGCTGTAATACGGGCTATAGAAGGAGGGCCTAGCGCAAAAGCAGGTATAAAAGGAGGAGATAGAATTGTATTTGCAAATGGAGATACATTGTACGGAAGAGATGGAGCAAATGGAGATTTGGTAAAACGATTAAAAGGCCCAATAAATACAGAAGTATTATTAGAAGTTTATAGAAGAGGAGAGCCAGAACTATTAAAGTTTAAAATTAAACGAGATCATATCCCTATTAAAAGTGTAGACGCCTCGTACATGCTAACAAGAACACTAGGTTACATTAAAATAAATAGATTTGCTGAGTCTACATATAAAGAATTTAAGCGAGCACTTAATAATTTGCAAAAAGATGGAGCAACAGAACTAGTGTTAGATTTAAGAGGGAATCCAGGTGGGTTTTTAGGTATCGCTGAACAAATCGTAGATGAGTTTTTAGAAGACGATAAATTAATTTTATTTACTAAAAATAAACGCGGTAAAATAGAAAAAAGTTTTGCAACTAGACGAGGTGCATTCGAAGACGGACATGTATATGTCTTAATAGATGAAAACTCTGCTTCTGCAAGCGAAATCGTAGCAGGAGCTTTACAAGATAACGATAAAGGAACCATTGTTGGTAGACGATCTTACGGTAAAGGCTTAGTGCAACGCGAAATGAAATTAGGAGATGGAAGTGCAGTGCGTTTAACGGTCTCTAGATATTATACACCGACAGGAAGATCTATACAACGATCTTACAAAAAAGGAAATGCAGATTATTTTGATGACTACTATTCTAGGGTAGATAATGGTGAGTTGCTAGATCCAGAAAAAATTAAAGTTGCAGACTCTTTAAAATTCACAACACCTAAAGGTAAAGTAGTTTATGGAGGAGGAGGTATAATACCAGATGTTTTTGTTGCTTTAGACACAGGAATGCAAAACGAAACCATTACGTTTTTACAACGTAGAGGTTATATAAATAGCTTTGCTTTTGAAGTATTAGAAAAAGATAGAACTGTTTTTAAAGATGAAACTAGGCAAGATTTTATAGATAATTATAAAGTTGAAGATGATGTAGTTGTAGAGTTTCAAGACTATTTAAAAATAAAACGCAGAACAAATATGGTTTTTGTTGCCTATAAAGAAGAAGTTAAGCAATATTTAAAAGCAGCAATAGCAGAGCAACTTTTTGGAGCTGGAGCTTTTGAAGAAGTTATAAATAAAAAAGATGTTATGATTAATGAAGTTATAACCCTAAGTGAAGAAAATAAATAACCTGCTAGGCTTTATCGTGCACTTTGGTGTGTTTTCCATTATTCCATAGTGTTAAAATATCTGTTGCTACATGTGCACCACTACCTGCAGCAATAGAAAACTGACTTCTCCAACCAGCCAAAGTACCAGCAACATATAATCCCTTTTCAATACAGTGATCTGTGTTTTTTAGCCAAATTCTATTTTTTTCTATTGCAGCTCTAGGATGAGGTTCTATGTAATTTTCAAGTCCTTTTATAGTAATTAAATTTGTATAACCTACAGCTATAACAACATGCTTAGCTATGTATTCGTTTTTATTAGTTGTTACCTTAAAACCTATAGCCGTTTTTTCTATTTGTAGCGTTTTCTCTTTATCAATTTGTTGTACTTCAGGATATAAGTCTGTTAGTTGCTGCTTACCTTCAATTAAAATATTTTTACCTAGAGTTGCAGGAGCAAAACCTAAAACATTATTTAATAAAGCGTTTTGTAGGTGAGAGGTTTTTTGGTGTGTAATTATAGCTACACACTTGTCTTTGGCATACGGTTTATTTAAGGCAGAGCCTAAAACAAGAGCGCAAGATAGGCCTGCGGCACCACCACCTATAATTAAAGTATCTATCATTTTTTTCTAGATTGCGTTTCTATTTTTTTAGAAACACGTAAAATCTGTAATAAAATAATTCCGCAAAGGGCAGCAAAAATAGTAATTAAGCCTATAATACTTTGCCCTTCAAAAGGAGTGTCCCAATTAATTTTTGTAGCATTATATATAATTAATCCAATAGCAATAATTGTAAAAATGTATGTAAAAAGTTTCATTAGTTTCTATATTTAATTTGTAAACATACTTTAAAGATACTACTATTATTAGGCAAGTAAAACCTTAATATTTTGTGCAAAAAGTTTTACAGCAATAGCTAATAAAATAACTCCAAAAACTTTACGTATAATTTTAATACCGTTTGGACCAATAAAACGCTCAATACGACTAGACGTTTTTAATACTATATAAATAAGGATAACATTTAATATAACAGCTATAATAATATTTTCTATTCTAAATTCAGCACGCAGAGACAACAAGGTTGTTAAACTACCTGGGCCTGCTATTAAAGGAAAAGCTAAAGGGAAAACAGAAGCTGTAATAGAGTTGCCATCCTCATCATCTTTATATAGGGTAATACCTAGAATCATTTCTAAAGCAATAAAAAATAAAATAAAAGCACCAGCAACGGCAAAAGAATTTACATCTATTCCTATAAGCGACAATAAACTTTGTCCTAGAAAAAGAAAAACAATCATAATAATACCAGCAATAATAGAAGCTTTTTCACTCTGTATATGTCCAACTTTTTTGCGTAAATCTATAATAATAGGAATGTTTCCTATAATATCTATTACAGCAAAAAGGACCATAAAGGCCGTAATAATTTCTTTAAAATTAAGAAGCATAATTTGCGCGATTTAAATTTTCGGCAAAAATAGTGCTTTAGAATTATATAGTGTATTAAACTAACGTAAAGTTTAATTAAAACACCTAAACAATTATAAGTTGTTTTAAAGGTGATATTTTTTGTAGTAATACTATATTTGTATTCTATTAGAATTAGTATTTATGTTTCAATTAGGAAAAACAATTGTTTCAGAAGAAATTATCGAAAACGATTTTATGTGCAACCTTTCAGCATGTAAAGGCGCTTGCTGTGTAGATGGAGATGCTGGAGCGCCATTAACAAAAGAAGAAACACAAATACTTGAAGATATTTACCCAGAAGTAAAGCCATTTTTACGCAAAGAAGGTATAAAAGCAATAGAAGAGCAAGGCACATTTATTACAAGTCATTTTGGAGAATTGGAAACCCCTTTAATAGATGGTGCAGATTGTGCCTATGTTATCTTTGATGAAAAAAAAACTGCACTTTGTGGAATAGAAGAAGCATATAATCAAGGTGTCGTTTCTTGGAAAAAACCAATCTCATGTCACCTATATCCAATTAGAGTAAAAGAATATAGTGAGTTTTCTGCTGTTAATTACGACAAATGGAGCATCTGTAGTGATGCCTGTACATTAGGTAAAGAGTTACAAATTCCTATATACAAATTTGTAAAAGAAGCACTTATTAGAAAATTCGGAGAAGATTGGTATAATGAATTAGAGAAGGTAGCAGAGCAAAAACTAAATCAATAAAAACTAATTCACTTTTTTTAGTATAACTACGTTAAGCTGTTTAACAAGTTGTATAAATATTTTTATTGTAAAGAACTCATGCCTAGCATGCTATATAAGCATATTTTAAAGTGTTAAATTTTGGTATATACAAATTATAGCTTTAAAATTTTTATATGGGCTATAAAATAATTATTAAAAAAAGTAAAACACTTTAAACCTCAATAAAACACGCTAGTAACATCACATTTCAACATTTAGTGTTAAAAACTTTACGAAGTTTTAATAGATATAGGCTTTCAGAATTAGATGTAATTTGCAATCTTTGTTTGTCTCAAAACGAGTTAAAATTTCATTTCATTTTTTCATAAAAATAACACTAAATTATGTCTCAAAGCGTCGAGCCAATTTTACAAGAAAATAAAGATAGATTTGTAATATTCCCTATTCAGCATCATGATATTTGGGAATGGTATAAAAAATCTGAAGCTAGTTTTTGGACAGCAGAAGAGATCGATCTACATCAAGATCTTACAGATTGGAAAAACAAATTAAACGATGACGAGCGTTATTTTATAAAACACATCTTAGCATTTTTCGCAGCTAGTGATGGTATTGTAAATGAAAATTTAGCAGAAAATTTTGTAAACGAAGTACAATATAGTGAGGCAAAATTCTTTTATGGATTTCAAATCATGATGGAAAATATTCATAGTGAAACCTATTCGCTATTAATAGATACCTATGTAAAAGACGAAAAAGAGAAAAACGGTCTATTTAATGCTATAGAAACCTTCCCTGCAATTAAGAAAAAAGCAGATTGGGCTCTTAAATGGATTGAGTCTCCAAGTTTCGCAGAGCGTTTAATAGCATTTGCAGCAGTAGAAGGTATATTCTTTTCTGGAGCATTTTGTTCTATTTTCTGGTTAAAGAAAAGAGGACTAATGCCAGGTTTAACATTCTCTAACGAATTGATTTCTAGAGATGAAGGCGTACACTGTGATTTTGCAGTGCACCTACACGAAAAGCATTTAGTAAATAAAGTGCCAAAAGAAAGAATAAGAGAAATTATAGTAGACGCTTTAAATATTGAAAGAGAATTTATTACAGAGTCTCTTCCAGCAAGTTTAATTGGCATGAACGCCAAATTGATGGAACAATATTTAGAATTTGTAACCGATAGACTTTTAGGAGAACTAGGTTGCGAAAAAGAATATAATACAGCAAACCCTTTCGATTTTATGGATATGATTTCGCTTCAAGGAAAAACAAATTTTTTCGAGAAACGTGTATCCGAATATCAAAAAGCAGGAGTGCTTAACAAAGAAGAAGAAGAAGATAAATTCAGTTTTGATGCTGATTTTTAGATAAATGTGAATCTTCTGCCTAATAATTTAGGTAACCTAACAAAACACCACATTAAATAAAGCTACGTAGCTTCCATTAAATAAATGTGCTAAATGGAAACTGGCTAGCGTAATTAAAATAATTCATTAACTGGAATTATAATTTGCTCCCAAATAGCACGTTATAAATTTAGAATAACCAACTAACCCTTTTTCTGAATGGGCGATTCAGAAAAACTAAAAAAAGTGTAAAGTATGTTTGTAATTAAAAGAGACGGAAGAAAAGAACAAATAATGTTCGACAAAATTACTGCTAGAATTCGTAAACTATGTTATGGTTTAAACGAACTTGTAGACCCATTAAAAGTTGCTATGCGTGTAATTGAAGGATTATATGATGGAGTAACAACTAGTGAGCTAGATAATTTAGCAGCAGAAGTAGCGGCAACAATGACGACTGCTCACCCAGATTATGCGCGTTTGGCAGCACGTATATCTGTTTCTAACTTACATAAAAACACAAAGAAAACTTTTAGTGAAGTTATGCAAGATTTGTATACTTACGTAAATCCTAGAACTGGTAAAGATGCACCACTTTTAGCAGACGATGTATACAATGTTATTATGGAAAATAAAGATAGATTAGATTCTACAATAATCTATAATAGAGATTTTGGTTACGATTACTTTGGATTTAAAACCTTAGAACGCTCTTACCTTTTAAAATTAAACGGGAAAATAGCCGAAAGACCGCAACACATGTTAATGCGTGTTTCTATAGGAATACATTTAAACGATTTAGATGCAGCCATAGAAACGTACGAATTAATGTCTAAAAAGTATTTTACACACGCTACGCCAACATTATTTAACTCAGGAACACCAAAACCACAAATGTCTTCATGTTTCTTATTAACAATGAAAGAAGACAGTATAGATGGTATATACGATACATTAAAACAAACAGCAAGAATATCGCAATCTGCCGGAGGAATAGGCTTATCTATACACAATATTCGTGCAACAGGAAGTTATATAGCTGGAACAAATGGAACTAGTAATGGTATTGTGCCAATGCTACAAGTATTTAACGATACAGCACGTTATGTAGATCAAGGAGGCGGAAAGCGTAAAGGAAGTTTTGCAATGTATATAGAACCTTGGCATGCAGATATTTTCGATTTCCTAGATCTTAAAAAGAACCACGGAAAAGAAGAAATGCGTGCAAGAGATTTATTTTATGCTATGTGGATGCCAGATTTATTCATGAAGCGTGTACAAGAAGATGGAAATTGGACACTAATGTGCCCTAATGAATGTCCAGGATTGTGCGATGTACATAGTGAAGAATTTGAAGCACTTTATACAGGTTACGAAGCAGCAGGAAAAGGACGTAAAACAATTAAGGCGCGTGAGCTTTGGGAGAAAATATTAGAATCTCAAATAGAAACGGGTACACCATACATGTTGTACAAGGATGCAGCAAACCGTAAATCTAATCAAAAGAATTTAGGAACTATCCGTTCATCAAACCTATGTACAGAGATTATGGAGTACACTTCTCCAGATGAGGTGGCTGTATGTAATTTAGCATCTATTGCATTGCCAATGTTTGTTAAAAACGGAGTGTTCGACCATAAAGAGTTATTTAGAATTACAAAACGCGTAACTAAAAACTTAAATAGAGTAATAGATAGAAACTACTATCCAGTAGAAGAAGCTAAAAACTCTAATATGCGCCACAGACCAGTAGGTCTGGGAGTACAAGGATTGGCAGATACATTTATTAAGCTTAGAATGCCTTTTACAAGTGATGAGGCTAAAAAACTAAATAAAGATATTTTTGAAACCTTATACTTTGCAGCTGTTACAGCATCAATGGAAGAAGCTAAAGCAGATGGGCCATACGAAACATATGAGGGCTCTCCAATAAGTAAAGGAGAATTTCAATATAACCTATGGGGAATAAAAGATGAAGAATTAAGCGGACTTTGGAATTGGGATAAATTGCGTAAACAAGTACTTAAACATGGTGTACGTAATTCATTATTAGTCGCACCAATGCCAACAGCATCAACCTCTCAAATTCTAGGAAATAATGAGTGTTTTGAACCATACACATCTAACATTTATACACGCCGAGTATTATCTGGAGAATTTATTGTTGTAAACAAGCATTTATTAGAAGATTTAGTAGAATTAGGGCTTTGGAATGATGGTTTAAAGAACGAAATAATGAGAGCTAATGGATCTGTTCAAAATGTAGATGTTATACCTCAAGATATAAAAGACCTATACAAAACCGTTTGGGAATTAAGTATGAAAGATATTATAGATATGTCTCGTCAACGAGGATACTTTATAGATCAATCACAATCTTTAAACTTATTCTTAGAAGGAGCTACTATGGCTAAGTTAACATCAATGCATTTTTATGCTTGGAAAAGTGGCTTAAAAACGGGTATGTATTATTTACGTACTAAGAGTGCGGTAGATGCAATTAAATTTACTGTAGAAAAGTCTAAAAAAACAGAGCCAGTAGCTAAATCTCTAGATGCACAGCAAACTATTGTAGAACAAAAGCAACAAAAAGCAGCTAATACTGCAGCTAAATTTGCAAAAGAAGCGATAGATGTAGAGCCAATGAGTCCAGAAGAAATGAAAGCTTTAATAGAGCAAGCAAAAGCTGCAGAAGGAGACGATTGCTTAATGTGTGGATCTTAAGCGAATAGCTGCTTTTTAAAATTAATTTAAGTGTTATAAAAGCATCCTATTTTAGGGTGCTTTTTTCAGAAATACTATTACTAACTAAAATAAAACCATGAATAAAACAAATTTTAAAGTAACCCCAGATTTATATGCTAGTAAAGGGAGCCGTTTTGCTAATTACATTATAGATCTTATTGTAATATTAGCAGTGCTTTTTGGAGGGTTTATGCTTTTTGGATACTTCTATTATTCGTATGCTACAGATACAACAACAATGGATAATTTTTTAAATGAGACTAACGAGATAAATCCATTATTAGATAGGTTAATCACAGGGTTGGTTCTTGCGCTATGCTACTTTATTATGGAAACAGTACTTAAAGGAAAATCTGTAGGTAAATATGTAACAAAGACAAGAGTTGTTATGGAGGATGGTGCTATGCCAAAAACTGGAGATTTAATTAAAAGGAGTTTGTGTAGAATTATACCATTCGATCAGTTTTCTTTTTTAGGAGCACAAGGAAGAGGTTGGCATGATTCTATATCCAATACTTATGTTGTTGATGAGAAACTATTTAATGCCAAGAAAGAGTCAGCTAATAATCTAGATCAAATAGGAAAATATGTAGAAGATTAATAAGTTTTACATAAAACTTATAAATAAAAAGCATCCTAAATTTAGGATGCTTTTTGTATATATATGGACTAATACTAATCTGTTGAAGCCATCAAAGCAAAAAACTTATTAATATTAGGAAGTATTATAATACGCGTACGTCTATTTTTAGAGCGCCCTTCTCTAGTATCGTTATCTGTTAAAGGTTGGTAGCTACTACGGCCAGAAGCAATTAGTTTTTCAGGAGCCACGCCATAATCTTTCTGTAGCTTTCTAACCACAGATGTAGCTCTAAGAACACTTAAATCCCAATTATCTGCAATTTTATCTGTATTAATACTTCTAGAATCTGTATGCCCTTCAACCATAACATCTATACTAGGCTCAGAATTAATAACATCTGCTAATTTTTGTAAAATAGTATTAGCTTTAGGATTTAACCTATAACTACCACTGTTAAAAAGCATTTTGTCCGAAATAGAAATCATAACTACAGTTTCATTAATATCTACACTAATGTCTTCGTCTTCATTTAAAGAACTGGTATCTATAGTACGATTTAGGTGATAATCTATAGCTAAATTCATAGAATCTTTTAATGTTTTAGCTTGATTTAGTACATGCGGATCTACTTGAGTTAATGTTTCTCGCATTCTTTGTTTAGTAAGGTTAGATGCTAATGTACCGTCTTCTGAGACAGCAAATTTAGTATCGTTTTCTAACTTTAAACCCTCAACGTTTTCAGTTAAAGAATTAATTTTTGAATTGTATTGATTAACTCTAGCCTCTATAATAGAAAACTTGTTTTCTAGATCTTCTTTTTCTACTCGAGTTTTGGTAAGTTCATTAGTTAATTCACCTTTTTCTTGCTCTAAAGCCAAGTATTTCTTTTTTGAAACACAAGATGTAAATATTAATAAAGAAACTAATGTCATTGAAATAATTCTCATAATATGTCTTTTTGTTTTCTATAAATACGGAGGAATTATGATTATAGATGTTTCTTAATAACTATTAGTATTATAAATTTAGTTAAAATTAAAAGTTAAAGCAGATTAAAATAAGCCAAAAAGAAAGAGAATTAATAGGTGTAAATTTCTTTTTTTTAATAAATGTAATGCATAAAAAGCGTTAAATGAGTATTATATAATTTAAAATAACTAAATATTTTTTCGCTTAAAAAGGCATATTTATTTGTGTATTAAGCTTAAACGCTAACTTGAAAATATACAGATATAATCTATAGTATTTTATAGACTTAATTTCATGATCTTGTTTTTTTTTCACAAATTTGATGATGAGATTAATTTTAGTCTAAAATGATAGTAAATATTTAAAAATGGATAAGAAGCTTAAAGAAGTAGCATTAGTATTTTTTAAATTAGGATGTTTTGCTTTAGGAGGGCCAGCAGCTCATATAGCGATGATGGAAAATGAAGTTGTAGTAAAACGTAAATGGATGACTAGAGATTACTTTTTAGACTTAATAGGGACTACCAATTTAATTCCAGGACCTAACTCTACAGAAATGACGATGCATTGTGGACATGAACGTGCAGGAAAAGTTGGGCTATTTGTAGCAGGAATAGCATTTATTTTTCCAGCAGTTATTATTACTGGTATATTAGCATACTTATATGTAGAATATGGCCAGTTACCAGAAGTTACTCCTTTTGTTTTAGGTATAAAACCTGCTGTACTAGCTATTATTGCTTCTGCAGTAATTAAGCTTGGTAAAAAGGCTATTAAAACTAAAGAACTAATGGTTATAGGAGTATTAGTATTAATAGCTAGTTTATTAGGTGTTAACGAAGTGGTCGCACTATTATCTGCAGGAGTTTTAGGAACATTGTATTTTTACATTAAAGATAGAGCAACAGCTAAACTAAATACTGTTTCTCCTTTATTTCTGTCCTTAGGGTTAGGAAGCTCATTAGCTAAAATTTCTGCTCTTAATGTATTTTTGGTATTCTTAAAAGTGGGTGCTATTTTATACGGTAGTGGTTATGTGCTTTTTGCATATTTAGATGCAGAACTAGTAACAAAAGGATGGTTAACAAGGGTTGAATTAATAGATGCTATTGCTGTAGGTCAATTTACACCAGGTCCAGTACTATCAACATCTACGTTTATTGGTTATCAATTGTCAGGAATATGGGGAGCAATAGCAGCTACAACAGGTGTTTTTTTGCCTTCATTTTTATTTGTATTACTACTTAACCCTTTTATACCTAAAATGAGGAAATCTAAAATATTACGTTACTTTTTAGATGCAGTAAATGTTGCAGCTGTAGCCGTTATGCTAGCTGTACTTATAATAATGACTAAAGAAACTTTAATAAGCTGGGAAACTATAGTCATTGCTTTAAGTGCTTCTTACCTATTTTTTGGAACTAAAATAGGCCCTATTTGGACTATTGTTATTGGGGCAGTACTAGGTTACCTTTTTAGTTTCTTTTAACTAGACTTGTTTTAATTGTAGATACATCCTATTTTCTTTTTAAAAGGATTTAAATATAATATGTTTGGTTACAGTTACTATGGCTGTAGCTTATATTATTTAAACAGCGGGATGTATAATCCTCTAAACTTCCTTCTTATATTATAAGTGTAAGTAATGTAATTTTCTTCAAGTTAAAAATAGCAATACAAAGTAGATAAAGGCTATTTTCTCTACGTGTAATAGTTTTTTAAGTGGATTAGCCTATTTTGATAAAGTATATTAATAAGAAAAGAAGAAGCCTCATAATTTGTATTATGAGGCTTCATTGTATTTAAAATAGAATATAATCCCTATTCTTCTTCCTTTACTGTAGCAGGAGTAACATCGCTATCGTGAGCATTATGGTATTCCTCTAGTAAATTCATGGTTGCATTTAATAAATCTTTAGTTTCTAATAACAACCCAAAGTAAAGTGTTGTATTCTTTGGGCTAGATTCTTCTGTTCTAGTACGCGCAACTTGTTTTACAATTTTTGATGTTACTAAATCTAATACTTCTTTTTTACGAAATAAAATAGCTCCAATTTCTTCAAAAGAGCGAGAATCGAAAGCTTCTTTTATATCATTAAATAAGGCTTCTAACATATCATCAACTTCTTTTAACTCTTTAACTTGGCTAAACTTAAGTTTTTTATGGTTATTGTTAATATGTTTATGACTTGCTTTAGAAATGTATTCTAAAGATTGTGTCATGTCTTGTAAATACCCTAATATATTAATATAAAAATTACTAGCACCAACACTTGATTCATCTAAATTTTTAATGAAATAGAAAATGTTATCACGTAAATTATCTACCTCTTCAGAGAGTTTAATAACTTGCTTTTTATTCTTTTTAAGAGATGATAAATCTTGTTTGGCTAAACCAGTAATTGCGTTAGTATAAATTCTGTTTCCTCGTTTTACAACACTTGCTATGTTTTTAGCACTTTCATGAATAACACCTTGTACAGAACTACTCTCTTCAGATGTTGTTAAGCTATCCTCGTCAATTGCTTTATTAGAACTATTTTTATGAGATAAGTAGTTTCTAACTAATAATATTACTGTTAATAATAATAATATAGGTGTCATTACTTTAGGATTAGCTTGTACTAGAAACACTACAAAACCAGCAGCTACAAAAGCGCCTATAGCAGTACCAAACCATCCACCAATTACATTTAAAACGCCTGCAACTCTATATACAGCACTTTCTCTACCCCATGCGCGATCTGCAAATGAAGTACCCATGGCTACCATAAACGTTACATAAGTAGTAGATAAAGGTAATTTTAATGAAGTGGCAATAGCAATTAAGACACCAGCAACCATTAAGTTAACAGAAGCTCTAATCATATCAAAAGCTGGAGCGTCTATACTTTGATCTTTTGTTAATACTACATCGGGTTTTTCAAAACTTTTTCCTATACTTTCTTGTGTAGATTTAGGTATAATAGTACTAAGTACATCAGACAACCATGATGTACCTTTAACAACACCTCTAGATAACATATTTGGCTCAAACTTTTCATGTGTATCCCCTTGGCGAGACAAACTTAATTCTGTCTCTGCAACAGTTTTTGCCTTTTTAGAGAACCATAATGTTAATACCATGATAGCTCCTGCAATAAATAGTAATAAAGGTTCTGCAGGTACTTTTTTATCTAAAACTGCCATGGAAAAATCTGCAGGTAAAGTCCCAGAAGTTAAAAAAGCATCTTGCATTGCTTCGTATGAGTGATAAGCTGCCATTGGTACACCAATAAAGTTTACTAAATCATTTCCTGAAAACGCTAAAGCTAAACCAAAAGTACCAACTGCTATAACAACTAATAGTATTGTTTTTTTTGTAATAGCTTGAAAAGCATAAGAAACACCTAACCATAAAAGAAAACTTCCAAGAATAATGAAGATTTCATTACCTTCAACAAGGCCTTTTAAATCTTTATAATAAGGGGTCCCTTTTAATCCTTTTAAGAATATAAAGTAAGTTATGGAAGTTAAGCATACTGCTCCAAATAAAACACCAAAATTCTTAATTTTATTTTCATATTGGAATGTAAATATTAATCGTGAAAGCCATTGTACTATTGCACCAACCGTAAAGGCTATAAATACAGACATGACGATACCGCTAATAATTTTGATCGCTTTTTCTGTATTAATATAACTACCTAAGTCGGATAATGTTTGAGTATCTGATGATGTAATTTTTATTAATGACATCACAACTGCAGCCCCTAATAAGTTAAATACAATAGAAACTGTTGTAGAAGTTGGTAGGCCAATAGTATTAAAGAAATCTAATAATAATATGTCTGTAATCATTACAGCCATAAAAATGTACATAATCTCTTCAAAATTGAACATGGCAGGCACAAAAATACCTTTACGAGCCACTTCCATCATACCGCTAGAAAAAACGGCTCCAATAAAAATACCTAAACTAGCTACAATCATAATAGTTCGCATAGAAAGTGCTTTAGAGCCAATAGCCGAGTTTAAGAAATTAATGGCATCATTACTAACGCCAACCACAATATCAGCAATGGCTAAGATTGTAATGGCAATTAACATAAATAAATAAATACTATCCATAATTTTTAATTAAAATAAGTTTGCAAATATCTGTAGTGTTATTGAGTGTAATGTTATCTCAATGTTATGTTTTAGCTAACTTGTTTAGAAGTGGATATCGAATCCTAATCTAAAAGTAATATTGTCTTCGTTTCCATCTACAGTAGTGTAACTTAGATCACTCTGTACTTTTAATTTATGGCCAACTATAAACTTGTTTACGCCTAAAGTGTATTGATCTGTTGGTAACTGTCCTGTAACTATTTCATAATCTACAGTTGTATAACGTGCCGCTATTTCGTAGTTGTTTTTAAATAAATACCCAGCTTGTAGATTTAAAGCATTTCCAGTTAATACAATATCTCCTGTAGGAGTAATACCATCTATTTCTGTTGCAATCTCATCATCCGCGGTACGTTTAGCATATTCCCCCATAAAAGAAAAACCTTTGTATTTAAACATAGCATCCGCAAAAATAGTGGTTTGATCTGTTTCATAAATAGAACCATCAGCTCTTATCATATAATCTCCTGCAAAACCACGTTCTCTTACAGCATCTTGATTATAATTATATGTAAAACCTACCATTAATTTAGGTGTTTCTTCTTTTTTAATTGCAGATTGTACATAATCTCCTTTAGATTTAAATTTTCCGAAAGGTAAAAATTCTAAACGGGCTGTATATTGTAAACCACCCTCATTTCCTTCAGTTACATTTCGACCTTCTCCTTGAGAAATGGCTAGTTTTTCACGCATTAAGAAGTTTCCTCCTAAATTAGATTTGTGACGTAACTGAATGCCTAAATCTCGGTCTATATTAAAACGACTGTTTAGTAAAGAACGATCAATTAATTGTAGGTTTGCTGAAGACACTACACGTTCTACGTTTCCTGGTAATTTTGTCTGTCCAGCCCAAAGCTCCCAATTTTTTGCAAAGTTCCACATTAGTACTGCATCTAGAATGTAACGAGGCGTATTTCTGTTAAATTGATTAGCTCCAGAAATATCTCTGTTAGATAATCCTAACTCTATTTTATATTTTAATTTTGGGCTGTAAGCAAAACCATCAAATTTTAAACGTGCTCTACGTACAATAAAATTATGATCGGGGCTACCATATTGGTTTCCGTCATGATCCCATGAAGACATAGAACGCACCTGAAAACGTGGCGCAAATTTTACACTAAAAGAACTATCTTTAGCTGTAAAGTTAATTAGCCCTTTTCCAAAAGAAGTATCACTAATTTCTTGTGCACCTATAGATAAAAATGCACACAATAAAAATGCTGTAAGCGTAATTTTAAGTTTCATTATAAATATTAGTTTTTGTCGCTGCAAATAACTAACTCTAATGTTAACTTAATGTTTCCAAATGATTAATTTTGAGTAGTGTTTAAGAACAAATAAAGACTGCCTTGGCCTTAGGCAGTCTCATTAGAAATCATAATAATGTAGTCGACAAAAACTAATAGATTATATGAAATACTAATTGTTTTGTCTTAAGACATTGCAAAGATGATTAATGTAATTAAACTTAATGTAATGCTAATATTAAGTAATTATTAAGGCTTTTTTAATAATTAAATAATAGTATTTAACTAGAAATCAGTTTTTTACAACCCCTATGTTAAATTAATGTTACGTAATAGTTGTTTAAATGTTATCTAATATGTATATTTGAAGTATAATGTTAAAACCCATAATTATGAAGAAAACAATTTTATTTTCAATTGCCTTTTTAATTGCTGTGGTATCTTATGCTCAAGACAAGCGAGATTTAAAACTTAACAAAGACACAAATTTAATTGAAGTTGTTTATTATCATGACAATGGAGTTGTAAGTCAAACAGGTACTTATACTTTAGATGGTAAATTACAAGGAGAGTGGCTTAGTTATAACACAGAAGGCAAGAAACAAGTTTCTGCAAATTATGATAATGGTAAAAAAGTCGGCAAGTGGTTTTTCTGGAAAGATACCACTCTTAAAGAAGTAGATTATGATAATAATGCGATAGCTAGTGTTAGCGAATGGGAGGTTAAAACCCCTGTCGCCGATAATAATTAGAGTATTACATTAAAATTAAAAACATAAAAAAGCTTTCTTAAATTTAAGAAAGCTTTTTTATGTTTTTAGTGTATTGTTTTATTGAGCAGTCCATCCAGAACCCCATGTAGCATAATCAGTTGCAGTACCGTTTCCGTCTCCAGAGATAAAATCATCTATAGTGAAAGTACTACCAGTATCGTTTTTCATTTTTAGAGTAACATCTGTAAATAAAACATCGGTTACTTGTAAATCGTCACTTATAACACCAGCACCAGTTGGAGAATCACCTTGGTCTCCATCTAAGTCAAAACCTTCAGCAAAACCTTGAATAGATACATTATTGAAAATACCTTGAGTTCCAGCTCTTAAACGAATGGCCTCATTACCTGTTGTAGAACCATTACCAATAATAGTTAAGTTGTTTACAGTAGGCTTAGACCAAAAAATAGGGCTAGAATTGTTACCTATATCTGTGTTGTATCCATCAGCTTCAACACCTTTATCGTGGTCAGCTCCATGCTTTACATAAGCATTTGTAATTGTTCCTGTGTAACCTTCTGTCCAGTCTATAGAATCATCTTGTGCGTTTACAACAGATACATAATTTACATTTACTGTTCCTCCAAAAAACTCGATACCGTCATCTTTACCCTCAAAAGCTTGTATGTACTCTACTAAAGTACCATTGCCAACACCGTAGAAAGAGAAACCATTGTTTTCAGATTGTCCATCTGCCGATCCTCCAGAGTATTCAATTCTCATGTAGCGAATGCTTCCAGAATCGTCACCAGCTTCTGTTCCTCCGTATGGTAAACTTGCAATTTCTGACGTAGAAGTAGAACTACCAGAAACAGAATTAATAGGTGCTTTACCTAATACAATTAAACCACCCCAATCTCCTGCTTGAGGATTTGAAGCATTAGACGTTAATACAATAGGGTTAGAAGCTGTACCCATTGCGTTAATAGTTGCGCCTTGAGAAATTGCAATATATACATCAGATCCTTGTGCTAGAGCTTTAATAGTTGTACCAGCAGGAATTGTTAATGTTGTTCCAGTGGCCATAATTAAAGAACCGTTTAAAGTGTACTCAGTTCCAGCTTCTAGTGTTAAATCGCTAGTGTATGTTCCAGAAATTGTGTTTCCAGTAGCTCCACCGCCATTACCACCGCCATTGTTTACGTTTAATACAACGTCTGATGTGTCATCTGTAGAACATCCTGTAAAAAGCATTGCTGCTGCAGCTAAGCTTAATAATAAATTACGTTTCATAGTTTTTAATTTTTAGTTTAATGTTGTTGTTTAGAATTTATATTTTAATTGTAGTCCTAAGTCAATCCCCCTCTTGTATTCAGAAAGTGTAACATCTCCAAAAGATGTGTTTTCTCTAACACGCTCTATACTTGGGTCTAATAAGTTTTTAGCACTAAAATTAAGTTCGATTTTTTCATTGATTTTATTTTTCCAAACAAAATCTATTGTAGGTATCCCTTTTTCAATAATATTTCCTAGTTGACCAGAACCTAAAGCGGCAATTCTGTCTGAGAAATATGAGAATACTAAGTTTGCTGTTGGTTTAAAGTTTTTACCAAATGTTGGGGTGTAACTTAAATCTGCATTAATAATTAAAGGAGAGGCTCCTTGTAATTTATCGGTTCTATCTAAAGTAGATGAATATAAGCCTGTTGAGCTTCTTAAATCTTGTTTTGTATGCATGTATGTCGCATTAAATCCTGCAGATAGTGTAGCATCTTCATCTTCGTTTTTAATTAAGGCTTTTCTTAATTCAACTTCAAAACCTAGTATGGTTGCTTTGTCTCCAGTTCTAAAATAACGTTGAGTTCCAGTTGCATCATTTGCAATAACTAGGTTTATTGGGTCGTTAATTTGTTTTCCAAATGCTGCAACAGAGACTATTTCTGAGCGGCTTACAAACCATTCGTATTTAAAATCTACATTGTATACACTAGAAAAGGATGGATCGTTTAATAAATCTGGGTTACCACCAATACGTTGTGTTACACCTTCGTAAACAAAAGGAGCCATTTCTTTAAACTCTGGGTTAGAAACTGTTTTACTTGCAGAAAAACGTAAGTTTTGATCTTCGTTTAAAGCATATTTAATACTTAAACTTGGTAGAAAGAATACATTGCTTGTTTCTCTATAACCAGGTTCGTTTGCAGGTAAGTTTATAACATCGTATGTAATACTTTGCTTAAAAGATTCTACTCTTGCTCCAGGAACAATTAACCATTTATCTCCAAATTTTAATTCTGCATTGGCATAGCCAGAGTAGACTTCTAATTTACCGCTGTATGTATTTTCTGGTTTTCCGGGTGCATTTGTGTTACCGTATTCGCTAACAGCTGCATTAATTACTTTAATGTCGTAAAGACCACTACCATCCAGAGGTACTCCGTTTAAGTTAATATTATCAACATTAAAATAACTGTTTAGGTTGGCTACATTTGGAATAGTATAGTCGTCATCTACATCAAACCCATAACGGATATTTTCAAAATCACGTGTTTTTGAACGACCATTAACCCCAAAATTTAATTTAGTATCTTCAGATATAGTGTAAGCTAGATTTATACGACTGTTAATTTCTTCATCTTCAATATCTTGAAAATAACGTTGGTTATCGAAGTTTACATTATTAAAGAAACTTGGGTTAGTGTTGGGGTCATTATCTAAAGCTAACTGGTAGTTTTCTACACTAAAACGCTTTCTGTCTGGTTCGTGAGCATTAACTCTGTTATAACCAATCCCCCAATCTAATTCATACTTATCTCCAAACTTATGATTACCTAATATTTGATTTACATAAATTAAATCTTGATTAAACTGAACATTTTGTTGGTAGAATCCTATTTGGTCATCTATTAGCGATTGCGAGTCTCTGTTAAAACCGTTTCCTCCAGTTCCATAATATCCAACTTGATCAGAAGAGCTGTTTATAAATAAAGAACTAAATTTTAATTTATTGTTGTCATCTATTCTATAGTTAACGTTTAACATTGCTGTAGTAGTAGTAGAATATTCAAACTCTTCAGTTTCTGGAAATATCTTTTTAAATATAGAAGTGAAATCTGTCTGTCTTCCTGCTCTATATTCGTAATCATTTTCAAACGAAGCAGTAGCAAATAAGCTTAAACGGGAACCGTTTTCAAATTCAAAAGATTTTCCTGCAGAAGCACCATACCCAACATTAATAGGCGAGTTAACAGCAACTGGATCTACACCATGAGAAACAATTACAGCAAAAGGATTGTGTGCATACCTACCGTAGTACCCAAAATAACCTGTGCCTTCACTTCTTACAAAGTTTTGCCCAACAGCTCTAGAGTTAATACCAGTGCTTGTAGAAAAGTCGAAAAACCCATTTCCTTTATAGTTTTTAGAAGTAATATCTACATTTCCTGCTGCAAAATCACCATAAAATTTAGAAGAATAAGCTTTACTTATTGAAACATTTTCAATAACGTCGGAGCTAAAAAGGTTTAAATCTATATTTTTCTTGTTAACATCGTTAGAAGGTAATGCTAAACCATTCATTGTAGTATTTAAATAGCGATCTCCCAAACCACGAACATAAACATTGCTAGAACCTTCTTGTTTAGATACACCAGAGATTTTAGCAACCGCACCAGCAGCATCACTAACGCCTTTTCTAGATAATTCATCTGCTCCAATACTTTGCTTAATTTCTACAGCTTTTTTCTGTTCCATTAGTAAAGCAGTTTCACTTTCTCGTTTTGTAGTACCTTGTAAAACAACTTCATCTAAAGCAGCAGCACTAGCTTCCATTGTAATGTTAAGTTCTTTATTTTCCCCAGCTAAAATGGTTACAGGAATTTCTTGAGTTTTGTAACCAACAAACGTGAATTGAACAACATAATCCCCAGCTTCTAAGTTGCTTATTGTATATAAACCATCAAAGTCTGAGGTAGATCCTTTAGTAGTTCCTTTAATTGTAATATTACACTCTATTAAAGGCTCGTTGTCATACTCTTTATCTAGTATTTTACCAAAAACACTTCCTGTGTCTTGACCAAAGGAAAATAATGATATTAATAGAGCAGTAGTTAATAAAAGTTGTTTCATTTTTTTCGTTAAATTTTCTCGATGCAAAGAAACTGTTGTTGTGTAAAGACTAGGTTAATTAGAGGTTAAAAAAGAGTGACTAAAATGTTAGATTAAGGTTATTAAAAAAACACTTTTTTAGAGATTTGTAAACCTTATCTTAACATTGAGTTGTTCATGTGTTTTTGAAATTTTTTAACACTTTGGTGCTTGTTAAATGTTATATTTGTAGTAGAACCCAATAATAGAAATGATTAAAAAACCAGTTTCAACTTTTTTTACAATATTGTTTATGGTTATTATAACTGTACCATCAATTATATCTGTTATTGATGACTCTATAGACGTTTCTGTTTTTTACGATTTATCGGAAGAAGAGGACGAAATAGAAAGCGAACATGTTAAAACATTGGAGCTTTTTTCTGAAGTAAAAAACGAACCTATTTGTTTTTTAGAAACTACCGAAATAGAATACTTAGGTTTGGATTTTAGAAATTACCTGAAACCTTACCTTAATTTAATATCTCCTCCTCCAGAACTATAATTTACTTTTAGCATTTTATCTATAATTAGCTTAAAATATAGAAAGGTAATTATAGATAAAGTCATACAAGATATTTTTTAATTACAAATGTAACCCTATAATCAGTTAATAGATTTAGTTGAAAAAACGATAATAAAAAAGATGAAAGCACATACAAAGGAGTCGCAAGCGATAATGACACCAGAAAAATCATTACAAGTTTTAAAAGAAGGCAATAAAAGATTTCAAGAGAACTTAAAAACTAGTAGAAATCTATTAGAACAAGTTGAAGATACTAGTAAAGGACAATATCCATTTGCTACTATTTTAAGTTGTATAGATTCTAGAGTGTCTTCTGAGCTGATTTTCGACCAAGGCTTTGGAGATATCTTTAGTGTAAGAATAGCTGGAAATTTTGTCAATGAAGATATTTTAGGAAGCATGGAATTTGCTTGTAAATTAGCAGGAACTAAACTAATTGTTGTTTTAGGGCATACAAGTTGTGGAGCTGTAAAAGGAGCATGCGATAATGCTAAACTAGGAAATTTAACAGGAATGTTAGACAAAATAAAACCAGCAGTTAATGCTGTAAGCTTACCCGAAGAGAGTAACCTTAGAAACTCAAAAAATATAGAGTTCGTAAATGATGTTGCTAAGAAAAATGTAGAGCTAACAATAGATAGAATTTTAAAGGAGAGCGATGTTTTAGCGCAAATGAAAAAAGAAAAAGATATCGATATTGTAGGCGGAATGTACGATATTAAAACAGGCGCAGTTTCATTTTATAATTAAGAATAAAAATATTAAATTAAAATGAGAAAAGTATTTGGTGTTATAGCATTATCAATAGTATTTATGTTACCAAAATTAGCAAACGCTCAAGAGAGTGATTTTGGTAATTGGCTTATTTATATAGGAGGTAAAAAATTAAACTCTAAATGGAATATACATAATGAAGTACAGTACCGAAATTATGATGCCATAGGAGATTTAGAACAATTACTTTTAAGAACAGGAGTAGGTTATAATTTATCTGAAAATAATAACAATGTTCTACTTGGGTATGGATACATATTATCTGAAAACTACATTGGAGATACGGATGATAAAGTTTCTGTAAACGAGCATAGAATTTTTCAACAATTTACGACTAAGCAGTCTGTAGGACGATTAAAGTTAGGACACCGTTATCGATTTGAACAAAGGTTTGTTGAGTCTGAATTTAAAATGAGGTTCCGTTATTTTTTATCTCTAAAATATCCTTTAGGTTTAAATGAAGAGCAAGACTATAAAGTATACCTTTCAGCTTACAACGAAATCTTTTTAAATACAAAATCTTCGGTTTTTGATAGAAATAGACTATACGGAGGCGTAGGGTATAAGTTAAATAAAAGCCTTAGGTTCGAGTTGGGGTACATGAATCAATTTTTTGAAAACTCTGGAAGAGATCAACTAAATATAATTACATTTTTTACTTTTTAAAGCAAACTGTAAGGGGATTAATCAATATAATATTACACATGAAAAAATTATTTTCAAACATTAAAGGAGACGCTTTTGGTGGTATCACTGCTGGAATAGTAGCCTTACCACTAGCTTTAGCATTTGGAGTGTCCTCTGGTTTAGGGCCTGAAGCAGGATTATATGGAGCTATTTTTATTAGCTTTTTTGCTGCGCTATTTGGTGGTACAGATACACAAATTTCTGGTCCAACAGCTCCAATGACTGCCGTTAGTATGGTTGTTATTGCAGGAATTATAGCAGCTAACGATGGAGATGTAAATAAAGCGCTACCAGCTATATTATTAGTTTTTTTATTGGCAGGATTAATGCAAATAGGATTAGGGCTCATAGGGCTAGGAAAATATATTAGATACATCCCATATCCAGTTGTGTCTGGGTTTATGACAGCAATTGGGGTTATTATATTACTTACACAAATCTTACCATCCATTGGGTATTATCCTAAAGAAGATATAGAATTTGTTTCTAAATTTAAACCACAAGCAGAAGAGGTAATACTAGAAAATATTTTAAAAGAAGAAGCAGGAGAAGGTATATTAGTACTAGAAAATTTTAAAGAGACTATTTCTAGGGCGGAAGAGATAACGCAAGAAGGTATTTATAAAGAATCTCAGACTCTAGCAGCGAAAGAAGCTTCAGGAGCATTAGGAGCCTTAAAAATATTACCAAGAGCTTTACAGCATATTAATTGGTTAGAATTACTATTAGCATTAGGAACCATAATAATTATATATGGGTTTAAGCGTATTACAAAAGCAATACCCAGTACTCTAGTTGCTTTAGTTGTTATGTCTGGAATAGCAGTAGGGTTTGAACTAAATTACAGGCCAATTCAAGAAATCCCTGGAGGCATCCCAATTCCAAAATTAGAAATGTTTACAAGCTTTAAATTAGATGACATTACGCCATATATTTTTACAGCCTTAACATTAGCATTATTAGGAGCCATAGATTCCTTATTAACCAGTGTTGTTGCAGATAACATGACTAAAACTAAACATAAGCCAAATAAAGAATTAGTAGGGCAAGGAATAGGGAATTCTATCGCTGCAATATTTGGAGGTATTCCTGGTGCTGGAGCAACTATTAGAACGGTAGTTAATATAAATTCTGGAGGAAAAACAAAGCTTTCTGGTATGATTGCTGGAGTTATGTTGTTAGTTATTTTATTAGCCTTAGGACCAGTAGCTTCAAAAATTCCAGCTGCGGTTTTAGCAGGTATTTTAATAACAGTGGGTATTGGTGTAATGGATTATAAAGGATTAAAAGCAATCCCAAGTTTACCAAAAGATATAAGTTTTGGGCCTATTAAATTAAGTTCAGAAGTATTAATTATGTTACTAGTGTTAGTATTATCAACATTCTGGAACCTAGTTTATGCCGTAGGAATTGGTTTGGTAATAGCTTCGCTGATGTTTATGAAGAAAATTGGAGATATTTCTGCAGAGCGCTCTGATGTTAAACCACTAAAAGAAGAAGCGTGGCCAGATGAAATTGGTTTTCCTGAACAATTAAAAGAAGAAGTTTTTATAAAACATATAAAAGGGCCATTGTTTTTTGGTTCAACTAGCGATTTCCAACAACTCGCGGCACAAATACCAGATACAGCTAAAATGGTAATTATGCGTTTAGGACGTATGCAATATATGGATCAATCTGGGTTGTATGCTATGGAAGATATGCTGCAAGACCTAAAAAAGAAAAATGTTCAAGTTGTTTTTGTAAACTTATTAAAACAACCACGTTACATGATGGAGCGTATTGATATTATACCAGATTTTATTTCAGAAGAACACATCTTTAAAAATTTTAATTCATGTATGGCTTGGTTCAAAGAAAATAAGGAAACTATAGATTCTAATTGAAATACTTTATAAAATAAGTATCTTGCGCATGTAAAATTATATCTATGAATTGGGAACAATTACTCTCATTAAAGCGTTTTGGAGATACTAACAAAAGATTAAGAAAAGAACAAGATGAAACACGATTAGGTTTTGAGGTCGATTACGACCGTGTTATTTTTTCTTCAGAATTTAGAAGCTTACAAGATAAAACACAAGTCATTCCATTGTCGCAAACAGATTTTGTGCATACACGTTTAACACACAGTTTAGAAGTTAGTGTTGTTGGGCGTTCTTTAGGTAGACGCGTAGGGAAAAGAATATTAGAAAAGTATCCACAATTACAAACTGTGCATGGTTATCAAGCTAATGACTTTGGAGCTATTGTAGCGGCTGCGGCATTGGCTCACGATATAGGAAACCCGCCTTTTGGTCATTCTGGAGAGAAAGCAATTGGCGAGTTTTTTATTTCTGGAAAAGGTAAAAACTACAAAACCGAATTAAAACCAAAAGAATATCAAGATTTATGCGATTTTGAAGGAAATGCGAATGGTTTTAAAATTGTAACACAAAGTAGAGAAGGGCGAGAAGGAGGCATCCGTTTAAGCTATGCAACATTAGGAGCTTTTACTAAATATCCTAAAGAATCATTACCTAAAAAGCCAACCACGCACATAGCAGATAAAAAGTATGGTTTTTTTCAGAGCGATAAAGAGGCTTTTATTGCAGTTGCCGAAGAGTTAGGAATGCTTAAACGTAGTAAAGAACATTTAAGTTTTTCGCGCCACCCACTGGCATTTTTAGTAGAAGCAGCAGACGATATTTGTTATACTATTATAGATTTTGAAGATGGTATAAATCTAGGTTTAATACCAGAAGAGTTTGCTTTAGAGTATTTAATTAATTTAGTTAGAGACTCTATTAACACTAAAAAATATGGACTGCTAACCAATACGCAAGACCGAGTAAGTTACTTAAGAGCATTAGCAATTAATACACTTATTAATGAAGTTGTGGATATTTTTATGGCTAACGAAGATGTTATTTTAAATGGAACGTTTGATACAGCTCTGTTGGATAAAAGTAAGTACGAAGCGCAAATTAATGATATTATAAAGCTAAGTATAGATAAAATATACCAATCTATAGAAGTTGTAGATAAAGAAATAGCTGGATATGGTGTTATAAATACGTTGTTAGAAGTATATACAAAGGCAGTAAATAACTGTTATGAAGGCACAGCCTCAAATTACGATAAATTAATTTTAAAAGGCTTGCCAAAAACATTAGAAATTCAACAAGAACATTTGTACGAACGCTTATTAAATGTATGTCATTACGTATCCTTATTGTCAGACAGTCAAGCTATTTTAAATTATAAGAAAATTAAGGGATTTAGTATATAAAATATGTTAAGGCATCAGTTCAGAAATGAACTGTGCTAAGCTTTTAGGATCTAAACCAACAAACTGTTGTAATTCGTTTATAGTACCATGTTCTATAAAAGTGTCAGGAATACCTTTTAAATAAATGGCATTTTTATAATTATGTTTTGCAGAAAATTCTAAAATACAACTTCCAAATCCGCCAGCAATAGATCCGTCTTCAATAGTAATAATTGTATGATAAGATTTAAATATAGAATGTAGTAAAGACTCATCTAAAGGCTTAACAAATCTCATATCGTAATGAGATATAGTATCGTTGTTTTTAATGCTATTAATAGCTTCCGTTATGTTTTTTGAAATAGTTCCAATAGACAAAACAGCTATATTTTTACCTTTTTTAAGCTGTACCCCTTTACCAATTTCAATTTTAGAAAAAGGTTGTTCCCAATTTATGGTTACCCCTTTACCACGAGGATATCGAATAGCAATAGGAAGCTCTAGTCTAAGTTGTGCAGTATACATTATGTTGCGTAATTCTATTTCGTTTCTTGGAGCAAAAATAATAAGGTTAGGTATTAAACGTAAATAACTAATATCGAAAACACCATGATGTGTAGCACCATCTTCACCAACCAATCCAGCACGATCTAAACAAAAAATAACTGGGAGTTTTTGTAGTGCGACATCGTGTATTACTTGGTCGTATGCACGCTGTAAAAAGGTGGAATAGATATTACAAAACGGTATTAATCCTTGTGTAGCCATTCCTGCCGCTAAGGTAACAGCATGCTGTTCTGCTATACCTACATCGAATGCACGATCTGGTATTGTTTCCATCATGTATTTTAAAGAACTACCTGTAGGCATAGCTGGAGTAATACCTACAATATTTTTATTTTGTTTTGCTAAATCAACAATAGTATGTCCAAAAACATCTTGATATTTAGGAGGCGTTATAGTGTCTGGTTTTATGTACAAATCTCCAGTTTTTGCATCAAATTTTCCTGGAGCATGATAAGTAACTTGATTTTCTTCCGCTTGTCGTAAGCCCTTACCTTTGGTAGTAATAATATGTAAAAATTTAGGCCCTTTAATATGCTTTAAACGCTCTAGCTCAGTAATTAGTTGTGGTAAATTATGACCATCAATTGGACCAGAATAATCAAAATTTAACGCTTCGAAAATGTTATCTTGTTTTTGAGTTCCCTTTTTTACATTAGTTAAATATTGTTTTAAAGCTCCCACGCTAGGATCTATACCAATAGCGTTATCATTTAAAATTACTAGTAAGTTACAATTGGTAACACCAGCATGATTTAACCCTTCAAAAGCCATTCCGCTGGCAATAGAAGCATCTCCTATAACTGCAATATGTTGTTTTGTAGCATCTCCCTTTAATTGAGATGCTATAGCCATACCTAATGCTGCCGATATAGATGTAGAAGAATGACCTACACCAAAACTATCAAATTTACTTTCACTACGTTTAGGAAAACCACTTAAGCCATGAAGTTGCCTGTTGGTATCGAAATTGTCTTTTCTTCCTGTTAAAATTTTGTGTCCATAAGCTTGATGTCCAACATCCCATATAAGCTCATCGTACGGTGTGTTAAAAACATAATGTAAAGCAATAGTTAATTCAACCACACCTAAACTAGCCCCTAAATGTCCTGCTTTTGCAGCCACAGCATTAATAATAAATGTACGGAGTTCTTTTGCTAACTCAGGAAGATCATCTTTTGGTATAGTTTTAAGGTATTCAATTGATTCTAAAACGTTTAATATGGATTTTGTCATTAGGTAGCTAAATAGAATACAAAATTATTAAAATCAGAGGTATAATGTTCGTAATTAGACAATAAAGTTAAAGAAAAGCTATAATAATTGTAAGTTGCTTCTTATATTTGAGACCATTACCAAAACCTCACATATAATAGAACCTTTAAAAATGATGAAAAAAAATTACTTATTACCTTTTTTTGCGCTGGTATTGCTATTTGCTACCCAGTCAGGATTAGCACAAGACCGTTTAGTTGATAACGAATTTGGAACTCTTATTCTGAATTGGTTAGATGCTAAAAAAACTGATTATAACTTAACTGCAAATGATATTTCAGATTTACAGGTAAGTGATGCTTATTATTCTAAGAAAAGTAAAATTAACCATGTATACGTTAATCAAGCTTATCAGGGAATAAAAATACATAATGCTATTTCTAGTGTAGCTGTAAAACAAAATTCTGTATTTCATTATGGAAATGCGTTGATTTCAGATATCGCCTCTAAAGTAAATACAACCACAGCCGTTATAACTCCAGAAGGCGCTATTAATAGCGTTGTATCTCAATTTAATTTAGGGAGTACAGCTGGCTTAGAATTGATTAACACAAGTGATAATAATAGATATTTATATACTAGTGGAGGTGTGTCTAAAGTAGAAATTCCTGTACAGTTGGTATATCAGCCAACATTAGATGGGAGTTTAAAATTAGCATGGGATTTAAGTATACATACTAATGATGGTGCTAATTGGCATAGTGTTAGAGTAGATGCACTTACAGGTACTATTTTAGATAAAAACGATTGGATTGTATCTTGTAATTTTGGAGGAGATCATACAAGTCATAATCATGTAAACCACTCAGTAAGACAGCAACAAGATTTTAGTCTATTAAAAACTAACAACTCATTGCTAGTAGATGGGTCTCAATATAATGTGTTTCCAATACCATTAGAAAGCCCTAATCATGGACCAATAGAGTTAATATCTGAGCCAGCTAACGCTACAGCATCTCCACAAGGATGGCATGATACTAACGGAGTTGCTGGAGCAGAATTTACTATTACAAGAGGAAATAATGTTTGGGCACAAGAAGATGCAGATGGTAACGACGGTGTTGGTTATTCTCCAGACGGTGGAGCAACTTTAGAGTTTAACTATCCTTTTGATGATAATCAACCTCCTTTAGGTTACAGAGACGCATCTATTACTAATTTATTCTATATGAATAATATTATGCATGATGTATGGTATCAATATGGTTTTGATGAGGCGAGTGGAAATTTTCAAGAAAACAACTATGGAAATGGAGGTGTAGCTGGAGATTTTGTATTTGCAGATGCGCAAGATGGAAGTGGTATAAATAATGCAACGTTTGGAACACCACCAGATGGAAATAACCCAGGTATGACAATGTTTTTATGGTCAGCTCCAGGAGGTTTAGGTCAGCCATTAACAGTAAACTCAGGAGGTCCTATTGTTGGCCCAATTACTGCGGCAGTCCCAAGTACAGGTAATGGAGCAGATGGGCCAGGGAATATTACAGGGCCGTCTACAACACCAGTAACAGCAGATTTAGTACTTGTAGATGATAGTTCGGCAACACCTACAGAAGGTTGTAATGCGTTAACTAATGGAGCCGATGTAAATGGAAAAATAGCTGTAATAAAAAGAGGGTCTTGTACATTTGTAGAAAAAATTCAAAATGCTCAAAATGCAGGAGCAGTAGGTGTTATAGTTGTAAACCATAATAATCCTACAAATGATCCTAATTATACAGAGTATGTTAATATGTATGGTAATACTAACCCTGTGTTTACTATTCCATCAATTTTTATAAATAATGCTAATGGAGAACAATTAATTACAGCGCTTCAAAATAATGAAACTATTAATGCTACTATTGTGCAAACGGGGCCATATCAAATAGATGGAAGTTTAGATAATGGTATTATCGCACACGAGTATGGTCATGGAATTTCAACAAGATTAGTAGGAGGGCCGAGTACTTCAAATTGTTTAGGAAATGCTGAACAAATGGGAGAAGGATGGTCTGATTGGTTTGGATTAATGGTAACATTAAAAGCTACAGATTTACCAGAAGATATAAGAGGTATAGGAACATTTGCAATAGGGCAACCTACAGATGGAGGAGGAATTCGTCCATTCCCTTACAGTACAGACACAACTATTAACCCAGTAACCTATGGAGATACTAATAATCAAGCAGGTTTTTCTCAACCTCATGGAATAGGATCTATATGGGCAGCTATATTATGGGATTTAACTTGGAAGTATGTTGAGAAATACGGATTCGATGCAGATATTTACAATGGAACTGGTGGAAATAATAAGGTAATGCAATTAGTGTTAGATGGTTTAAAATTACAAGTATGTAACACTGGTTTTGTTGGAGGAAGAGATTCACTATTAGCAGCAGATAATGCATTAACAGGAGGAGAAGATCAATGTTTAATTTGGGATGTGTTTGCAGCAAGAGGAGTAGGTTTAAATGCTTCTGAAGGTACTGCAAATTCAAGAACAGACCAAGTTGAAGATTTTACTACGCCACCAGATACAGATCCTACTTTAGCTAACTGTACATCGTTAAGTGTAGATGAGTTTGCTATAGCTAGTCAGTATTCTGTATTCCCTAATCCAGCAAATAACGTATTGTCTATAAAAGTTAAAAAGAACTTTGGAAAAGTAAACTTAACATTAACAGATGTTAATGGAAGACAAGTAATATCTACAACTGCTAATTTATTAGACCAAGTAGATTTAGACATTTCTGCTTTACAATCTGGATTATATATCTTGAATATTAAAGGAGAAACAATTAATGTTAATAATAAGATTATTAAAAACTAAATAGCGTTTTTATAAATAACTTAAAAGGCAACTAAGATATTAGTTGCCTTTTTTATTAATCGAAATTAACAGTAATAGGTAAATTATAAAGTACAGAAACTACCTTTTGTTTTTTTCTTGCAGGTTTAAAAACAGGAAGTTGTTGTAACACTCTTTTCGTTTCTTTTTCTAAAAGTAGGTGAGGAGCTCTTACCTTTAAAAGGTTTGTTTTGCCATCTTTATCTATTTCAAAACGTACCAATATTTTTTGTTTTCCTTTTAAGCCTAAGTTTGTTGAGGTATTATGATTAAAATTGGTTTTTACAAAATGAACTATCTCATTTTGAAAAAACTTTCTCTTCTCAATTTTATTTAAATTTTTAGGAGTATTTGGGAATTCTGGTAACATATCTACATTATAAAAATTAAAAAGCTCTTTGGGGTTATGGTTTTCTGAATAAGTAATATCACCCACAACCATCAAACCTTCTATAGTTTCATTAGAATTAATAACTTTTTCAAGCTTTGTATTATTGTTATTAATACTACAAGTAGGTTTAGGAGTAGAATCTATAGTTTTAGATGAGGTATCTACAATCTCTACACTGTCAATTTTTTTTATATTTCCATTATCCATGGTACAGCTCAATAATGTAGTTCCCATAGTAATTAATAACGCGTAAAGAAATAACCGGTGAAACTGTATGTCTTTATTAATAGATTGAATAGGGATTTCTAGATTTATTGAATCTAATTGAGATTGCTTAATATGCCCGCAAATAGATTTACCTTTATTTGTGTTAATGAAGTCTTGAATTTCAAATGTATCCATATAAGTAAAATCAATAACGGTTTTTGAACAAGAATTACAAAATCTACCTTTTTCATTTGGTGTCATTCTATTCCAGTTTTCATTACAAGGACTTGGTATTTTAATACTGTAAAATTGCTTCATGATGGTACTTATTTTATAATTAAGCATCAAAGGTCTTGCCATAATATTAATTTGAAATTGTATTTTTACGAGCATGATAAATCCATACGACGATACTTATTTTATGAAAAAAGCACTTCAAGAAGCTGAGGTTGCTTTTGAAAAAGGAGAAATACCTGTTGGAGCAGTAGTAGTTATTGAAGATAAAATAATAGCAAGAGCACATAATTTAACAGAACTATTAAATGATGTTACTGCACATGCAGAAATGCAAGCCATAACTGCCGCTGCAAATTTTTTAGGAGGTAAATATTTAAAAGGTTGTACACTATATGTTACTTTAGAACCTTGCCAAATGTGTGCAGGAGCTTTGTATTGGAGTCAGATTTCTAAAATTGTTTATGGAGCTAGAGATGAAGACCGAGGCTGTATTAATTTAAATACAAAATTGCATCCCAAAACTAAAATAGAAGGCGGTATTTTGGAAGCTGAAGCATCAACGCTACTAAAGCGTTTTTTTATTGAAAAACGAAACCTTAATTAACGACGTTTATCCCCTTCTCGCTCTCGCATTTTATCTAAGTTCTCTTTAGTAAGCATATACTCTTTAGGATCTCTATCTTTCCATCGATAATAAGAGAAAAGAGGAATTACAAGAAAGAAAAGACCAAGAACACCAAAGCCTATGAGTTTTTGTGAATATTCTAAATCCACAAAATAACCAATAATTATACTAACTACAGAGGCTGTAAAAAATAAACCTATAATATATTTCATCGCTTTTAAGACTTCTTAATTTCGGGTAAAGTTAATTAATTGTCTGCGATAAGCTGTTAATAATTTTGATTTAGAGACAAAGCCTAAGTATTTACCATCTTTTATAACAGGTAGATTCCATGCGCTAGAATCTTGAAACTTTTGCATAACATCTTGCATAGAGTCATTACTGTAATCTATTTTGCTTGGAGGGTTATGCATTAAATCGTACAAAAAAGTAGAATTATATAAAGATTGGTCAAACATTATTGTTCTTACATCATCTAATAAAATAATCCCTACCAATTGTTTATTGTTGTCTACCACAGGAAATAAGTTTCTAGTAGACTTAGCAACACCTTCATGTAGCATTTCGCCTAATGTCATAGTCGGTTTTAGAATAACAAAATTGGTTTCTATAACGCTATCTAAAGACATAAGCGTTAAAACGCTTTTATCTTTATTGTGGGTTAGCAATTGTCCTTTGTTTGCAAGTTCTCTAGTATAAATAGTATAATCTAGAGTCCCTTTTTTTATACTAAAAGATATACCCACAGCAATCATTAAAGGAATAAATAATTCGTAACCTCCAGTAATTTCTGCAATTAAGAAAATAGCTGTTAAAGGCGCATGAAGCACACCTGCAATTAAACCAGCCATACCAATAAGTGTAAAGTTGGTTTCAGAAACCTGAAAACCTAAACCAATATTATTTATAATTTTTGCAACAACATTTCCTAATGCACTACCCATAACCATGGTTGGGATAAAAATACCACCAACACCACCCGCAGCAAATGTAGTCGTCATTGCCACAGCTTTGAAAATAGTAATACCTACAAGTAAAGCAATAACAACCCAAATATTATCTATAAAAGCATCAAAAGGTGTTTTCCCTAAAGCACTTAAATGATTTCCGGATAATAAATTGTTAATAAACCCAAAGCCTTCACCATAAAGCGGAGGGATAAAATAAAGCATAATCCCTATAGTTAGCCCTCCAACCAATAATTTTTGAAACCGAGTTTGAAACCGATTAAAAAACTGAAGAATTGCAAAATACATTCTAGTAAAGTAAATAGAAGCAAAACCAGTACCTACACCTAATAAAATATAAAATAGAGTATCTTTAATTTCAAACTTATCCGAAAAATTAAAATTAAATAATAAATCGTCTCCTAAAAAGAAATAAGATGTTATAACTGAAGATACCGAAGCTATAAGTAATGGTAATAATGAGGCAAAAGTAAGGTCTAAACTAAAAACTTCAATAGCAAAAATAATGGCTGCAATTGGAGATTTAAATATAGAAGAAATAGCACCAGCCGCAGCGCAACTAATTAATAATGTTTTTGTTTTTCTGTTAATATGGAATAGCTTACCTAGATTAGAGCTAATAGCAGCTCCAGAAGCTATTGCTGGACCTAATAACCCTACAGAGCCCCCAAAACCTACTGTTAAAGGCGCCGTAATTAACGGGAAATATATTTTGGTACGCTTTAAAAATCCACTTTTACGAGATAAAGAAAATAATATAGAAGGAATAGCGTGTTCAATAGGGTTTTTTGCTATGTATTTAACAAATAGATATACTAAAAACAAGCCAATTACTGGTAGTATAAAGTAGAGTTGATTATTTGAAAAAACTATGCCTTTGTCTAACAGAGCTTCTATAGAAAAGGTCAAGTTTTTTAATGTTACTGCAGCAAGCCCAGCTAATAAACCAACCAAAGCGCTTAATATAAACGTGAAGTTCTTTTCGGAAATGTGTTTGTATTTCCAAATTAAAAACCGTTTTAGAAGAGATTTAGTCGCCATGGTTTAATAGATAAACTTAAAACTAATAAAAAATCCTGCTTTAAGCAGGATTTTTATTTATGATTTTAAATTCAGTTTCAAATTTAATTCAGACAGTTGCTCATCATCAATAGGTGCAGGAGCATCTATCATAACATCTCTTCCAGAATTGTTTTTAGGGAAGGCAATGAAATCTCTAATAGTTTCCTGCCCGCCTAAAATAGCTACTAATCTATCTAATCCAAAAGCTAAACCTCCATGTGGTGGCGCTCCATATTCAAAAGCATCCATTAGAAATCCAAATTGCGCTCTAGCTTCTTCTTCAGAAAAACCTAAATGTTTAAGCATAATAGCTTGAGTTGCTTTGTCGTGAATACGAATAGAACCTCCACCAATTTCATTTCCGTTTAGTACTAAATCGTAAGCATTTGCTTTTACTGCTCCTGGTTCGCTATCTAATAATTCTATTTGACCAGGTTTAGGCGAGGTAAATGGGTGATGCATTGCGTGATAATGACCCGTTTCTTCATCTAATTCTAATAAAGGGAAATCTATAACCCAAAGCGGAGCAAATACTTTAGGGTCTCTTAAACCTAAACGCTCTGCTAATTCCATACGTAAGGCACTAAGCTGTGCGCGTACTTTATTTTTATCTCCAGATAATACACAAATTAAATCGCCAGCTTTGGCTCCAGTCGTTTCTGCCCATTTTGCTAAATCTTCTTGATTGTAGAATTTATCTACAGAAGATTTGTAGCTTCCATCTTCATTACAACGACAGTAAACCATCCCTAAAGCTCCAACTTGTGGACGTTTTACCCAACTAATTAATTTGTCAATCTCTTTTCTTGTATATTTATTTCCTCCAGGAACAGCTATACCAACAACTAATTCGGCATTATTAAAAACACCAAAATCTTTATGTTGTGCAACTTCATTTAATTCACCAAACTCCATTCCAAATCTAATATCTGGTTTGTCGTTTCCATATAAACGCATGGCATCATCATAGAGCATTCTTGGGAATTTGTCTATGATAACACCATTAACTTCTTTTAATAAATGGCGTGTTAAACCTTCAAATACATTTAAAATATCTTCTTGCTCAACAAATGCCATTTCACAATCTATTTGTGTAAACTCAGGTTGTCTATCTGCACGTAAATCTTCATCTCTAAAACATTTTACAATCTGAAAATATTTATCCATTCCACCAACCATTAATAATTGTTTGAAAGTTTGTGGAGATTGAGGTAAAGCATAGAATTCTCCTTCATTCATACGTGAAGGAACAACAAAATCACGAGCACCTTCTGGTGTGGATTTTATTAAATAAGGTGTTTCTACTTCTATAAAACCATCATTAGATAAAAAGTTTCTAACCTCCTGTGTTACTTTAGATCTAAAAATTAAACTCTCTTTTACAGGATTACGGCGAATATCTAAATAACGATATTTCATACGAATATCTTCACCACCATCTGTATTATCTTCTATAGTAAATGGAGGCGTAATAGCTTTATTTAAAACAATTAATTTAGAAACTAAAATCTCTATATCTCCCGTAGGCATATTAGGATTTTTTGAAGCACGCTCAATAACAGTACCAGTAACTTGAATTACAAATTCTCTTCCTAATTTTTGTGCTTGTTCTAATAAAGCTTTAGAAGTACGCTCTTCATCAAAAAGTAATTGCGTAATTCCATAACGGTCTCGTAAATCTACCCAAATAATAAAACCTTTATCACGAGATTTTTGTACCCAACCCGAAAGTGTTACCTCTGTATTTATATGTGATGCGTTTAATTCACCACAGTTATGACTTCTATACATAGTTTAATTTTAAGAGTTGCAAATTTAATAAGATAATATGTTTTAAAATAACTTATTGTTCATATAATCTTAAACAATATTTTAAGAGTACTTTATCAATAATATTTAATAAAAATTTAAAAAAAATGACGATTTAAAATAAAAAATTAAGATATTTAACATATTAACAACCAAAAAACAAAAGAATTATGAATAAAGCGTTGACTTTAAAAATGTTATTATTTTCATTTTTGCTTCCTTTATTTGTTGTTGCCCAGCAAATTACGGGGACAGTAACAGATGGAACAAATAATGAGCCTTTGCCAGGGGCAAACGTTATTGTTAAAGGCTCCTCAACAGGAACCACGGCAGATTTTGATGGAAATTATATTGTAGATGTCTCAGAATTTCCTACTACATTACAGTTTTCTTTGTTAGGATATGAAACTAAAGAAGTTGTAGTTAATTCTGCTTCTAAAGTAGATGTTACTTTAGAAGAGTCTGCAACGGCCTTAAATGAAGTTGTAATTACTGGTTTAGGAACCTCAATTAAGAGATCTAATTTAGCAAATGCAGTTTCTACTATTTCTGGAGAAGAATTAGTCGGTACTACTGGGCAAACTACTGTAGATGGAGCACTTTATGGTAAACTGCCAGGTGTAAATATTGTATCTTCTTCTGGTGCACCAGGTGGAGGTATAGCAATGAGGTTAAGGGGTATTTCTTCTATAAATGGAAATAACCAACCTTTATTTATTGTGGATGGAGTTTATATTAATAATGTGGAGATCCCTTCAGGGTTACGTTTTGCATCTGGAGCTAACAGAGGTAATGAAGAAAACTCATCTAACAGATTAGCAGATATAGATCCTAACGATATAGAAAACATTGAAGTATTAAAAGGGGCTTCTGCAGCTGCAATTTATGGTACACGTGCTAATGCAGGTGTAGTTATTATTACAACAAAAAGAGGTAAAAATGGAAAAACTAATTTTAGATTTGGCCAAGATGTAGGTACGACTAAAATAGCTAACCCTCTAGGTTCTAGAAACTGGACAGCAGCGAGTGTTGAAGCTACGTATAATGCGGCAGAAGCAGCATTGTTTAATGATGCAGTTGCTAATGGAGGATTAATAGATTATGAAGATGAGATTTATGGAGAAACTGGATTTATTAGCGAAACTAAGTTTAGTGTTGATGGCGGAAATGAGAAAACCCGTTTCTATGTAGGTACATCTTACAGAGATGAAGAAGGTATTATTAAAAACACAGGTTATAAGAGATTATCTGTTAAAGCAAATATAGATCATAAGTTATCTGATGTGTTTAAGTTTGCCTTAAGTTCTAACTATGTAAGAAGTGAGTCGAGTAGAAGTTTTACAGGTAATGAAAATGAAGGAGGGTTAAGTTATGGTTATACTTTAGCATTTACTAGACCTTGGGTTAATTTATTCCCAGATGCACAAGGAAACTACCCTAATAATCCAAATTACTCAGGAAACCCAATTTTTGTAAGAGATCAAGCAAAAAACGAAGATTTAAACAATCGTTTTATACAAGGCCTTAAATTAACAACTAATTTATTTAGTGGTGATACAGACCAAGTTAGAATAGTCTCTAATTTTGGTGTAGATTATTTATCTAACCAAACAGATGTTTATGTACCAGAAACACACCAAGGACAAATTGCAAGTGGACAGAATGGATTTATTGGAGTTGGTAAAAATGGATTTACTAATTTCAACTCACAAATTATAGGTATTTGGAATCATGATGCTTTAGGAGGAGAATTAGCATTAACAACTCAGGCTGGATTAACGTATCTAGATCAAACTGCTGATGTTGTTTTAAGTACAACTTCAGATTTAATACCTGGACAAACAAACTTATCACAAGGGAATAACCAAAGTATAACGCAAAGAACGCAAAGTGTTAGAGAATTTGGATATTTTGCACAAATTGAAGGGAATTATAAAGATCAATTTATTGGAACTGTAGGATATAGATTAGACAAATCTACTTTAAATGGAGACCCAAATAAATTTTACGGATTCCCAAAAGCCTCTTTAGCAGTGAACTTAAATAACTTCGATTTTTGGAGTTCAGAAAATATTAATGCGCTTAAATTTAGAATGGCCTATGGAGAAACAGGATCATCGGCAGGTTTTGGTTCAATCTTTACAAGTTTAAACCCAGTAACTATTGGTGGAAGTGTTGGATCTACTATTAATCCAGCAAAAGGAGACCCTAATATTGAGCCAGAAACATCTTCTGAGTTTGAGATAGGTATCGATACCCGATTATTTGATAGATTTAATGTTGAAGCTACTTATTATAAAAGAAACGTTAGAGATTTAATTTTAAGTAGAGCATTGCCAAGTTCATCTGGTTTTGGATCTGAAACTACAAATTTAGCTGATTTAGAAAACTCTGGTATTGAATTATCTCTTAATGCGGATGTTGTAAGAACAGAAAACTTTAACTGGAATACAGGAGTGCAATATTGGTTTAATGATTCTGAAGTTACAAGATTAGATGTGCCTGCATTTGCTCAGCCAGGAGCAGGTTTTGGTCTTGGATTAGGAACATTCTACATTCAAGAAGGAAAACCAGTGACGCAGTTAGCTGGTACTGTTAATGGTGTGCCAACTCAAGTTGGAGATGCTGCGCCAGATTTTCAAATGACATTTAATAACAATATGACCTTATTTAAGCAGTTTGATTTATCTTTTTTATTACACTGGAAAAAAGGAGGAGATAATATTAACTTAACTAAATTATTAACAGATTTAGGAGGAACAACACCAGACTTAGATACACAAGAAGGGCAGGATAGAGCAAATTCTCCTTTTTCTGCAACACGTTTTGTGGAATCGGCTAGTTACTTAAGATTAAGAGAAGTTGCATTATACTATAGATTTCCGGAAAAAATAATCAATGCTTTTGGAGGTGTTATAAGTAATGCTAAAATTGGAGTTTCTGGTAGAAATTTATTTACAATAACAGATTATAGTGGTTACGATCCTGAAGTATCAACAAATGGTAGTCAAGGTTTATCTAGTGGTATAGATGTAACTCCATTCCCTAGTTCAAGACAATTTTACTTCCACTTAAATGTTCAATTTTAAAAAAAGAATCTATGAAAACATATAAAATGAAAACAGTAAAATGGCATTATGCCTTAGTGGTATTACTTGTACTAGGTATTACTACATCTTGTACTTTTGATGAAGAAGTAGACCCTAATGGCCCTAGTTTAGAAGGGGTATTAAGTAGTGCATCAATAAACCAATTAAACAATATGGTTATTGGTGTTGAAGCTACAATGAGAAATAGTTTAGGAATCCAAACCACGGCTAGTGGCACGATGGCTAGAGAGTTGTATTTATTTGATGCAGATCCTAGAAATACAGCTAATATTTTAGGTAAAAATGGATCTAGCTTAGAAAACGGAGATTTTTATGCTACTGGTCCATGGGCTGGTCGTTACAGGTCTATAAAGAATGCCAATATTTTAATACAATCTGCTAATAATACTGGAACTGTTACTGCAGAGGAAAGAGCTGGTTATGTAGGGTTTGCGCAGACTATAATTGCGTTTGAGCTAATTGAAGTTTTAAAATCTTATAATAGAGCTAGAGTTGATGTTTCTGACGATACAAATCTAGGTCCAGTTCTAGATTTTTCTGCAGCTATGACAGAAGTAAGAGCAATGCTAAATGATGGATTAAACAATTTAAATCAAGCAGGAAGCACTTTTGCTTTTAGTTTAGCAGGGTTTTCAGGTTTTGACACACCAGCTACTTTTGCTCAATTTAATAGAGCAGTTGCAGCTACTGCGGCTTTATATGATGGAGACAAATCTGGAGCACTTACAGCTTTAAACGCTTCTTACTTTGATTTAAACGGAGATATTACTATTGGACCTAAGCATGTATTTAGTCAGTCTAGTGGAGATGTTACCAATCCTGTTTACAAAGGGCCATCTACAGCTGCTAACCCAAATAATGGAGATCAAATAATTGTACATAATAGTTGGATAAATGATGCAGAAGCTGGAGATACTAGAGTAAGTTCTAAAACAGCTGTAAGACCAGATCCAAGTGTACAAGATGGTTTAACAGGAACACACGAAACTAGGTTGTATGCTACTAATGTTAGCCCTATAGATATGCTTAGAAATGAAGAGTTAATTTTAGTCTATGCAGAAGCAAATATTGGAACTAATAATGCACAAGCAGTTACAGCACTTAATGTAATAAGAAATGCAGCATCTTTAGCTAATTATTCAGGAGCAACAACAGATGCTGATTTAGTTACAGAGCTATTAAACCAAAGACGTTATTCGCTTTGGGCAGAAAACCATAGAATGTTCGATTTAAGAAGGTATAATTTATCTAATACATTACCTATAGATAGAGCAGGAGATGTTGTTTATAATGAGTTTCCTATTCCTTTTGCAGAAGGGAATTAAGAGACATTCTCTATAAGACAGCTATAAAAAAAGCCTGTGATATATATCACAGGCTTTTTTTGTACTTTATAAACTATATTTATTTATCTAAAACTAAAGCGGTATTATCTCCTAATGCTTCATTATCCTCTTTTTGTGTTGTAATTTGAGCATTTGATTTTCCATATAATGACATTTTTAAACGCATAGTTAAATAGAATAATACTGGAACTACAATTAATGTTAAGAATGTAGCTACAAATAACCCATAGATTACTGTCCATGCTAATGGCCCCCAAAAGATAACATTATCACCTCCTATGTATATATTAGGATCAAATTCGCTAAACAAAGAGAAGAAATTTATATTTAACCCAATAGCTAGAGGTATTAAGCCTAGAATTGTGGTAATAGCAGTTAATAATACAGGTCTTAAACGCGCTTTACCTGCTCTAATAATACACCATAATAAATCATCTTTACTTAAATAATCTTCCTCTTCTAGATCCAATTCGTTCTTCTTTCTATCAATAAGTAATTGTGCATAATCTAAAAGTACCACACCGTTATTTACAACAATACCAGCTAATGAAATAATCCCCATCATAGTCATTAATATTACAAAGGAAGATCCAGTAATGACAATACCTCCAAATACACCAATTAAACTCAAGAAAATAGCAATCATTATAATGGTTGGTTTAGAGAATGAGTTGAATTGGAAAATTAAGATTAAGAAAATTAATCCAAGTCCTGTAAAGAATGCTCCCATTAAAAAGGACATTTGTTTGTTTTGTTCTTCAATTTGTCCTGTATAATCTATTTTAATGCTTTTAGGCATATTTTCAAAACTTTTCATTTCCTCTTGTACTCTACTAACTGCTGCGCCAGCATCTGTAAAACCAGGAGCTAAAGCAGAGTAAACTGTAACAACACGTTTTGTGTCTTTATGTTTTATAGCGCTAAAACCAGAGCTGTTATTTTGTTTTGCAACTGTAGAAACTGGTATTTCTTTTATTTGTCCAGATGCAGGATCTCTAAATACTATATTTTGATCGAAAATGGCACTTGTATTATAACGGTCTTCTTTATTAAAACGCACGTAGATGTCGTAATCTTCTCCATCCTCTTTATAAATACCAGCTTTAGCACCAAAAATAGAGTTTCTTAATTGTTGCCCTACTTGTCCTGTAGAAACCCCTAATTCTCCTGCTTTTTTACGATCTACAATAACTTGCATGGCAGGTTTGTCCTTATTAACATCTATTTTAAGCTCATCTATGGCATCTATGTTTTTAGAGTTAATAAATTCACGCATGCGTTCGGCTGTATTTATTAATTCGTTATAATCATCACCTTCTAGTTCAATATTAATAGGTGCTCCTGCAGGTGGTCCGTTAGCATCTTTCTCTACAGAAATTAAAACACCAGGATAAATGCCTACTAACGATTCTTGCACTTCTTTAAGTAAGGCTTGACTATCTGCTCCATTTCTGTACTTATACTCTCGCATAGAAGCTGTAATTTTACCTTTATGGGGCATTTCGGCTGCAGAACCTCCATCGGTTTGCGGGTTTCCTGCACCTTCACCTACTTGTGACACCGCACTTTCTACTAAAAAGTTTTCACCATCTTTTACATATTTATCATTATTAATAATGCTGTAAACTTTAGCTTCAATAGCTTTAGTAATTGAATTGGTTTTTTCAATATCTGTTCCTTGAGGGTATTCTATATATACAATGATTTGATTTGGTACATTGTCTGGGAAAAACTCAATTTTTGTTCTTTGTGATGATACTGAAGCTCCAAAGGCTACAAAAGCAGCAACTAATAGAGCAGCAGTTCCAAAAGAAATAAGAATAGGTCTTTTGCCTTTTAAAGCTCCTGCAATTTTACTTTCGTACCAATTTTCTAAACGTACTAAAGTTTTGTTTTGAAAGTTATTTACCATTTTTCTTAAAAACAGCCTGTATGCCCATAATAAAATAGCAGTAAATAACATAACGGTTCCTAAACCTCTATATTCGCCTCCAAAGAGTAAAATGAGTAAGCCAACACCTCCAATAATAGAAGATACTTTAATGATTTGTTTTAAAGGCATGTCTTTGTCTTCGGTTGTCATAAACTGAGAGACTAAAACAGAGTTAAAAAAGATAGCTACAAATAACGAGGATCCTAATACTACAGATAATGTTTTTGGGAAGTATACCATAAATTGTCCCATAACTCCTGGCCATAAACCTAGAGGTACAAAGGCTGCAATAGTTGTAGCTGTAGATATAATAATAGGAAATGCAATTTCGCCTATTCCTTTTTTAGCAGCTTCAACTCTAGAGAGCCCTTCTTCTTCCATTAATCTGTAGACATTTTCAACGACCACGATACCGTTATCTACTAACATTCCTAGCCCCATAATTAGCCCAAAAAGAATCATTGTATTTAAGGTAAAACCTAAATAACTTAATATCATTAAAGACATAAACATAGACATAGGTATAGCGAAACCAACAAAAAGCGCGTTTTTAAATCCTAAAAAGAACATTAAAACGGTAACAACTAGAATAATACCAAAAATAATGTTGTTTACTAAATCGTCTACTTGACCAATAGTTTTTGAAGATTGATCGTTAGTTACTGTTACTTTTAAATTGCTTGGGAATACATTTTCTATAGCATCTTTAACAATAACATCTATTTGTTCTGCAGCGGCAACCATGTTTTTACCTGCTCGCTTTTTTACATCTAGCATTACTACTCGGTCTCCAAACTCTCTTGCATAAGTAGTCCTGTCCTTTTCTTTAAAACGGACAGTAGCAACATCTTTTAGATAAATAGAATTGCCTTTTTCAGATTTTACGACAAAATTTTCTAATTCTGAAGGCGTTTCAATCTCTCCAATAATACGTATGGTTCTACGTTGTCCACTTGCTATTAAATTTCCAGCAGACATCGTCATGTTACCATTACCAATAGCGCCAGTTATATCATTAAAGTTAACCTTAGAAGCCATCATTTTGTAGATGTCTACAGCTACTTCTACTTCTTTTTCCTGAGCACCACGGATATCTACTTTTTTTATTTCTTGTAAATCTTCAATTTTATCTTCTAAATATTCGCCAAACTCTTTAAGTTTTGCAACAGGATAATCTCCTGAAATATTAATATTAAGAATAGGAATTTCTTCACTCATACTTAAATCGAATACATTAGGTTCAATTTTAGCACCATTAAATGTAGGCCAATCTTCACTAGAAGTTTCCGAGTCAATTTCGTCCTTTACTTTTTGTTTAGCTTGCTCTACAGTAATATTTTCATCAAACTCGATAATAATCATCGAATAATCTTCTTGAGAGGTAGAGGTAATTTCAACTTTATTACTTACTAAATTTAGTTTTTCTTCTAAAGGATCGGTAATTAGTTTTTCAATATCTTCTGCTGTATTTCCAGGAAATAAAGAGCTTACATATATTTTAGTTTCTTTTATTTCTGGGAAGTTTTCTCTTGGCATACTAAAATAGGCAGAGATCCCTAAAACTAATATTAGTGCCATGGCCATGTATATGGTAGATTTGTTATTTATGGCCCACGACGATAAACCAAACTCCTTATCTACTATCTTCTTCTTTTTGTTTTTCTTTTTACTCATTAGAATATAGGTTTTAGTCTATTAGTTTTACCTTTTGGCCATCTTTAACACTACGTGCCCCTTCTTGTATTATTTCTGTGTTATTATCTATACCTTTTAAAACTTCAATAACATCGCCTTGTGTTTTTCCTGTTTCTATAATAACACGCTTGGCAGTTGCTATACTATCGGTTTTATTTTCTAATATGTATACGTATTGCTCTCCATTTGCATTTTCAGAAATGATATTTTGAGGAATTAGTATCGCTTTTTCGTTTGTGTAGTCGTTAATTTTAAGCTTTGCCGTTAAATTAGGTTTTATGTTGCCTTTTTTATTAGGTACAGCTATCTCTATATTAAATGTTCTATTTGCTGGATTAATAAAATTACCAGTTTGCCTAATAGTAGCATCTATAGTTTCTCCTAAAATTGGAAAGTTAACCTGTACAGCTTTATTTTTTGTGACATTACTAATATAACGTTCAGGAACATCTACAGAAATATACATGTCTTTAAGGTTTACTATTCTCATTAACTGTGTTTGTCCAGGTGCAACAACATTGCCTTGTTCTGTAATAACATCATCTATAATACCTGAGAAAGGTGCTCTTACTGCTGTTTTTGCTAGCGTACTGTTTAATTGAGCTATAGCTTTTTGTTGTGCTTCGTAAGCAGATTTGGCTTGTAAATACTGTATTTCACTACCAATCTTTTGTTCCCAAAGGCGTTTTTGTCTATCGTAAGTTGTTTTTGCTAAATCTGCTTGAATTTGTAGTTGTGCAACTTGCGAACTTAACCCACCATCATCAATTCTAGCCAATAATTGTCCTTTAGAGACGCGTTGTCCTTCTTTAACAAGAACTTGTTTTAAAATACCAGCCATTTCTGGTGTTATTACAAGGTTCTGTTTTGTTGCAACATTTCCTTGTAATTCTAAATAGTGTTCAAATTTTTTAGATTCTGCTGTAAATGTTGTTATTAATGGTAATTTTTTTGCTGGTGATAATTCATCTATTTTTAAATCAATAGCTTTAATAGATGCTGCCAATTCTTGTTGTTTTGCAACTAGTTCGCTACGTTCTTTTTTAATAGACTCTAAGTCCATTTTTTTACTGGCTTTATCTTTGCCACAAGAGGCTAGAATTAAAGTTAGTGATAGTATTGATAGTATATTTTTCATTGCGTTTAGTTTTCTCAGTTTATATTTGGTTTAATACCGTTTCTAGTGCGGTTTTTTTATTGATTATTTGTAGCATGGTTTGTAATAAATCGTTCTGTGCTGCATATAGTTGTCTTTGTGCTTGTTGTAACTCGAAACTGGAACCAATACCTTCAAAAAACTTTACTTGATTCTTTTGTTCAATGCGTTCTGCTAAAGCTAAATTATCTTTTTTGTTATCGTAATCTTCTATAGCAAATTGGTAGTCGCTTTTCGCAGCCGCTATTTCTAGTTTTATTTTTTGTTCAGTTTCAGTTAATGTTTCTTCTGCTTTTTCAAGGTTTATTTTAGCACGTTGTGTTGCTGCACTTCGCATACCAGAACTAAAAATAGGGATGTTCATTGTGAAGCCTAATAAAGAGGAGCCAAACCATTGTTGGTCTTTCTTTAAAAAGTCGAAATTATCATTGTTTCCATTATATCCTGCATTAATAAATGCAGATAAACTAGGGAGCGCTTTGCTCTTTTCTAACTTAACTAAAAGCTCTTTAGAGGTTTTATCATTTTGAGCAATTTTATAATCAATAGTATTTTCAACACCGTTATCTAGTTGTAATAATCCAAGATCTATATTTTTACTAGTTAAAGATTCTAAATTATCCATAAGGATAGTTTTAGAATTAATTTCTTTTCCTATGGTTATATTTAGCATCTGATAGGCTAATTTTTTAAGACGTTGTGTATTGCTTAGGTTACTTTTTACACTAGAAAGTGTAATCTGTAACTGTTCTACGCTTTCTTCTTCCTCTAGCCCGTTTTCGTATATTTTTGTAGTATCGTCTAAGTTTTTTTCTAAGACAGCTATATTGCGTTTTAGGATTTCAAGACTTTCTTCGGCTAGTAAAACGTTACCATATGCATTTATAACTGCTTTTCTCACTTCTAAATCTGTTTTCTCCTTAGCATTTTTTGAGATTTCTAAAAAGACTTTCGCAGATTGTAAACCAACTAAATAAGAGCCGTCAAAAATTAATTGACTTAATGTAACATTGGCATTTACAGTTTGTTTAGTACCAAAACGAAGAGGAATAAAGCCCTGTGGAGCGTTAACATCAAAATTATCTTGGTTAACATCAAAATAATCATTAACAATATCTATTGTACTCTGTGTGTTATCAAAAGCAGCAGCAGGTAATAAAGATACTTGTTGTTTTATCCAATTTTGGTATTCTATTTTTCCATTTATTTGGGGTAGTCCCATAGCGGTAGTTTCCCACTTTTGCTGTTTTGCAGCATCAATATCTAAAGCTGCATTTTTTGCAGTGCGGTTATTTTCTAATGCATAATCTATAGCTTCCTGTAAAGTGAAGTTTTGTTTTTCCTCTTGCGAGTAAGTAAACGATGTCATTAGTAAAAGTACGATGATTTGAATGCGTCTCATTCTATCTATTTTAGTTGGTTTTATTTATAAATTGATTTAATATTTGCAATCCACTTTCTGTAACAATGGCTCTTAAATGGTATTCTAAATAGCTTTCCATTAAATAGTCCATATTAAATTTAGTTTTTGGGAAAATGACATCATCTTTAATACCAGTCATTCCATTAAAATACATTCGAGATATAAAATCCACATCAATGTTAGATCTAAAAACAGAGGTCTCAATTCCCTTTTGGAGGCTTTTTTTGACCGAGTCATGCATTTTGTCAAACTGTTTCATTCTTAGCACATCGTATATTTGAGGGTAATATTTTTTTAACTGATGTTGCGGAGGTGTTTTTTCACTTTTTAAATGATTCATAACAAACATTTTAATGTCGTATAATTCTTCGATAGGGTTTGCAGATGCTTCACAAATACCATCGATACCATCACAGATGTTTTCAAAAAGATTAAACGTAACAGCTTCAACAAGCTTAGTTTTATTTTTAAAATGGACATAAATTGTTTTTTTAGATATAGCCATTTCACTAGCTATATCGTCCATTGTTACACTTTTAAAACCCAGTGTAAGAAACAGTTCGGTCGATTTTATTATTATTTGTTCTCTCATAATTAGGTGCAAAGATACATTTGGAAACTTTAAAAACAAAAAAAGTTTCCGTAGTTTTAATATTTTTTTAACATTAGCTTAAAGTATTTGTTTTAGTAATCTCATTTCCTTTATTTTTGCTGCATGCAACAAACACAACAGTATCAAACGCTTTTTATAGAGTATTTGGAGCGTTATTCTAAAGATCGAGAGCCAGAAAACTTATATGCTCCTATTAACTATATTTTAAAATTAGGAGGAAAGCGTTTACGACCTGTTTTAACTTTAATGACTGCAGAGTTGTTTAATTGTAGTTATGAAAAAGCTTTAGATGCCGCATTAAGTATAGAAATATTCCATAATTTTTCCTTAGTTCATGATGACATTATGGACGATGCTCCTTTAAGAAGAGGTAAAAAAACTGTACACGAAAAATGGGATATAAATACAGGAATACTTTCAGGAGATGCCATGTTAATTATGGCCTACCAATTGTTTGAAAATTATGAGCCAAATACATTTTATGCCCTAGCAAAGTTATTTAGTAAGACCGCTCTAGAGGTTTGCGAGGGACAACAATACGATGTTGATTTTGAAACTCGTGAGGATGTTACAATCGCCGAGTATTTAAAAATGATTGAGTATAAAACGGCTGTTTTGGTTGGAGCTGCTATGAAAATGGGAGCAATAGTAGCTGGAGCAAGCGAACAAGATCAAGAACATATTTATAACTTTGGTAAATTGTTAGGTATTGCATTTCAATTGCAAGACGATTATTTAGATGCTTTTGGAGATCCTAAAACATTTGGAAAACAAGTTGGAGGTGATATTATAGAAAATAAAAAAACATACTTATATCTTAAAGCTATTGAGGTTCTAGACCCCATAAAAAAGACTCAGTTAGAGCAGTTGTTTACTGTAAACTTAAAAGATAATGTTGAGAAAATTGAAACTGTAAAGGAAGCGTTTATATCTAGTGGTTCTGCTACAGCTACCCAGAATGAAATAGAAAATTATACTAAACAAGCCTTTTCTGTTTTAGATACATTAAGTATTTCTGAAGAAAAGAAAACAATATTAAAACAATTTGGTAACGCTTTGATGACTCGTAAAGTATAAGTTTGCAGTCCATTAAAAATGAAATATAAACAGTGATGCAATTACCTAATACATTTAATGAGCTTATTACTGAAGCTAGCCAATTAGATTTGTATACAAAATTGGTACATCAAATAAATAAAGATTTTCTATTTGCTAATATCGATCTAGATTTTAACGAAGATATTTTACCAGAAGATTTAAAATTGTTATTGCATGAAACGGTTTACAAACTTATTCAAGAGAAGTTTCCAGAGTATTTAAACTTATTATACATTATAGACGTACCAGAAGTTAATATAAAGGCTTTAGATGGAAATGATACATTAAAACTATCAGAAGATGTAACCTTTTTAATCCTTAAACGAGAGTGGCAAAAAGTATGGTTTAAGAATAAATATTCTTCTTAAATAGATTATGTTTATTAGAAATAAAATCTAACAAAAGGAGCCCAAGGATCTATATAAATACTTTTATTCTCATCGTAAAGCACATCATATCTAATTCCAAAAGTTACATTTTGACTCCTATAACCAATACCCATAAATAAAGCAGGGTACCAATAATTATCATCTTGAAAATCGGGGTTGTCAAAGTTTCTACTTACGTTTAATTCTTCAAATTCTGCAGATAACTGTAAGGCTTCTATGGGATTGAAAAGGCCAATAACACTTCCTCCAATAATAGTGGACTTAAAAAAATCTTTACTTCTGTTATAAGTACCATTAAGTCCAACACCTAAAGCAAATTGGTCATTAAAATTATAAATAGCACTTGGCGCTAAAGTCGCACTAAAAAAACCAGTACCAGTACTTACACCTATTCCTCCTCCAAAACTAACATTGCTCCAAAAATTGTTAGTCTTTTGGGCGTTATTATTTTGAGCCGTTATTATACTATAAATAAAGAAAAATAGTAGTAAAAAGGAATATTTATTAGTGTTAATTCTCATAACTAATACAATTTGTTGGGTGTAAAAGTTATAAATATAATAAAAGCATTAGTATTTTTAGTAAAAGTTGTATTTTTGATGAAATTTTGTTGAAGCGAACACGTCTTATACATAACATGGATAAATATTCCTTTTTAAACGCAGCACATACAGCATACTTTGCTGACTTATACGAACAATATCTTGTAAACCCAGATTCTGTAGAACCAAGTTGGAGAGCCTTTTTTCAAGGCTACGACTTTGGTAGTGAAAATTACGGAATGGAAGGTGAAATAGTAGAAGGTGTTTCTACTCAGATTCCAGAACATGTTCAAAAAGAATTTCAAGTTGTAAAACTAATAGATGGCTATAGAAATAGAGGTCACTTATTTACAAAAACCAATCCGGTTAGAGCACGTAGAAAATATGCGCCAACGCTAGAGATTGAAAACTTTGGCTTATCTGCTTCCGACTTAAATACTACATTTAATGCAGGAGATATTTTGGGACTTGGCCCACAACAAACATTACAGCAAATAATAGATCATTTAGAGTCTATTTATTGTGATGCTATTGGTGTAGAGTACATGTATATTAGAAAGCCAGAAGAAATACAATGGATTCAGAATAAACTTAACATTAACGATAATCAGCCTAAATTTTCGGCAGATCAGAAAAAACATATTCTTAAAAAGTTAAACGAAGCCGTTTCTTTTGAAGCGTTTTTACATAAAAAATATGTAGGACAAAAACGATTCTCTTTAGAAGGAGGCGAATCATTAATACCAGCTCTTGACGCTGTAATTGAAAAGGCAGCAGATCTAGGTGTTAAAGAGTTTGTAATGGGAATGGCTCACCGTGGTCGTTTAAGTACATTAGCAAATATATTTGGTAAATCGACAAAAGATATTTTTAGTGAGTTCGATGGTAAAGACTATGAAGAAAAAATATTCGATGGAGATGTTAAATACCATTTAGGTTTAACAAGTAACCGTGAAACAGATTCAGGTAAAAAAATACATTTAAGTATTGCACCAAATCCATCGCACTTAGAGACAGTTGGAGCAGTTGTTGAAGGTATAGCGAGAGCAAAACAAGATAAATACCATAAAGACGACTTTAGTAAAGTATTACCAATAGTAGTACACGGAGATGCTGCAATAGCAGGTCAAGGTTTAATTTACGAAGTTGTGCAAATGGCGCAGTTAGATGGTTACCGAACTAATGGTACCATTCATGTCGTTGTAAATAACCAAGTAGGGTTTACTACTAATTACTTAGATGCACGATCAAGTACGTATTGTACAGATGTTGGTAAAGTAACATTATCACCAGTATTACACGTAAATGCAGACGATGCAGAAGCTGTAGTACATGCTATGTTGTTTGCATTAGATTTTAGAATGCAATTTAAACGCGATGTATTTATAGATTTATTAGGCTACAGAAAATATGGGCATAATGAAGGAGATGAACCTAGATTTACACAGCCAAAGCTATACAAGGCTTTAAAAAACCATGCCAATCCAAGAGATATTTATGTAGAGAAGTTAATAACCGAAGATGTTATTACAAAAGAATATGTAAAGAAGCTTGAAGCAGATTACCTAAATACATTAGAAGAGAATTTAATAGATTCTAGAAAAGAAGATAAAACAGTTATTACACCATTTATGGAGCACGAGTGGAAAGATTTTTCACGTGTAGATGAAGAAGAAATGATGAAAACTGTTGATACAACAACAACAAGAGAACAACTAGAAAAAATAACGAAAGTTATTTCTAACCTACCAGAAGATAAAAAGTTTATTCGTAAAATAGAGCGTATAACAGAAGCTAGACAAAAAATGTTTGATAATGACCAACTTGATTGGTCTATGGCTGAACATTTGGCTTATGGAACATTATTAGAAGAAGGGTACAATGTTAGAATATCTGGACAAGATGTAGAACGTGGTACATTTTCACACAGACACGCTGTTGTTAAAGTAGAAGATAGTGAAGAAGAAGTTGTATTACTTAATAATGTAAGTGACACACAAGGAGATTTCTACATTTACAACTCATTACTGTCTGAGTATGGAGTTGTAGGTTTCGATTATGGTTATGCTATGGCAAGCCCAAAAACATTAACTATTTGGGAAGCACAATTCGGAGACTTTAGTAATGGTGCGCAAATTATGTTAGATCAGTACATTTCTGCGGGAGAAGATAAATGGAAAATGCAGAATGGTTTAGTCATGTTATTACCACATGGTTACGAGAATCAGGGAGCAGAACACTCATCTGCAAGAATGGAACGTTACTTACAATTATGTGCAAAAGACAATATGTTTGTTGCTGATTGTACAACACCAGAAAATATGTTTCATTTGTTGCGTAGACAAATGAAGGTTGGCTATAGAAAACCATTAATTGTATTTACACCAAAAAGTTTATTACGTCACCCTAAGGCTGTATCTACAGTAGATTCTTTTGTAAAAGGAAGCTTTCAAACTTTAATTGACGATGACAACGTTACTGTAGATAAAGTAAAAACTTTAGTATTTGTAACGGGGAAATTCTATTACGATTTAGAAGAAGTAAGAGAGAAAGAAGGTAGAGAAGATGTTGCTATTGTAAGAATAGAACAATTATTCCCATTACCAAAGAAAGAAATACGTACAATATTAGATAAATATAAACATGTAGAAGATGTGGTTTGGGCACAAGAAGAACCAAGGAATATGGGGGCTTACAGCCACATGTTAATGCATTTAGAAGAAACAAGAACATTTAGAGCTGCTTCAAGAAGACCTTACGGTGCACCATCTGCAGGAAGTTCTACACGTTCAAAAAAACGTCATCAAGAAGTAATAGATTACGTATTTGATAAAACAAAAAATAATCAACGTTAAACACAATTGAAGTAGTCTTGCTCCAATTTTAATACATAGACAAATGAAAAAAGGACTTTTAATTATTGCATTATTATGTTTCTCATTAGGGTTTTCACAATCTAGTGCAAATAAAAAAGCAGCAATCGATTTCCAAACGGCATATAATGCTTCTAATTATGAAGCAATTTTTAATATGTTTGATACAGAAATGAAAGCAAAAATGCCATTAGAGCGAACCGTAGCATTTTATACTAGAATTAAAGCATCTCGTGGAGATATTAAAACAATGGAATATTATAATGTTAAAGACCAAGCAGCTGTTTATAAAACAACTTTTGCAAAAGATGTTATGGATGTTCGTGTAAGTGTTAATAATACAAACGGAAAAGTTAGTGGTTTGTATATAATAGCACAACAAAAAAAATAAAAAAATTAATAAGTAAAATAAATTAGTCTAAAATTCACAACAGACTTAAAATATACAAAATTATAGTACGATGATTTTAGAAATGAAAGTGCCTTCTCCTGGAGAATCAATTACAGAAGTTGAAATAGCCGAATGGTTAGTTCAAGATGGTGATTATGTTGAAAAAGATCAAGCTATCGCAGAAGTAGATAGTGATAAAGCAACATTAGAACTTCCTGCTGAAGCAAGCGGAATAATAACGCTTACAGACAAAGATGGTAATAGAATTGAAGAAGGTGATGCTGTTGAGGTAGGTGCTGTCGTGTGTTTAATAGACACAAGCGCTGCAAAACCAGAAGGAGGAGATGCTCCAGCTAAAGTTGAGAAAAAAGAAGAAGCACCAAAAGCTGAACAAGCTAAACCAGCTCCTGTAGAATCTAAAACATATGCTACAGGTACAGCTAGTCCTGCAGCTAAAAAGATTCTAGCTGAGAAAGGTATGGATGCTGGCTCTGTGTCTGGAACTGGAAAAGATGGTCGAGTAACTAAAGAAGATGCAATTAATGCTGTACCATCTATGGGAACTCCAACCGGAGGTAATCGTGGAACATCTAGGAGTAAAATGTCAATGTTACGTCGTAAAGTAGCAGAACGTTTAGTAGAAGCAAAAAACACAACAGCAATGTTAACTACTTTTAATGAAGTAGATATGTCTCCTATTTTTGCTTTACGTAAAGAGTATAAAGAGACTTTTAAGGCTAAACATGGCGTAAGTCTAGGTTTTATGTCTTTCTTTACCTTAGCGGTAGTAAGAGCATTAAAACTATATCCAGCTGTAAACTCTATGATAGATGGAAAAGAAATGTTGTCTTACGATTTTGTAGATGTAAGTATAGCTGTATCTGGGCCAAAAGGATTAATGGTTCCAGTAATACGTAATGCCGAAAATTTATCATTTAGAGGTGTAGAGGCAGAGGTAAAGCGTTTAGCATTAAGAGCTAGAGATGGTAAAATTACTGTAGATGAAATGACAGGAGGAACATTTACTATTTCTAATGGAGGTGTTTTTGGAAGTATGTTGTCTACACCAATAATTAACCCTCCGCAGAGTGGTATTTTAGGTATGCATAATATTGTAGAAAGACCAGTAGCTGTAGATGGACAAGTTGTTATACGCCCAATAATGTATGTTGCATTATCTTACGATCATAGAATTATTGATGGTAAAGAAAGTGTTGGGTTCTTAGTAGCTGTTAAAGAAGCGCTAGAAAATCCAACGGAGTTATTGATGAATAACGATATTAAAAAGGCTTTAGAACTTTAATATAAGTAATCATACCAATGTAAGTATAAAAAAAGCGTAACTATTTAGTTACGCTTTTTTTATGAATTTAAGATTTTAGTATTTCTTCTTTTAAGCGGTTAAAATAAAACCCGCAACGATGTTAATTGAAATAACAATAACTGCTATAATCATAACACCTATAATTAAGTTCTTGTTATTTTCTCCTTTTATTTTTTCCATAATCTTAATAGTTTGCACACTTACTTTTTTTTTGATTTTGAAAACCCTGCATCCACTGGATGCAGAGTAATCTCATAATTCTCCCTAAGAATTAAATTAATAGCATTGTAAAGATAAAATGATTAAATGAGTTATGAAATACGTAGAACTACGTATTTTTTTTAGAAACCTATTTCGTTTGTTAGGTATTGTAAACACTAGTTTTTACAGCGTTTTTTAATGTTTTTTTAGTACAGGGTAATCATTTTTAAGCGTGTAGTAAAACGCTAGTTTTCATAATTAAGAATACTATTTATTTTATGGTGTTCTGTCTTGCCCTATGGGTTTTTTCTACCATAAATAACCGTATTAAGATGAAAAAGAGTGTAGTCACTGTAATTTTTAAGTTTAATTTTTATCTATTAGTTCGTTTTGTATCATGATACTATTTATCACGTCATGCTGAACTTGTTTCAGCATGACATAACACCTAAAAATAGAGATGCTTTATGGTAAAACCTTAAACAAGTCTAGGTTGAAGGTAGACTTTATAATATAGATATTAAATTATTTATAGCTTTATAAATTATTCCAAAAACCAATAACTTACTTCTAGTAAAATGGTTAAATGAGTATTAGGTATAGCCTTATATATATTTAAGATATGTATATGTTTTACAATAATGCATTGTATATTGGCTTTTTATTTCTTTCTGTATCTACACATATTGTAAATAATCACTCGTCGCAAACGAGTGCCAGCAAGGGTTTTAATCTTTCAAAGCCTTAGCCCATTCATCCACATTTTTGTATTTTTTTCGAGAATCTTCATCTCTATTAAATTCAAATGGGACTTTATTATCTTTTAACCTTCTATCTAATTGCAATTGAATGGATGTTTGTAAAGGATAACGAGTTTATCCCTAAAAAGAATATCGGGGAGAATTTGGTGTATCAAAAAGATGTTCAAAGCAATTTTAAGGCATTGGAAGCTAATATTACCGAAAACTTAAATACCATTGTTGGTGCGTTGGCTGAATTTAAGAAAGGAATATAGTGTAAATATAGCAACTAAAAAGCTTTCGCAATATTATATTGCGAAAGCTTTTTATTTTTTTCTGTGTTTTCCATATTGTAAATAATAACTCGTCGCAGACGAGTTCCAACATGGGGTATTAGTCTTCTAATGCATTTTTCATTTTTCCTTTATAAAGGTAAAACATAACTCCGTAAAAAAGGGTTAATTGAGTAACTCCTGCTATTAACAATAAATTAGTTGTTGATTCTGATGCTTTTTTGGTTACAAAGAAATACGTTCCTAAAATTAATAAAATAAT